>JAPLLI010000099.1 GCA_026387615.1 Nitrospirota bacterium
CTCGACAAGGGGTCTGTGGCCGCGCAATGGAGGCTCATCGTCGAACTACGTCGTCGGCGATTCGATACCGTGATCGATTTAACGGATGGAGACCGCTCTGCGTTTTTGAGTTGGATCAGTGGGGCATCGGTCCGGATTGGCTTCAACGACGAGCACCGCCGGCGAGGGATCTGCTACTCAGCAGTGGTTCCGCCTCAGCCTGGCTTGCGGCACAGGATTGACCGGGACCTGGCGGCGTTGAAACCGCTGGGTATCCACGCACGCGAGACGCCTCCCAGGCTGTGGTTGACAGGGGAGGATGAGGCTGCGGCCGACCAGTTGCTGAATCGACTCGGTATCAGACGAGATCAACCGATCATGATTGTCCAGCCTGGCGCCCGTTATTGGTTCAAGGCCTGGCCTGCTGAACGATTTGCCGAACTGGCGGACCGTCTGACGAGCGAATACCTCTGTCAGGTTCTTATCGGGGGCAGCAAGGACGAAGAGGCGCTGGCGCAACGAATTCACGAGGCGGCGACAAGCCGCCCGGTCAGTATTGCAGGCCGGACGACGCTCAAGCAGTTTGCCGCGATTGCGAAACGCGCAGCTTTGTTCGTTGGCAACGATAGTGGCGCTATGCATATCGCCGCGGCAGTCGGCACGCCGATGGTGGCGTTATTCGGTCCCTCGAATCCCGATGAATGGGGGCCGCGTGGCGACAGGATGAAAGTATTGTATAAAGGGCTCGACTGCCGGGCTTGTTTTCATCCGACCTGTGAGCGGGGCGAATTGAACTGCATGAAGCAGCTATCGGTGCAGGAGGTCTATGCGGCAACAGTCCAGCTGCTGGGGACTGGTAGTTCGCCAACCGCGCATGCTGGCTAGCAGGTTAGTGACAAACTGCCCGACCACTGAGGTAATGCTCATGCCAGAACAATCTGGGACGTTCTCAGAAGTAGTTGTAGGCTGTTCAGAAAGACCGTCCAGCAAGGCCGCAGCGAGTGAAGGGCCGAGGCGTACCCTTTGGGTACGTTGAGGGTCTGAACGATGCGAGAACGAAGCTGGCGGCCTTTATCAACAGCCTGCGGCATGACGATTCTCAAGGATAGGTAGATGCGGATTCTTTATCTGACCGACTCAGCGCCAGATTACCTCGCTGATTTGCTCTACGTGGGGCTCTGTCGGACTCTCGGGTCTGACCAGGTCGTTGACTATCCCTATAAGGCCTTGTACCACGATCCACTCCACCGCGTGCATTATGCTCCCCAGATTCCCGGACGCCGATATCAAGAAGAGGAGGTTGCGGCCTTACTGCGTGACAAGCAGTTCGATCTTGCCATCCTCTCGTCACCGAGGCCTGGGGCCATCAGGGCATGGGAATCGTTTTCGCATTGCGGAGTGATGCCTCCGTTGGTCCTTCTTGATGGCGAGGACGATGCGACGATCAGGCGAGAGCTGTTTCATCGGTATCACTGTGCTCTCTATTTTAAGCGGGAATATCGTCTCCACCGTGACGGAGGGCTCTGTGGTTTGGTCCGGCGGTTTAGCCGGAGCAGGGCGGATGTTGCATTGGCTCAACGGACCCATCCTCTTCCTCTTGCCGTTGCGCTGGATACGCTTCCAGCCATTCCGATTGTTCCGCGGGATGTGGATGTGTCTTATGCTGCGAGGATTTCCCATCCCAAGCGTCGGCAGGCAGTTGAAATATTGCGTCGGGCTCATGGGATCGGATTTCAGGGTGGGGTCTACGCAGAGGCGGAAGATCGTCAGTCGAAGATTTTGAGTGGTCTGTCACGTCTCCTGATCAAGCTCACAGGCGATCCACCTGTGACTGCTGTGCAGCGGGGGACAAAACTATCGCAGGCCGAGTACTATGGATTGCTTGGCCGATCTAAGATGGCCCTGTCGATTCGAGGAGGCGGGTTCGATACGCTTCGCTATTGGGAAATCGTCGCCTCTGGCACGCTCCTGCTCTCTGAGCCGCCCGATATCGAGATTCCTGATAATTTCGTGCATGGCCAGCAGGCCCTGTTCTGTCGGCCCGATTTGAGTGATTTGCCGGAGTTGGTCCGCTATTATGCGTCCCACGATGCCGAGCGGGAATCCATTGCCCGTGCAGGGCACGAGTATCTGTTGAAATTTCACACATGCGAGCGGCGTGCCGAACAGTTGCTGGCTCGTTGCAAGCAGAATGTGTGATGGGACTGGTTTTTGAACGTGAGGGAGAGGGGTCAGCATGAAGCTGCAGGTTTTTGTCTGTGCCAGTCCATTGTATCCGCAGGACAAGCAACGAGATGAGGCGTTGCACGTCGAGTATCTGGAGCAGCAAATCGGCCATTACCCAGAAGAATGGGTCCGGTTAAGTGTGCTGCAGAATGGCTGTGCGTTCCCTCATCGGCAGGCAGGGATTCTCCGCAATCCGTTTCCGAAGAACGTGTCCTACAATTGGCTGCTGTGCGATGCAAATTGCGAGGAAGACTATTGGCTGTTTTTGCCGGAAGACTGTCTGGTCTCTCCGGAAGGATGGGCCGCCATCCGTCAGCATATGGAGAAGGGGAAGGACTGTTTCGCCCTCTCGAAAGATCCGAAGGCCATCGTGTGCCGGCGAGGCATTTTCCAGGGGATTTCTACAGATATTCAGATACTGTGCGATATGAATGCGTTGGGGAAAGAGATCGGCTGTGTGCTCTTGCGGGGAGAATTAGAGCAGCAGGGGTTTCACTGTATTTCGAAACACTGGCAGAGGGTGTCGGAAGAGCCGAAGCGGTGGGGCAATGAGCTCTATCAGGAAACGAATGCGAAGGATCACCCGGTCGATGTCAATAAGACGAGAGCCCTCCCGATATTTCAAGATTATGGCATCGATGGGTGGAAGGCCTCGCGCCAGGTGCTTGAGGCAACCTTCCTGAAGATTATCGAGAAGAATCTCGACCGGCAGCGGCAGGCAGCGGAGCAGATGAAAGGGACCGTGTCGCACTATGGTCCACTGATCACGGAGGCACCCTATCGAGGGGGGCTGGCTGAACTTGGGGCTAAGATTGTTGGTTTTTTGAGTGACAAGAATCCCGGCTGAGAATGTTTTGATGCCGTTCTGGAAGCGGTTCTCTCGATCGAACCATTTCTTCCGGCTTGTTACAGTCATCAGGAGCATGGCATGAGTCGCACCAGGTCCGTAAAATCAGTGAGTCTTGTGATCCCCGTCTATAACCAGCTGGACTATACGAAGCAATGTCTCGAGTCCATTGCCCGTTGCACCGATCAGCCCTACGAACTCATTATCGTGGATAATGCCTCGACTGACGGGACGCAGGAGTTTTTGCGTGACGTGCAGGCGACGGTTATCACCAATCAGCACAATCTCGGTTGCGCCAAGGCCTGGAATCAGGGAGTACGAGCCAGCCACGGGGATGTCGTCGGTATTTTGAATAACGACATCGTCGTGACGAAGGGATGGATCGAGGGGCTGGTGAAGTTCATGGAGCAGGAGGGGCACGGGATTGTGAGTCCTGCTGCGCGAGAGGGGCATTTGAACTATGATTTGGATGCCTATGCCGTTGAGTTTACGCAATCATGCAAAGATGCCACGCGGTCAGAGCTCTATGGCGCCTGCATGGTGATTAATCGAGACGTCTTTGATCGTGTCGGGTTGTTTGACGAGGCGTTTGCTTATGGGGGTTGTGAAGATATCGACTTTTTTTGGCGCGCGAAGGCAGCCGGGTTCTCCGCTGGCCTGACGGGCTCGGTGCTCATCCACCATTTCAGCATGGTGACGCAGGATGCCATCAAGCGATCAGAAACCAAGGTCTATCCAGCCGAAAATCTCGCCCATTTTAAAAAGAAGTGGAATCGAACCGTACGAGGCAATTGGGCTGCCAGGCGCTGGGACGATCTCAAGCACAAATTGATAAGGCGGTATGAGCGATGTCGGTATGTGCATACGCTGATCGATAAGTGTTACGGATAAGAATTGTCTTCAGGCAGTTGTGCGCATGCACGAAACGGTTTCGAAACATCGATCAGTTGCCCTTGTCCAACGTGCCGTTCTCGCCAGCTTGTCTTTTCTCTCCTCGCACCGTTCCATTTAATTAAATAGTCATTCAGGTATTCCGGTTTCAGTCGTGTGATTCTCCCTCAGAGGCTATTGATGGGGGCGCGGTATGTACTCAAGCTGATGGCTGTCTTGTCGTTGGCGTCAAGGGCAAGTTTGCGATGGCGGTGACATGCCTCTGTATGCGGAGAGAGGGCAGGGATGAGGAGCCCCGCAAATAAGCACCGATGAGACTGCCGATGTTATTTCTGAGATAGACCAAGATAGCTGTTGTTTTCACCTGCCGTGCGCTGTGTTATAAGTTTCTGGAGGTAACGGTAGCAATGGATGATAGATCTTTAGGAGATGATGAGTTTCGCATATGTGCTTGATGTGTTAGCGAAATCTTGGTGCTGTTTTGAAGCCAAGGGTTGGCAGGTAGCGTCGTGAATCAAACTTCATCGGCAAAGGATGGTGGCCATAGATTTGGGTCATCATGCGGCAGCATGTGAAGAATAGTTGATTTAGCTGAGATTGCTGAGAGGGGCCGGTGCTGAGCTTCTGGTAGTGATATTAAGGTGTGGCATTTTCGTCTGTGACAGGAATTGTGCGTACGATTTGGAGGCTGTAAGTGAAAGAGCGGAGCTGCGCAAAATGGTCTATTGGGTCTGTCCGGTCTATCCGGCCAGTTGGCTGGAAATACAGAAAAGACTTTTTCTCCTGATAGACCAGGCCGACTAGACGAAGAGATTGGCCAAAAGCTAAAAGCTAAGCGATACGAAAACGAGGCGAGTGACGTCGGTGTATGCGTGAGAGTCACAATCGGAGGATGTGAGGATCAATGGCTGTTGTAAAGTGTGATTTTCTGGTGATTGGTGGGGGAGTCATCGGCGTGTCTATTGCGCGTGAGCTCCGCCGTCGGCACCATGCCAAGGTCGTCGTCATCGAAAAGGAATCGTCCGCGGGGCAACATGCTAGCGGGAGAAACAGTGGAGTTCTTCATGCTGGAGTCTATTACAAGACAGGCACGTTGAAGGCGCGGTTGTGTATCGAGGGCAACAGGCGGATGCGCGAGTATTGCAGGCTGAAGGGGATCCCGCTAAACGACAATGGGAAGGTCATCGTTGCGCGAACGGCTGCGGAGCTGCCGGCTTTGCGCGAATTGCATGCCCGTTCGCTTGCGAATGGGGTGCGCGTGGATTTGGTCGATGAGCAGGCGCTCAAAGAGATCGAGCCCTGCGCGAAAACTGTTGGGCAGGCATTGTATGTGAAGGATACGGCAGTCGTGAATCCGCAGCGGGTTATGGCAGCGATCGTGGCTGACGCAATACAAGAGGGAGTGGAGCTTCAGTTGGGCTGTGCCTGGCATTCGCGCACAGGAGTCGATTGTGTGAAGACCTCGCAAGGACAGATCTCCTATGGGCACCTCGTCAATTGTGCGGGGTTGTTCGCAGATCGGATTGCTCATGCTTTCGACGTAGGCCTGCACTATCGTATCCTGCCCTTTCGGGGACAATTTTACCGGCTCAGGCCGGAGTCGAAGGTGCAGGTGCGAGGGAATATTTATCCAGTGCCAGACCTCAGGAATCCGTTTTTAGGCGTGCATTTCACTCGTCGTCCCGATGGAGAAGTGACGGTCGGACCATCAGCGCTTCCATTACTAGGCAGGGAGCAATATCGAGGCCTGACCGGGGCCAATGCGGCAGATGGACTGGCCATGGTCAAGTATTTGCTACGACTGTTCGGCAGGAATCGGGACCATTTTCGATCGATCGCCTTGGGGGAGCTGGCAAAAATTTCTCGCTCTGGATTCTGTCGAGAAGCGGAGGCGTTGGCGGTGGGGTTTGAGCCTGGCGATCTGCTCACTGGTAAAGAGCCTGGAATTCGTGCTCAGCTGGTCGACACAAGAAAGGTCGAGCTGCTCAGCGATTTTGTGATTGAGCCAGGGCCTCGATCCACCCACGTCCTTAATGCCGTGTCTCCGGCCTTTACCTCGTCCGCTCCCTTTGCGGAATATGTCGTAGGCATGGTCGGGTAGGGAAACTGAAAATTGTTCCTCAGCGAATGGGAGCATTTGAGTCGCATGTTCCTTGATTGATGGGCGCCGGGGACTATGCTAAAACATCCTGCAGTCGTCTAGGGATCTAGGAGGAAGCACGAGATGTCTCATGCCAAGCTGTATCTTATCGAGGCTGCTCAGATTACTGAGTGCATCGACTATGAAATGATCGAGCGTATCGCTGAAGGCTTGGTTGGTCTGCGCGACCGTGGTGGCAGGCTATTCCTCATGGGAGTCGGTGGGAGTGCGGCGAATTGCAGCCATGCTGTGAATGACTTTCGGAAGTTGTGCGGCATTGAAGCCTATACGCCGGTGGATAATGTCTCGGAGCTCACCGCGCGCACCAATGATGAAGGGTGGGAGACGGTGTTTGCCGGCTGGTTGAAGGTCAGCCGTGCAGATAAGGACGATGCCTTGTTGATATTTTCCGTGGGCGGCGGCGATGCGGAGAAAAATATCAGTGCCAATCTGGTTCGCGCGCTCGATGAGGCGAAGGGGCGAGGGATGAAAATCTTTGGCGTGGTGGGCCGACAGGGAGGGTATACTAAGAAAGTGGGGGATGCGGTGGTCGTCGTTCCCACCATCAATGCCGCCCACGTGACGCCCCACACTGAAGCCTTTCAGGCGGTGGTGTGGCATTGTCTGGTGTCTCACCCCAAACTGCAGATCGCCGGCACCAAGTGGGAGAGCACGGTCAAGGCATCACCGGTGTGAGCGGCATGTCTCGCGCCGTATTTCTTGATCGTGATGGCGTTATTAATAGGGCCGTGGTGCGCGAGGGAAAGCCGTATCCGCCAGCCACGTTGGCTGAGTTCGAGATCCTGCCCGGTGTGCTGGATGCGTTACGCGAACTCGATGAAGCGGGATTTCTGCTTATTGTGGTGACTAATCAGCCTGATGTGGCACGAGGCCTTCAGAGCCGTGAAGTTGTTGAGGCCATGCATCAGCGATTGCGGAACGAGCTCCCGCTCGATGATATTAAGGTCTGTTACGAGGTGGAGAGCCCGACCAGCCTGTGCTATAAACCCAAGCCAGGAATGCTGCTAGAGGCTTCGCAGGAGCGAGGCATCAATCTCGCGCGAAGCTATATGGTCGGGGATCGGTGGCGTGATGTCGGATGTGGCCGGGCGGCCGGCTGTTTTACTGTTTTTATTGATCGAGGCTATGCGGAAACGCTGCGGGATGTTCCCGACGTCACCTGTGCAGATCTCGTGCAAGCCTCAGCCTATATTCTTTACCATGCCAGTCTCGAATCAGCAAAGAGGAGCGCGTGATGGCTAAGTTGAGTGATCTGAAAGTCAAAATTTTTGCCGATGGGGCAGATATCGCGGGCATTAAGGCCATGTATGCAAAGCCCTGGATTAAAGGCTTTACCACCAATCCCACGCTGATGCGCAAAGTCGGGATTTCTGATTACAAGTCCTTCGCGTCAGAAGTGTTGCGCGAAGTGCCGGATCGGCCGGTGTCGTTCGAGGTGTTTGCCGACGAGTTTGAGGAGATGGAGTCGCAAGCGCTGGAAATCGCCTCGTGGGGCTCGAACGTCAATGTCAAAATTCCCGTCACTAACACGAAGCGTCAATTTGCCGGTCCTCTTATTCGCCGGTTGTCCGAGGCAGGGGTTCAGCTCAACGTCACTGCGGTGATGACGCTGGAACAAGTGCGGGCCATCACAGAGGCGCTCGCAGCCGGCACGCCGGCGATCATCTCGGTGTTTGCCGGGCGGATTGCGGATACTGGGGTGGACCCGGTGCCAGTGATGCGCGAGGCGCTCAAAATTATGCAAGCGAAGCCGAAGGCCGAGCTCATCTGGGCCAGCCCACGCGAGTTGCTCAATATCATTCAAGCTGATGAGGTCGGCTGCCACATCATCACGGCGACGAACGACATTCTCAATAAGCTGTCCTTGCTGGGCAAGGATCATGCGGCCTATTCGCTTGATACTGTGGAGATGTTCTATCGCGACGCATCGGCAGCCGGATACACCATCCCCTGCGCTCCCCAAATCGCCACCACCTGACCGAACTTGAGACAATTATGCAGGAGTCACGATGATAAAGAATGTTCTGATCACTGGAGGCGCCGGCTACGTCGGCACGCTGTTGGCCCCGCAGTTACTGACAGCCGGCTACAATGTGACGGTGTACGACATCATGTATTTCGGGTGCGAATTGAAACCTCAGCCGCACCTCACGATTATCGAAGGGGATATCCGTGATTCTGCTAAATTGCGGGAGGTCTGCCGGGGCATAGATGCGGTGATCCACCTGGCTTGCATTTCCAACGATGCCGGCTTTGAGTTGGATGAGAAGCTCAGCGAGGAAATCAATTACAAGTGTTTTGAGCCGATGGTGATGGCGGCGAAAGAGCAAGGGGTCAAGCGGTTCATTTACGCGTCCTCGTCATCGGTGTATGGCTATTCCGAATCTCCGAGAGTGACGGAGGAGCACCCGCTGGTGCCTCTCACGCTCTATAACAAGTTCAAAGGCATGTGTGAGCCGCTGCTCTTTAAGCACCAGTCCAAGGACTTCGTCTGCGTCGTGATTCGTCCGGCCACCGTTTGTGGCTACAGCCCGCGGCAACGACTGGATCTGTCGGTCAACATCCTGACCAACCACGCGGTCAACAATAATAAGATCACGGTGTTCGGCGGGGAGCAACAGCGCCCCAACCTGCATATCCAGGATATGTGCGATCTGTATAAGCTCTTATTGGAACTGCCTGACGAAAAGATCGCCGGGGAGATCTTCAATGCCGGGTACCAGAACCAGAGCATCATGGAGATCGCCACGATTGTCAAAAAGGTAACTCAGGAAGAGTTTGCGGAGAAAGGCGAGATTCCGATCGTGACGACTCCGTCGAACGACAACCGGTCCTACCGGATCACGTCAGACAAGATCGCCGCGAAACTGGGGTTTACGCCGAAACGGTCGATTGAAGATGCCGTTCGAGATCTTTGTCGGGCGTTCCGCGCAGGGAAGCTTCCTGATAGCATGACAGACGACCGGTACTACAACGTGAAAATCCTTAAGAAAACCCGGGCATCCTGATGAGTAGCCGTCCCCTTGCTGTCGTGACCGGAGGCGCCGGGTTCATCGGTAGCCACATGGTTGACCTCTTGGTCGACCGGGGTTTTCGCGTGCATGTGATCGACAGTCTCATCGGTGGCCGAGCCTCGAATCTGGCGCGACATCAGGCCAATTCAGATGTGAGCCTTGACGAGCGAGATGTCAGGGCTTTGGTTCCCAACGATGCGGTGTTCGCCGGTGCGCAGCTAGTTTTTCACTTTGCCGGGATCGGCGACATTGTGCCATCGATCGAGCGGCCGACCGAATACATGTCGGCCAATGCGCAGGGCACGGTGCATGTGCTGGAGGCGTCACGCCATGCCGGCGTGCGCAAGGTCGTCTATGCCGCTTCCTCGTCCTGTTATGGCCTGGCGCCAGTCCCCACCAGGGAAGACCATCCCATTGCACCGCAATATCCCTATGCGCTCAGCAAATATATGGGCGAGCAGGCCGTGCTGCATTGGCGTCACGTCTATGGCCTTCCGGTCAACGTGATTCGTATTTTCAATGCCTACGGCACTCGTTCGCGCACGTCCGGCGCCTATGGCGCTGTGTTTGGCGTGTTCCTGCGTCAGAAACTCGCAGGGAAACCGTTCACGGTGGTAGGAGACGGGACCCAGAAGCGTGACTTTCTCTATGTGACGGATGTGGCGAGAGCCTTTCTCGCAGCGGCTGAAACGGACAAAGTAGGAGAGGCCTGGAACCTTGGTGCAGGCAATCCTCAGTCCGTGAATCGGCTTGTTGAATTGTTGGGCGGCCCGGTCGTGTACATTCCGAAACGTCCGGGAGAGCCGGACTGTACCTGGGCCGACATTAGCAAGATCAAAAAGGATCTTGGCTGGGCTCCTCTGGTTTCGTTCGAGGAGGGTGTCGCGAAGATTGTGGCGGAAATCGACTATTGGCGGGAGGCCCCTCTGTGGGATACCCAATCGATCTCTGAAGCCACCAAGACCTGGTTTCAATATTTGGGGAGCCGATGAATACTAAGACGCCGTCGCTGACCGATCAGTATTCCCACAAGATCAAGTCGGTGGAGGACCTTTCGCTCATTCTCGGTCCCCATCCTCGCAAGAAAAAAGTCATCATGTGCCACGGGGTATTTGACGTGGTGCATCCCGGCCATTTGCGCCATCTGATCTACGCCAAGAGCAAGGCCGACATTCTGGTTGCCAGCCTGACGGCAGATAAGCATATCAATAAGGGCCAGTATCGCCCTCACATTCCGCAGGACTTGAGAGCGCTCAATCTGGCCGCCTACGAAATCGTCGATTACGTCATCATCGATACGAACGGAACTCCAATCAAGAATATCAGCAAGCTGCAGCCTGATTTCTTTGCGAAGGGATATGAATATACGGCAGACGGCCTGCCGGCAAAAACGCAGGAGGAGGCGGACACGCTGCACGCCTATGGCGGTGAGATCATCTTCACGCCTGGCGACGTCGTGTATTCCTCGTCGAAGCTGATCGATCTGGCGCCGCCGGCCATCAAGATCGAAAAGCTGCTGACCTTCATGGAATCCGAGAAACTGACGTTCGATTCGTTGCGCAGCTGCCTCGATCGTTTCAAGGGCAAGAGGGTTCATGTCGTTGGCGACACGATTGTAGATAGTTACACCCAGACAGCGATGATCGGCGGTCAGACCAAAACTCCGACTATGAGCGTGTTGTATGAACGCCGGGACGATTACATCGGTGGCGCCGCGGTTGTCGCGGAACATTTGCGGGCAGCCGGTGCAGATGTGCAGTTCTCGACGGTGCTGGGTGATGATGCCTTCAAAGAGTTCGTGTTGGAAGGGCTGAAGAAGTCAGGTGTGCAATGTTGTCCGATCATTGACCCCACCAGGCCGACGACCAACAAGAATGCGATTGTGGCGGGCGGCTATCGGTTGTTGAAGGTCGATACGCTGGATAATCGGTCTATTTCGGATGATATCGTCCAGAAGTTGGCTCAGGCCATTGCGGCTACGCCGTGCGATGCGGTGGTGTTCAGCGATTTCCGGCACGGCCTGTTCAATCGCCGCACGATTCCGCGGTTGATAGAGGCGATCCCGTCCGATGTGTATAAGGTGGCGGACAGCCAGGTCGCCAGCCGATGGGGGAACATCACCGACTTTAAAAAATTCGATCTGATTACGCCAAATGAGCGGGAAGCTCGTTTTGCGCTCGCGGATCAGGACTCAGGCATCAGGCCGCTTTCTTCTGATCTGTACGACCTGGCGCAATGTAAAACCTTGATGCTCAAACTTGGTGAGCGGGGAGTGCTAACCTGCCGGAGCCGCAATCATGAGGCGCTGGACTCTGTTGTGATCATAGATTCATTTGTTGAGCGGCTGGTGGACGCAGTAGGTGCCGGAGACGCATTGCTGGCCTATGCTACTTTGTCCATGCTGGCAACAAAGTCTGAGGCCGTGGCGACTATTCTCGGCTCTATGGCTGCGGCCTGCGAGTGCGAGTGCGATGGGAATATTCCTGTCACGCCGGATGACGTGCGCCACAAGATCGACATGGTCGAACGGCAGGCGAAGTACCATTGAATTCATGACAGCAGGGATAACGGGGTAATGGAGAAGGGGTAGAGGGATAGTAAGGTAGGGTCAGGAAAAACAAAGGGGCCGATGACCTTATCCCTTCCTGTATTCCCTCTGCTTCCCCTACTATTCATTCTTTTGGCTACCCCTGTTTCCCGCTACCCCTAGCGGAGCGATAACCCTCTCTTATGAAAGCCATTGTCATCGGTCTTGGTGTGCAGGGACACAAGCGGCGGAAATTCGCCGGAGTGGATTATGTTGCCTCGGTTGACCCGGTTAATCGTGATTCGGAGTATCGTGCCATCGAGGACGTCCCCCTAACCAGTTACGATACAGCCTTCGTGTGTATCCCTGACGAGCCGAAAATCGATGTGCTGAGCTATCTGCTGAAGAACGGCAAGCATGTCTTGATCGAGAAACCGCTCTGGGCGATAGAGGATCGACAGATCGTCACGCTCGAGCAGCTCGCACGCGCCAATGGGGTAGTCTGCTACACGGCCTACAATCATCGCTTCGAACCGCATTACGTCAGGATGCGCGACCTTATCGCCTCCGGCCAATTAGGCCGGATCTACCGCTGCCGCATGTTCTACGGCAATGGCACCGCGCGGCTCGTGCGCGATTCGGCCTGGCGCGATCAGGGGGCGGGAGTCCTGCCGGATCTCGGCTCTCATTTATTGGATACGGCGAAGTTCTGGTTCGGCGATCTCGGCGAGGATTTCCAGATCGTTTCTGCCGATTGTTTCGAAAATCGCGCCCCCGATCACGTGGTCATGGCCTCGAAAACCACCAGCCCTAAGCTGGAATTTGAAATGACCCTCCTGTCCTGGCGCAATCACTTCACCTGCGACATTTTCGCAGAAAAAGGGACGGCACATATCCGTTCGCTCTGTAAATGGGGTCCCTCGACGTTCACCCATCGTACGCGCATCCTGCCGTCCGGACGCCCGCCCGAGGAGTCCGTGATCCTCGCGCAGGACGATCCGACCTGGGCGCTTGAGTACGAGCACTTCAAGTCCCTCTGCCAGAGGGGGGCAACGACCAACCTAAGTAACGATTTGTGGCTTAATGGTCTCCTTCGCCGGTTGGGGCAAGATGCGCAGAAGGACGCGTCGATATGAGCAAGCCTGTAATCGGCTTCGCCGGCATGACCCACCTTGGCATCAATTCCGCTGCGGCTGCGGCAGGCCAGGGGACTGAGACCGTCTGTTTTGATACTG
>JAPLLI010000240.1 GCA_026387615.1 Nitrospirota bacterium
CTGACCGCCCATACGTCGCCGGAAGAAGCCAGCCAGCGACTCGTCGCTAGACGACCGTTTTACCGGCATCGCCAGATCCAGCCCCATTCTGGCAAGACCGGACCAACTCAAGAGTCCGCTCCGGAGAAAGGGCCCCAGCTGATTGGGAGAAATAACGACCAACCCCTCTGGCAGTTCACGCAGACGGCCTTGCGAAAACACACAGGCCCTCTTGCTGGTCTCGTTGGTATTGATGAGCTGATCGGTCAACCCCAGCTTGGCGCAAAGTTCGATGGCAGCTGTTTTCTGAGAGAGGAAGGAATCGGGGCCTGCCTCCGTGACGAGATCACCAACCCGATGGGTGACGATCTTGCCTCCCCAAGAAGGAGCGGCATCGACGACTGTGCAACGGATCTGGATACCGGCTGCCGCAGCCTTTTCGTAAAGGGCATAGGCAGTCGAGAGACCGGAGATCCCTCCACCGATAACAGCCACTGTACGAAGATTGTTCACGAGGTACTGCAGAGCGATGATTCGTGGGCCTTGAGCACAGAGACCAGGGTATCGACGAGCGCAGCCGAGTCGTTCAACATGGGGATACGTTCAAGCTGGAGGCCGAACCCGGCCGCAAACCGTTTTAATTCGATATCGATATCGTACAAGGTTTCCACATGATCGCAGAGAAACCCGATCGGCGCCACCAATACATAGTGATGGCCTTCGCGAGCCAGCTCTTCCACCGCCGACTCGACCGTCGGCCCCAGCCATTTCTCTCCAGACCGGCCTTGGCTTTGATAAGCGAAGCGCGTCGGCTGCTTGCCCAGCAACGATGTCACGGCCTCGACCGTGCCCTGCACCTCGGCTGGATAGGGGTCCTTCATCGCCACGATCCGTTCCGGCAAACTATGCGCGGTAAAGAGCACAGGCACCGTCGCCCGCACCTCGGCAGGAAACTTCAGCAAGGCCTGTTGAATATTTTCGACAATGGCCGCGACGAGTCCTGGATGCCTGTGCCAACTGCCGACGTAACTGACCGGACAGGCACTCTGCAGCGCCGCCTGGGCCTCTTCAACTTTTTTCCGGTAGGCCCCGGTGCTCAGAGAGGATTGTTGCGGGGCCAGACAGAGACCGATAATCTGTTCAGGCTCGTCGCCCAGCAATTCAGCATAGGTCTCTTTGATGAAGGGATGCCAATGCCGCAACCCGACGTAGACCCGATACCGTTTATCGCCTGACTCGTTCAACCGCTGTTCGAGCTTCTTCGCGACATCCTTAGAGATCCCGACCGCCGGGGACTTTCCACCCGTAGCCCGATACCGTTCCCGAATCTCTTCGACCAGTTCCGGCGGTGTGGGACGGCCTCCCCGCACATCCAGCAGGAACGGCTCCACATTCTCCAAACTATCCGGCCCGCCCATCGCCATGAGGAGCACGGCAGTCGGGCGTTTCGATTCCGGCATCGCTCTTACTCCAAAGCAAAAGTACCAATGTGAAAGTACAAAGGGTTCGGTCTAATCGCCGCACCCGCTTTTGCCTTTTTACTTTTTACTTAACCGGTGCACCATATCGATAGCCGCGGCCACATGCTCGATCGGCGTCGTCGGCAAAATCCCATGGCCCAAGTTGAAGATATGCCCCGGACGCCCGCCGGCTCTGCGCAAAATATCTTCGATGCGCCGTTCGATTTCAGGCAGCGGAGCATAGAGAGTCAAGGGATCGAGATTGCCCTGCACCGCCACATCATGGCCCACGATCGCCCAAGCCTCATCCAGAGGGATGCGCCAGTCGACCCCGATGACATCGCCGCCCGCCTGCCGCATCTGACGCAGCATGGCCGAGGTCCCCGTGCCGAAATGAATCATCGGCACGCCTTCCCGCTTCAGCCCCTCGAAAATCAATTGCACATGCGGCAGCACATATTCGACATAGTCGCCGACCGAGAGACAGCCCACCCAGCTGTCGAACAGCTGAATCGCCTGCGCGCCGGCCTTGATTTGCTGCCGCAGATAGCCGGTGATGACCCGCGCGAACTTGTCCATGAGCAGGTGCCAGGTCTTCGGCGCGCAATACATCATCTGTTTGGTCAGGAGATAGTTCCGCGAACTCCCGCCCTCGATCGCATAGCTGGCGAGGGTGAACGGCGCCCCGGCAAATCCGATCAGCGGCACCCGCCCGTTCAGGGCGCGTCGCGCCTGACGGATGGCCTCGGCCACATAGTCGAGCTCGCCCCCGTCGATGACACTAAGCCGCTCGACCGCCGCATGGTCCCGCACCGGATTATGGATGACCGGTCCCTCGCCCTCCGCGAATTCCAGGTTGAGCCCCATCGGCTCAAGCGGCAACAGAATGTCGGCGAAGATAATGGCGGCATCGAGCGGGAAACGATCGATCGGCTGCAGCGTGACTTGCGCCGCCAATTCCGGCGTCTTGCACAACTCCAGCATCGAATGTTTCGCCCGAAGAGCCCGATATTCGGCCATATATCGCCCAGCCTGGCGCATGAACCAGACCGGCGTACAATCAACCGGCTCACGCCGGCACGCTTTAAGAAAACGATCATTTATCATTGGGGCATTCTAGAGATCAGGGGAGGAATGTGTCAATTCACAATGAAACACACGCGCGCCGATACATCGCTACGACAGAGAACTAGAAAAACCCATCACCCGTACCGCTGCCAGAATAAAAAAACCCGTACCCCGAAAGCCCTGTTTCACTTTTCGAGAGGTTCTGTGTATAATATTTCTATTGCACGACTGGGTTACCAGAGCATTGTCTGTGTAGTCCCATATCTGCGGCCTGCCCGAGGAGACACCTTTCAAGCGCCGCAATGTCACGCAGCCCAACCGGAACGCCGGAGCCTTGTACCACGCCCCAGTGAACCATAGATCCCTGACCTGGAGGTAAGCGAATGTCCGACGTATCTGCTCAACAGACCACCAAATCCCAGGAGGTCTGGGTTAGGGTGCTCCGCTTGTTCGACTCCTGGGCCGGAATTGAAAACATGAAGGTCGAGGGGCCTCCTAAAGTAGATTGGGTCCGCTGCTTCCCCCTCATCGCCGTACACCTCATGTGTCTCGGGGTTATCTGGGTGGGATGGAGCTGGGTCGCCGTCACCGTCGCGATCGCCTTCTATTTCGCGCGGATGTTCGCCATCACCGGCTGGTACCATCGCTATTTCTCGCACCGGACCTTCAAGACCTCCCGCGCCTGCCAACTGGCCTTTGCAATCCTGGGAAGCTCCTGCGCCCAGCGAGGTCCACTCTGGTGGGCCGGGCACCATCGCCATCATCACATTGCATCGGACACGCCGGATGACGTGCATTCTCCGCTTCACGGAGGATTTCTCTGGTCCCACATGGGCTGGTTCACGTCGCAAACACACTTTGCCCCTCGCCTGAAGAACATTGCCGACTTCGCAAAGTTCCCGGAACTCCGCTTCCTGGACCGGTTCGACATTCTCGTCCCCACCATTTCTGGCTTCGGCATGTACGGACTGGGCATGTTACTGGAAGCCTATGCGCCGGGCCTTGGCACCAACGGCCCCCAGATGTTGATTTGGGGCTTCTTCGTCTCGACCGTGACGCTAGTGCATGGCACCTGCACGATCAACTCCCTGTCACACGTTTATGGCTCGCAGCGGTACGAAACGGGCGACACCAGCCGCAATAACTTCTTTCTCGCGTTGATCACGATGGGCGAAGGGTGGCACAACAACCACCACTACTATCCCGCATCCACCAGACAGGGCTTTTACTGGTGGGAGATCGATATGACCTACTATTGCCTGAGAATGATGGAAATGGTGGGGTTGGTCTGGGATATCAAGGATGTGCCGATCTACGTCCGCGAAGGAAAGAGCAAACAGGACGCCATCGCGGTCTAAGTCACGCAAAATGGGAAGAGTTCTTGGTTCGAAGTTCGAGGTTCCCATAGCTTCGAACCAAGAACCTCGAACCTCCCATCGCGCATCACGCATTTACTAGCGAGTCATACCCACTCAGTCGGCTCCTGAGGTGTTCGCTCGGCCACCCGCCCGGCAAGCGCCTCACGAATCGTTCGACTCACCTGATCAATCTCCCCCATGTCGGAAGCCGGTACGATCCAGGCATCAGCCGGTTCGAGCTCAATCCGATAGTGATTCTTCTTCGCCGAAAACCATTCGATATAGGGATGCGGCGTGAGGTTCGGATGGGGATCGAACGAGATCAGGTTCACTGCCCCGATCTGCGGGCTCTCCATGTCACCGATCATCTGGCCCGCAAGATCTTCGTCCTCAAACCTGGGATTCCGGAACTGGATGACCTGCCCTACGATATCGTCCTTGAAGTTTCCCCGTAAATACACATCGACCGGACCGATCACCGCGAATACAATCCGCCCCACGATCGTACCCTCGACGCGATTATCCAGAAACCCCTCTTGCACCCAACGGCCATTGGCGAATTTTTGTGCCATCTGACTCCTTGTACCGCACTATGCCGGTTGAACCGCCCTGACAGCCGGCTCAGACGATGTGGAGCCGCTACCCCATGAACCCACCAGTACCGCAACGAGAATACAGGCGCTGCCAACCCAGCCCTGCAGATCCAAGGTTTCCCCCAAGACATACCAGGACAGCCAGGCGGCATAGGCCGGCTCCGAGGCAAAGATCAGGGCGACCTGTTGCGCGGGTAAAATGCGCTGTACCCACATTTGAATCGCAAAGGCTCCGGTCGCCAGTCCTCCCGTGATCCCAAGCCCGATGAGCAACATGGACGTCGGAGCAAAGGCCTCAGTTGGCGCCTGCTCAACCAGAAGAAGGGGAAGCAACAAGACGACCATCGCCATCATCTGCCAGGCAAACAGGGAGGGCGCATCGACCTCGCGGGTAAACCGCTCAAGGCAGGCGATATGTGCGGCAAAGGCTAGCGCGCAACCCAGCGTCAACAGATCGCCGAGATTTCCGGATGCACTGGGTTTCACCAGCAGCCAGAGTCCCACCGTCGCAATCCCGGTGGCCAGCCAGACACGCCGATCGAATCGGCGAAGGAGCAAGGGCACGATGACGACATAGAGCGCGGTAATAAAGGCAGAGTTCGAGGCAGTCGTATAATGGAGTCCGACCGTTTGCAGCACATAGCCGAGAAAGAGCCAGCAGGTGGCAATCGCGCCAGCCCGCAAAACGACCGGCTCGCGGTGCAAGCGACGTCTCCACAGCAGAAACACGATCCCGACCAGGACAGCGCCTAGAAGAAACCGAAGAAAGAGAAACGAGAGCGGAGGAATTTGCTCCAGCGCCGCTTTGGTCGCGGGAAACGTCGCGCCCCAAATGAACGTTGTCAGGAGGAGCGCAAATCGTGGCATCAAATCATGTGATAGGTGAACAGTGATGAGTGATGGGCGAGAAAAGACTGGCCCAGAGAACCGAGTCTGAATAACCCATCACTGATCACTCATCACCCATCACTTCTTCAGGCCTTGCACAGAGCGCAACGGCGCTGATCCGACGTCCCTGCCTGCTCCATCGCGGCTAAGGCTCGCTCCTTATCCGGATAGTCGAACCATCCGCCCTCCCAGAAGTCGCTGGAAGACCCGATCGTCGACGACGGCACCTCCGCGCAACGATCCTTATGGAGCGTGACTCGATCGATCGACCGCGCGATGTGAATCCAATAGGTCATAGCAACCACGCCTTTCAGACGAAATGCGGCCCAGCCCTCGTCTCACCGTTCAGGGCTTGACCGCACTCACGGCCACGATCAGATTCCGATGCAATCTACGAGGATGTCTCGTCAACGCTTGAGACAGCTTACGGCAGGAGTTGCCACTCGTCCTTCTCAATGAAGACCTTCACACCGGTCTCGAGCTTCTTGATATCGTCCTTATCGAAGAGCTTCATGTAGCGTGCGATCCGATCCTCATCGTCAATCCGCTCTTCCTGCATCATTCCACTGACACTTTTGTACTTCCGAATCAACAGGGGCATCGAAATCCTCCTCTTCAGCCACTAGAAGTCATGTCCACAAGATGTGTACAATAAGGCAAAACTCAACGGCTGGTCAAGAGCACTTGCTCTCTTTGTCCGGCTTTTATCCCGCGTGAAGGATAGGAACCATGCCGATCTACGAATATCGTTGTGGAAAATGCGAGAAGCAGTTCGACGCCACCCAATCAGTCCATGCCAGAGTAGAAGACACAGTCTGTCCTCATTGTAGCGCCCAGGACGCCACACGGCTCATGTCCGCCAGCACGACCATGGTCAAAGGCACCCACAAAACCGGCTTTGCCGAACAAAAAGCCTACAACATGCTGGACGAGCGGATGGACAAATTCGCCAAATTGCCGCCGTTGATGGGCAAACGCGCCGCCCCCGAGACTGCCGCACCGCCAGACGCTTCCACCGGCGGCGTCACGGAGCACTGAGCCAGACCGTGGAATGGCAGGCCCTCGCACAGCCACCCCTTCCCAATATCCACCCCAACCATGTGGAGCACCCATGATCGCGAGACTCGTCCTCTCGCTAGGCCTCAGCCTTCTCCTTAGCTGGGGCATGGCC
>JAPLLI010000217.1 GCA_026387615.1 Nitrospirota bacterium
GCTCTCGTCGCAGATGACGAGCTTCAGGTCTGTCTGGTCTTTCAGGAGGCGGAGGGCCTCTTCGGTTGTGGCAGCGGGAAGGATGGTGGCGCGGCGGTTGAGGGCCTGTTCAAGTAACAGGGACACGAGAGGATTGGCCGAGATGAGCAGCAGGATTGGAGGATGCATGAATCGCCTCCCCGCGAACCGCCAACTACTAAGGATAGCGTACTCCTCTTCTTTTGAAGAGGGAAGGGGATAGTTAGGACGGCAGATTTCCTGTCTGTTTGGTGAGGTTCTCCTGTGCAATCCCCACGTTGCGGAGGAGGCCGCTCCGCTTGGCTCGTTTGAGGGGGCTCTCTTTGAAGGTGGCAGCAAAACTTTCCTCGCTGATCTGAGCCAGAGTTTTGAGGTTGGGGGCGAGGGTCAAGGGGCTGGGGGCGAAGGCCGGTTCACTCGTTGCGTCCGATCGAAGATTGAAGGGACAGACGTCCAGACAATCGTCGCAACCGAAGATGCGATTGCCCATGTGAGCGGCGAGCTCGTCGGAAATGACCTCCCGGTCTCCGCGCAGTTCGATGGTCAGGTAAGAGATGCAGCGTCTGGCATCGACGACATAGGGCTCGACGATGGCGCCGGTCGGACAGGCTTGAATACAGAGGGTGCAGCTTCCGCAGAGGTCCGTGGCCGGTTCATCCGGTTCCAGATCCAGGGTCGTCAGAATTTCTCCGAGCAGGAGCCAGGAGCCTGATTCGGCTGAGACGAGGTTGGAATGTTTGCCGATCCAGCCGAGGCCCGCCTGTTGCGCCCAGGCCTTTTCCATGATCGGGCCTGTATCGACGTACGTTCTTGTGGCCACGCCTGGCGCCAGGGCCGCGACCTTCGCTTCGAGCTGCGAGAGCCGCTGGCTCATGACCGTATGGTAATCCTTTCCCCAGGCGTAACGGGCAATGCGGCCCATGCCGGGCTGCTCGTTCGCGCGATTATTCGTGTAGTAGTTCATCCCGACTGAGATCATCGAGCGACAGCCTGGCAAGACCAGCTGTGGATCGCTTCGCCGTGAGGGATCGCGAGTCATCCAGGCCATCGTGCCGTAGTAGCCTTGTTGAAGCCATTCCGAGAGACGTCCGAGCAAGAGTTGGGGTAAGGGGATATTGGGGTAAGGGGGTAGAGACGAGTCTGGCTGAGGGCTGAAGGCTGAAGGCTGATTGCTGCCCGCCACTCGACTGATACCGACTGCATCGAAACCCAGCGAGAGGGCTTCGCGTTTGATGGCGTGAGCCAAAGACATGGCTAGTGAGCTTGTTGGGAGCAATCAAATCGAACAATAAATTGGACGGAGCAATGGTCGGACTTGCAGCGGCCGCAGGAGCCGGTGATTTTGGTTTTCCAGTCCGTGGTTTTGTCGTCGAACCGGCAGAAAGTTTTGCCACCTTTGGAGATGGTCGTCCAGGGTTTGTCTGTGCCTGGGACGTTGGCCACGAGACAGCCGGTGGGGAAGGGGACGTGACAGTTTTGCGAGGCCTCTCCCTTGGCCATCCCGAAGCTGCAAGACTGTTCCGTGGTGGCGGTCGACTCGGAGAGCGATTGCGCCTGCGCCTCTGAGGACAGGCTCCAGAGGGCGATGAGTATGAGCAATATGAAGGGTAATTGTTTCATCGTTCGCATCCTAGCACAGAGGCATTTGGACGAGTCAATCGAGTCTCGGCTTGGCGGGATGCTGAAAAGCCCCCCAGCGTCGTTCTCAGCTCGCAAGCATCCTCAACGTACCCCTGAGGGTACGCCTCCGGTGCTTGCTCCGCCTGCGGCCTTGCTGGACAGTCATTTTGCGCATCCTGTGAAATAGTTTTGCCTCCAACTAGTACTGGCCTGGCTCTCATATATAATCGTGGCATGTTGTGTCGGGCAGTAGCTCTCATGTTTTGCTTTGTCTTCGGCTGGTCCGGCTGGAGCCATGCGGCTGAGCCGGTCCTGCTGGAGGTTCGGACGGAACCGACCGGTGGCGTGAAGGCGACGGCCACAGTCCTCTTTCCCGCTCCTGTTTCAGTGATCCAGTCGATCCTTACCGATTATGCCCATTGGCCGGCACTGTTCGACGTGTGGATGAGGATTGCCGACTTGAGTGTTCAGGAGGGAGTCACTACGCTGGATGTGCGGATCGCACATGCGCTATTGCCGGGGGAGCGCCGGCTGGTGACAGAATCGCGGCTCTTGCCAAACGGAGAGTTGTTGTCCGACCTGAAAGGCGGAGATTTCACCCGCTATCATCGCCGCTGGAAATTGACGCCGGTTGAGGGAGGGGCTCAGACCAGTGCCGAGTTCGAACTGTCCGTCGAGATTGAGTCGGTGGTGCCGGACTGGCTGGTCGCAGTTGCGATGAAACGAGATCTGGAAGCGCATTTTCGAATCGTGAAGGACAAGGCGCTCGCGCAGGTGCAGCAGCCTGGGCGATGAGCGAGGCTCTTAGTTCGTCGTTCGTGAAGCGTCGTTCGCATCTCGTCAGAAAAAAGAGCATATGGCGTATCGACAATAGCGTATGGTCGGAACGCTCTTATCCCCAACGAGATACGCTTCACGAGGGACGCTTCACGGTCTTTGGCAGCAGCCTGCTACTGGGGGAAGGTGAATTGGGACAACTCGGCTTTGTCGAGACCCTGTTTCACCAGCGCGTCGATGTCGAACATCTGTTCGATTCTCAGGATGTCTTCGAGCCTGGTTTTCGTGCTGGGGTGGGGCGGGGTGAAGAGCGAGCAGCAATCTTGGTCCGGCTCGATCGAGATGGCGAAGCTGCCGATCTGCTCAGCTTGATCGGTGATCTCCAGCTTGTCCATGCCGATGAGGGGGCGTAAGAGAGGCAACTCAGCCGCTTCTTCGATGACCGTGAGATTTTCCGGTGTCTGCGACGCCACCTGTCCCAAACTATCGCCCGTGACCAGTCCCCAGCAATGTTCTTGTTTGGCTAACTCCTGCGCAATGCGGATCATGACGCGCCGGTAGAGCACCACGCGATAGGGGGCCGGGGCGCTCGCCACAATGTCCCGTTGAATCTCACCGAACGGGATGACGTAGAGCTTCGACGTGTATTGATGGGCCGTGAGGAGTTGCACCAGTTCCCTTACCTTCTCTTCCGATGCGCGGCTCACGAGCGGTCGTCCAGAGAAATGGACGAAGAGGGCCCGGCATCCTCGTTTCATCATGCGATAGGCTGCGACAGGCGAATCGATCCCTCCGGAGATCAAGCAGGCGACTTTCCCACTGACCCCCACCGGCATGCCGCCAGGCCCTTGAATCTTTTTGATCGAGTAGTAGGCCTCTTTGGAGAGCAGTTCGAGATAGACCGTGAGGTCGGGATCTTTCAGGCTGACTTTCTTGCCGGTTGCCTCACAGACCGCGGCCCCGACGTCCCGTGCGACGTCCATCGAGGTCAGGGTCAAACGTTTGTCGGCCCGTTTCGCCGAGACGCGAAAGGTGGAAAAGGATTCTGATCGGAGCGATTCGATGACCGCCTGGCTGAGCGCTCCCAGGTCCGGGTGGGCCAGGTCGAGCGGTAACCCATGGGCGAGCGAAAAGTTGGCGATCCCGAAGACTCTGGTCAGCCGGTCGATGATGGTCTGATCTGGAATCCCCTCGGGCAGGACTATGCGAATCCGGCTGCGGAGATTCTCGACGCGTCTGACGCCGAGGTCTTTCAGCATCCATTGGATATTGCGGACGAGCCGCTCTTCGAAGTATTCGCGGTTGCGGCCCTTGAGGGCGATTTCGTGGTAGTGGACGATGGCGCAGCGCATAAATTTAGTGATGGGTGAGCGGTGATAGGTGAAGTGTGGGAAGTAAGCTGTCGAATCCAGATTTGTTATTGCCCATCACTGATCACGCATCACCCTTCACTGTTTCTAGAAAACGCTCTACATCGATGGCGGCCATACAGCCTGAGCCGGCGGCGGTGACGGCTTGCCGGTATGTCGAGTCTTGGACGTCGCCAGCGGCAAACACACCGGGAACACTGGTCGTGGTTCCCTTCTCCGTCCGAATGTAGCCTTTCTCATCCATGGAGATCTGTCCGGCAAAGAGCGCGGTGTTGGGGCGGTGCCCGATCGCGACGAAGACGCCGGAGCAAGGCACCGTTGAGACCTTACCGGTTACGAGATTTTTCACGCTCACGCCTGTCACCAGGTCATTCCCCAGAATGTCTTCGACGGCGGAGTTCCAGAGAAAGGCAATCTTTTCGTTCTTCATCGCGCGATTCTGCAAGATTTTCGATGCGCGGAGCTTATCGCGGCGGTGGATGATTGTGACCTTGCTGGCGAACTTGGTGAGGAAGGTGGCTTCCTCCATCGCACTATCGCCGCCACCGACGACGATCAGCTCTTTGCCCTTGAAGAAGAATCCGTCGCAGGTGGCGCAGGTGGAGACCCCATGCCCCGTGAGGCCGGCCTCGTTCTTCAACCCGATCTGAATAGCCGAGGCGCCGGTCGCAATGATAAGGGTCTTGGTCTGGATGGTTTGTTCGCCGTCGATCGTGAGGGTGAAGGGCCTTCGCGCGAGCGTGACCTCTGTGACTTCGCCGGTCAAAAATTCCGTCCCGAATCGTTCCGCCTGCGCCCGCATCTCTTTCATCAGCTCCGGGCCCATGATGCCCGTGGCAAAGCCGGGGTAGTTCTCGACCTCGGTCGTGGTGGTCAGTTGTCCGCCCGATTGCCAGCCTTCGATGAGCAGGGGGGAGAGATTCGCCCGCGCTGCATAGATTGCGGCGGTGAGCCCTGCCGGTCCCGAGCCGATGATGATGACGTTGCGCATGGGCGAAAACTTAACACAGGGGGCGGAGGGAATGCACTGCGGGTTAGGCGAGGAGGCGCAGGCGCTTGAACAACTGGCCGACTTGCTTGCGAAGCGTCGGACGGGGGAGGGTTCCGTTCAACACATGGTCTGCTTGCGGGATCTTTTGGGCCAAGGGCATCTGGCTGTTGATGCGCCGCAGGGCGTCGGCGCGGGAGAGGCCGTTTCGTTTCTTGAGACGGGAAACCTGGGTCGTTCGGTCTGCGGTGACGACGATGGTCTGGTCGACGCGTTTGTCGATGCCGGCTTCGAAAAGCAAGGGCACATCGTAAATCACCACGGCCTGAGGATCTGTTCGTGCGGCCTGTTTCGTCAGTCTGGCTTGTTCGCGCGCGACACGGGGGTGAATGATGGCTTCCAGCGCCAGCCGTTTCGCAGGATGGCGAAAAACGATGGTGCCGAGCGCTTGGCGATTGAGGCTGCGGTCAGGATTGAGGACGGTCTTGCCGAACGTGTTGACGATGGCTCGCCAGGCTGGTTTGCCCGGTTCGACGACCTGCCGCGCCAGCAGATCGGCATCGATCACGGTGGCGCCGCATTGTTGGAACATCTTGGCGACGGTGCTTTTGCCGGTGGCGACGCCACCTGTGAGACCAACCACGATCATGGGGGCGGAGCATAGCACGCGAGTGACCCTCTCACAACAAACCCCGATTGACATCCGGCGGGGGAGGGCTGTATGAGTGCTCGCATGATCAAACAGATTATGGCTCTAGGTCTCATGGCGTCGATGGGGTTGTTGGGCGCCTGCTTCGTGTGGGCCGACGAGGGGCCCATCATGGGGCCCAGGACCCTCGTGGTGTCGCTCGACGGGACAGGGGACTTCCGGTCGCTTCAAGAAGCGGTGGACGCAGCCAGGAAGGGCGACACGGTCTTCGTGAAGGCAGGCCAATATCAGCAAGATGTGACCATTCACAGCAAAGAGAAGATCAAGTTCGTCGGGGCCGGCGTCAATCAGGTGACGATTCTGGGGCGCGATATCGTAGTGGGCGCCCTCCACGTGGGCAAGTGGCCCTATGGGGCGACGGATATCGAAATCAGCGATATGACGATCAATGATCATGGCGGCCATGCGGTCGGTCTATTCAATGGACAGGGGCTGGTCCTTCGTCGGCTGGTTATCAACGGGATGCTGTTCAGCCAGCAGGTTCAGGATGTGCGGATCGAAGATTGTGTGATCGGCGGGAGTGAAACGACCGGCGTGCAGTTTGCCGATTCAGAGGCCGTCATGGTCGGGAACCTGATCCACGATAACGACCATGGCGTCTCGATTGCCGGCAAGTCCCATGTGCGGCTGGAGCGGAATGTGATTATGCGGAGCCTCTTTGATGCGGTGGTGGTCAGCGGCCATGCCCGTGCCGTGATCGTGAGTAATACCCTGGTCAAGAATGGCGGCGGGGCGGCGTTTCTCGGGCAGTCCCAGAGCGAGGTCTCCGGCAACGTGGTCGGGCTGAATCGCGTGGGTTTTCTGATCGCCCCCTCCAGCCAGACCCGCACGTCGTTTAATGCGTTCTACAATACGGACGGCGACTATCTCCGCGCAGGTAATCCGAATCAGTTGGCGCCGGACTTGAAGGCCCAGTCAGATGTGACGGGTGACCCGCACTTTATTGACCAGGTGCATGACGATTTTCGCCTGCGTCGTGATACGCCGCTGCTCAAGGTAGGTGATTTTCCTTATCTTGGCGCCCTTGCTCCTGCCAGTCGATAGATAGAAAATCACATAGAATCAATTGGATAGAGGTCCGCCAGGGGGTGGGTTTTCCATATGCTATGCTTCATACAGGTTGTGTGTTGCTGGATGTTACGGGCTTGGAGTATCCATTGCGGGTTTTCTCGCTCAGATAAAAACAGGAGACTGACTGTGGCAAGCTACCGGCAAGAACTTGAAAAGCATGGAATCCAAGGGCTCCCGTCGCTGGACAATGTTGAATCGGGCAAGTTGGTCGGTGCGGTCTTGCCCATGTCCGAAAAAGCGCAGATGCAGGTGCGCAATAGCATCGAAGTGATCGATTACCTCCTCAATCAAGAGGGCGTCGTCTGGAGCTGAGGAGTTCGTGCTCCTCCCCCTCACGTCCCGTCCCTCAGCCGCCCCTCTTGACAGGCCTCTCGCACCTTCGTAGGCTTCGTGCCGTACTTCTTCCCCTCATAACCAGGAGACAGATCCATGGCCTGCTTACACGTGCCATATCGGCCTGTTGCGACTACGGCCCATCGGTTCATGATTGCGACCGTCTTCGTGCTGGCGATGCCCTATCTGGCGTTTGCCTCTGAGGAATTCCTGAAAGAGTCGGTCCTGCCGATGGGGCTGGCAGGTAAGGCGATCCAGGCATCGTTGGATGCCTGCAAAAAAGACGGCTACAGGGTC
The DNA here is from genome assembly GCA_026387615.1 of Nitrospirota bacterium. GTDB lineage: Bacteria > Nitrospirota > Nitrospiria > Nitrospirales > Nitrospiraceae > Palsa-1315. Next base: position 7,184 of record JAPLLI010000217.1, read on the forward strand.
AGCGTGTCGGTCGTGGATCGAGCTGGCGTCCTTCGGGCCATGGCCAGAGCCGATGGGGCCGGGCCTCATACGGTCGATAGCAGCAGGAAGAAGGCCTATACCGCTGCCAGTCTCCGCCGTGCGACCACCGAGCTGGCTGAGCTGATCAACAAGGTGCCGACCCTGCAAGCGCTTCGCGAGATGAACGATCAGGTGCTGATCCTGGGAGGCGGATTGCCGATTGAGATCGGCGGTGAGGTGGTTGGAGGAATTGGCGTCGGTGGGGCGCCCGGCGCACACCTGGATGACGCCTGTGCTCAGGCAGGGCTGGACGCGATCGGCGCTGCGCCAAAGACTCCGGCTGCGAAGTGACCTGGGCCTCTCCCGCGCGGGGGCTGGCGAGTCTCCTCCTGCTTCTTCTGATGGCCTGCAACAGCGATGTGCCGGTGCCGGCTTCTGTCGAGTTCCCGGCAGACCAGGTGCGGTTGACGATCACCAGGCTCGCCACCAATCCGTTTCTGTCTCGGCACGACCTGCATCTCGCGCTCGCCGGGCCTGGCGGCTGCTCCATCGAAGAGGACCTGTTCCCCAATACGGGCTATGCGAGCCGACGGAATCTCTATCTCACGCGAACAGGTTTGCTCTATGTGGTGGGCCAGTTCGATGCCCGCGT
>JAPLLI010000025.1 GCA_026387615.1 Nitrospirota bacterium
GAGCAGGATGCCGACGTCGTCATGTTCATTTACCGTGAGGAGGTCTATGACCAGAACTCCGAACGGAAGGGCATTGCCGACATTCTCATCAGTAAGCATCGTAACGGCCCGATCGGGCGAAAAGAACTCTTCTTCCACGACCGTTTTGCGAAGTTCGAGAGCCTCGACAATCGCGAAGTCGTTTGACCCTACCGTTCAGATCGGGTAGATAGATCGAGGCCCCAGGTCGATAGACCGAAGGTTGAAGGCTGAAGACCGAAGGCTAAGCGTCTAAGCTGTGACTCTGAACCCACCGAGAGGATCGTGCCATTGTTCAGAATGCAAGCCATGTCGGGCCTGGCGGCGAACAGCTTAGGGGTTGAGGCGCTCAAGGGCCTGTTGTGCGCGTTGATTCCCTTGACGCTCACGGCCTGCGTCGGTGCGTCGCAGGTGCCAGCAAAGACTTCGGCCTCTGCCGGTTCGACGAAGGCCACGCCGGCGATTCGCTCTCCCGATGCGGCAGCCTCCTATCATTTCATGCTCGGCTACCAGGCAGAACTCGCACAGGATATGGATCGTGCGATTAAGGAATATCAGGCCGCGCTGAAGACGGACCCAACCTCTCATGTTGTGCGCGCGAGGCTGGCCGGTATTTACTTTTCGTTGGGCGATGCGCCGCAGGCCATTCGTTATGCGACTGAGGCAACCGATGGCACAGGCCAGGATGGCCCCTTGCTTACGCAGATGGCCGGCATTTTAGCCAGCGCGGGGCAGGCGGACCGTGCGGTGCAATTGTTGGATCGGGCCATTGCGCTCGATCCGGCGTCCGGCGACCCCTATTTCACCAAGGGCCTGTTGCTTCTGAATCTGAAGCGGCAGCCCGAGGCGGAACAGGCCATTCGAGCCGGTCTGGGGGTGGCTCCCGATTCGGCCGTCGGTTATTATCACCTGGGGCGCATGTTGCTCGATGCAGGAAAAGGGGAAGAGGCGGCACTGAGTTTAGAGCGGGCGATTGCCGCTAATGTTTCGTTTGAGCCGGCCTATCTTGCGCTCGCCTCGATCTATGAATCGTTGCAAGATCAGGGTCGAGCCGTCGCCGTGTTGCGAAAATATCTCCAGGGCGTGAACCCGAAGAACCGGGATATCCGGCATCAGTTGGTGCGGCTTTCTGTGGCGGCGAAAGACTATCAGACCGCCAGGAAAGAGTTAGGCGACTTGCTGGCGGAGGACCCGTCGGACCTCGATGCCCAGCTGAGGCTGGCGCTGTTATATGGGGAAGAGAAGGACTATCCCAAGGCCATCGATCAATTGAACCAGATTCTCAAGGCTCGTCCGACGGAGCTCAAAATCAGAGATTATTTGGGGTTTCTCTACGAGGAATCCAAGAATACGAAGAAAGCCCTCGAGACCTACACGTTCAATGTACAGCTTGAGCCCTCCTATTTCGAAGGGCATCTGCATCTCGGCGTACTGCTTTATCGGTTGAAGCAGCTTCCCGAGGCCATTCACCATCTGACCAAGGCCATCACGATCAATCCGAAACAGCCGGAAGCCCATATCGTGCTGGGCTTGACCTATCTGCAGCAGGATCAGTTCGACGAGGCTGCCAGAATCTTGGAGGAAGGCCTCAGCCAGAACCCCAAGAGCGCTGATCTGCATTTCAATCTGGGCACGGTCTACGACAAACTTAATCGATTCGATGACGTCGTGCGTGCCATGGAAACCGCGATCAAGCTGGATCCCCACCATGCCGATGCGCTCAACTATCTGGGCTATAGTTATGCAGAGCGGGGGGTGAAGCTCGAACAGGCCCTCTCCCTGACCAAACAGGCGGTCGCGCTTAAACCGGACAATGGGTACTATGTCGATAGCCTTGCCTGGGCCCTGTTTAAGGCAGGCTTATTGGGTGAGGCCCTGACCGAGATGAAGCGGGCGCTGGCCCTCGCAGGCGAGGACGCCGTGCTCTATGAGCATCTGGGTGATATTTACGCCAAGCAGCGCAATCTTTTAGAGGCCCGCGAGGCCTGGCTCCATGCGCTGGAACTCGATCCCTCCAATATCAAGCTGATGGAGCGATTCCGCGACCTGGGGATGGGAGACCCGGCCAAGGAAGAACGTATCCAACAGGCCAAGCGGCGTGTATCCGAGAAGGTACAAAGTTCTTCCCCCAATCCCTAGTGACCAATAGTCAGGCTCCTGCGCCTTCCCATCTTTTCTGCTCTTATCGTTACATTCCAGTAGGGTCATCCAGAGGCCTTGGCGTAGGCCAGGGTTCCGTCCAGATGGTGACAAATATTGGCAGATCAGCGCAAATGCTGGCATCTGCCACCTGGCGTTGGTTTGTTTCTAGGCAGGGTCAGATTCGTAACTGTTTCACATGTAAGGGGAATATGATCATTTATGTATGCTGGGGCGGTTGGCATCGAACCTGCTTATGCTCCTGGTGACAGCAGTCGGACGAGCGGGTCGATAGAACAAGAGAACAAGAAGCAAGGTGTGAAGGGGCGTCAGTGAACTCTCAACAAGGAGGCGGTACGATGTGTAAACAGTTGAAGGGGCAAAAGGGTTTTACCCTGATCGAGTTGATGATCGTCGTGGCGATCATCGGTATCTTGGCGGCCATCGCCATCCCGAACTTCCTGACCTATCAGTTGAAGTCTCGGCAGTCGGAAGCCAAGGTGAATTTGAACGCGATTAAGACGTCAATGATCGCTTTTAATGCGGAACGAAGCTGCTATCTCGGAATCCCATCGCCAGCGAGTGGCGTCGCAGCGCAAGTTGCAGGTACCAAGGTTATCCCTGTCGCCTGGCCTGATACTGCTCCTGGCGGTACGTATCCTGCCACAGTTCTGGCTGCAGGCACTGCATTTTGTGTAGCTCCGGCTGGTGGCACAGCGGTATTCAACGGGGTGTTCACTGACATCGGATTTGTCGCGTCGGGTAATACTACCTATCGGTATGCAGTTGGAGGCTCGACTGCTACTGCTCCCATTGCTGCCTGTGCAAATCCTGCAGCATTGGCTTCCGGGACTGCATTGGCTGGTGATACAGGATTTCGTGCCTCTGCTACGTCAAATTTAGATGGCGATGCTGGCATCTCAATCTGGGGGTCGAGTAGCGATCAAGGATCCCAGGATTGTACGATCGGGATCTACTAGTTCCGTCTGATTCGCTTACTATCGCCGGCCACTCATGTGGCCGGCGATACTTTCATTTTTGCGTCATGCCTTTTTTCTATGAATCCTGAGTGCCTGGTTCACGCTTGCTACGATCAACGGCTCAACTGGCTGAAGCCTCTATTCAACGGCGTCACGACCTGTTTGGTCCTCGGAATAGTGTTTCTGCTCCAAAATGAGCTGGATCAGCGTCACGACCGAGTGATCGTTCAGATTCAAGATCTCGCGAATCTGCCCAGGGGCGAATATCTCAAGCCGGCCCTGCTCGGCTATCACCATGTAGGGGCGGATCTCCTCTGGCTCAGGTTCGTGCAGGTTGTCGGGAACAAACAAAACAGCGAAGATGAATATGCCTGGATGTATCACGCCTTGGACGTGATCACGACGCTCGATCCTCACTATGCCTATGCCTACTATATCGGGGGGAATATTCTCGGCGAGTTGGCCAACCGCCCGGACTTGAGTAATCAGCTGCTTGAGAAGGGCGCCAAGGCAAATCCTACTGTCTGGAATATCCCTTTTCTGTTGGGGTACAACTATTATTTTCTGCTCGGCGATCCGGCCAAGGGGGCTCAGTACATTATGCAGGCGGCCAGCTTGCCGGACCGGCCAGCCTATCTCCCTGGTCTGGCCACTCGCATGGCGGCTGAGGCAGGGAGTCCGGAGACGGCCTTGGTGTTTCTGGAAGCCCGTCTGCGGGAAACGCAGGATCCTGAGATGCAAGAATTCTTGGCGAACCGGATGAAAGAAGTGATCATCGAACGGGATCTTCGCCTACTGGAGAGTGCCGTGGCCGCCTATCAGGTGCAACATCGGGCTCTGCCAGGGACCATCACTGATCTCGTGACGGCGGGAGTGCTTTCGATGGTGCCACAGGAACCGTTCGGGGGTATGTATCTATTGGATCGTAAGACTGGCGCCCTGTCCAGTTCGACTCACCCGAAGCGGCTCCGCACGTTTTTCAAACGGAAACAGCCAAGCTACAGCTTTCCTAAAGTACAGCCTTCCTATAGTTTTCCTAGGACCTGGGAGTGAGCCATGACGCCTAGTCCCGATCTCGTGGTCCAGACCGATCAACTCTCCAAGATCTTTCGCGTGGGGTTTTGGGGCAAGCGGGTGACCGTCGTGGAGGGCCTCAACCTTGACGTCCGGCGTGGGGAAGTGTTCGGCTTTCTCGGCCCGAACGGCGCGGGGAAAACCACTACCTTGAAGATGTTGATGGGGCTCATCTATCCGACGAGCGGGCAGGCCTGGCTGTTCGGCAAAGACTTGGGCGATCCGCAGAGCAAGGCCAGGCTGGGATTCCTTCCCGAGTCTCCCTACTTTTACGACTATCTCACGAGCCGGGAGTTTCTTCGGTTCTACGGTCATTTGTTTGGCTTGTGGGGCGCGGCTTTGGACAAGCGGATCGATGAACTCTTGGAGCTGGTCGGCATGACCCCTGCGAAGGATCTCCAGCTCAGGAAGTTCTCGAAAGGCATGTTGCAGCGGGTGGGGATCGCCCAGGCGTTGATTAATGATCCAGAGCTGGTGGTGCTGGACGAACCCATGTCAGGGCTGGACCCGATCGGGCGGAAAGAAGTGCGCGATCTGATCCTGCGGCTCAAAGAGTCCGGGAAGACGGTCCTGTTCAGCTCCCACATCCTGCATGATGCCGAAGTCTTGTGCGACCGGGTGGCGATGATTTTGAAGGGGCGGCTGGTCGCCTGTGGTCGGGTGACCGACTTACTGGATGAAGGGGCGAGTCATCCAGTGGAGCTGGTCGTGGATCGTCTGACTCAAGAGGGGTTGGCCCACTTGCGTCCGCTGGCCGATAAGGTGGTGGTGCAGGGGGATCGGATCTTGATCGTGCTGAAGAGCCAGCAACAAGTGGGGGCGGCGCTGGAGATTGTCCGCGCGGCCAAGGCCTGTCTGGTGTCGCTCAATCCTCAGAAGGGCTCTCTGGAGGACCTCTTCATCCGGGAGGTCGAAGGTCATCGGAGTTCAACGGAAAGGTGACGAGTTAGGCAGATAGGCTGAAGACTTTTAGACTGAAGATGTCACTGCTCAGGACGATAGGCTGAAGGCCGGAGTTCGAAACTCCAAGCCCTTCAGCCTGTGCCCGCAGCCTTCAGTCTGAACACCTGAGTAATTACCATGAAAATTCTCTCGATCGCCCTCAATACCTTCCGGGAAAATCTGCGGGACAAGCTCCTCTACAATCTGCTGGTCTTTGCCCTGCTCATGATCGGCAGTTCCGTGATCCTGTCTCGCTTAACCCTGGGAGAATTCCACCGCCTCATTCTGGATCTCGGACTGGGGAGTATTAACTTCTTCGGGATATTGATCGCCATTTTTGTCGGGATCGGGCTGGTGAGCAAGGAGATCGAGAAGAAAACCATCTACACGATTGTCTCCAAGCCGGTGGCACGCTATCAATTTCTGCTCGGCAAGTATCTGGGGCTCACGATTACCCTGTTCGTCAACACGGTGGTCATGGCGCTGGGGCTGTTGGTGGTGCTCTCTGCCCAGGCGGTTCCCATCGAGGGACTGCTCTTTAAGGCGCTGGCGCTGATTTTCGTCGAGTTTATGGTGATCATGGCGGCCGCCCTCCTGTTTTCCACCTTTACCAGTGCCACCCTGAGCGCCATCTTTACGCTGGCGCTCTATGTGATCGGGCACCTGACGGCCGACCTGAAAACGGCTGGGGCGAAGATGGACGATCTCAGCCGTGGGCTGCTAAACGGGCTCTATTATCTGTTGCCCAACCTCGAACGGTTCAACTTGAAGGGGCATGTCGTGCATCATCTGGAGGTCAGCGGGTCAGACTTGTTGCTGATCGTCGCCTACGGAGGGGCTTACACGGCATTTCTCCTCTTCCTCGCCAGCCTGATTTTCCATCGGCGGGATTTCCGCTAAGCTTGCCGGTCCACTGCGCCGATTCTCTGCTTGCATTCTCTCCAGCAGCAAGGTATTGAAGGGAGTGGCGCGACAGCTTGTTGTGTCTCGTCGCTCGTCGTTCGTGAAGCGTGAAACGTCAGGATCAGAACACGAACGACGCTTCATGGTTTTTGCGCTGGCAGACTTTTTCAGCATCCGAGAGGAGTTGTTTCGATGAATGTGCCGCTGCTCGATTTGAAAGCTCAGTTCCAGCCCATCCGTGCGGAAATCATGGCGGAGCTCCAGACGGTCTGCGACGAGCAGGGATTTATTCTGGGGCCACGAGTGGCGGCCTTCGAGGAATCCATGGCCACCTACATCGGGTCTCGCTATGCGATCGGCTGCGCCTCCGGGAGCGATGCCTTATTATTGTCCCTCATGGCCATGGGGGTGAAGGCCGGCGATGAGGTCGTCACAGTCCCGTTCACGTTTTTTGCCACGGCCGGCGCGATTTCCCGATTGGGCGCGAAGCCGGTGTTCGTGGATATTCAGCCCGACACCTTCAATATCGATCCCCAGCTGATTGAGCGAGCGATCACGCCCCGCACGAAAGCCATTATGCCCGTGCACCTCTTCGGGCAATGTGCAGACATGGCGGCGATCAACGAAATCGCCAAGCGGAAAAATATCTACGTCATCGAGGATGCCTGCCAGGCCATCGGATCCGGTCAGCAGGGGAAACGCGCCGGGGTCCTCGGAGACACAGGCTGCTTTAGTTTTTTTCCCACGAAGAATTTAGGCGGATTTGGCGATGTGGGGCTTATCACGACCGATGACAAAGCCTTGGCTGATTCTATGGCCATGCTTCGTGTGCATGGAAGCCAGGTTCGCTACCTTCATGAAGCGGTGGGGATCAATAGCCGGCTGGACGCGCTCCAGGCTGCGGTGCTCACGATCAAACTGAAGTATCTCGACCAGTGGACCGAGGGGCGGCGCAAGAACGCCGAACGGTACCGGCAGTTGTTTGCCCAGACGAAACAGGCGGATCACGTCACCCTGCCGCATACGGTGGCGGGGAATTTCCATGTCTATAACCAGTTCACGGTCCGGGCGCCCAAGCGCGACGAGTTGCGCACTTTCCTCAAAGAGAAGGGGGTCGGCACGGAAGTCTACTATCCGCTCCCGATGCATCTTCAAAACTGCTATCGCGAGTTAGGCCATCAGAAGGGGTCATTTCCTCTGTCGGAGCAGGCGGCCGAAGAGGTCATGTCCATTCCGATCTATGCCGAATTGACGGAGGCGCAGCAGACCTACGTGGTGGAGATGATCGCGGAGTTCTATCAGCGCGGTTAGCAGAATCCAGAAAAACGCATGCGCGAGATATGCGCAATCAGAAAGTTCGAAGTTCATGGTTCGCAGTTCCCAAAACCTCGAACCTCGGTCCGTCTCGCCCTGTCCCGCTAGTCCTGCTCGGCTATTCCGCCAGAAGAAGGAGATCATGATGAAATCGATCGCGTGGATGGCTCTGTTCGCGTTGGTTGTGTCTGGGAACACGGTCGCCTTCGGCAAAGATTTATCGCCTCGCGAGATTTACGAACAGGTGGCTCCTGGCGTCGTCATGGTGATGGGTTATGCGGATGGTGGAGGGAAGGGAAGCGGCGGAACCGGTTCGATCATTCAGTCTGACGGCCTGGTCCTGACGAATGCCCATGTGGTGATCGAAGAACAGACCGGGAAGCCCTATGCCCGTCTATCCGTCTTTCTTAAACCGGCCCGGGTAACGGGAGAGTCGAAGAGCGATCTTGCCCGTATGGTCCGCGCCAGGGTCCTGGCCTATTCGCAGCCGCTAGACTTGGCTCTGTTGAAGCTGGAAGGCGTCACGGAGCGGCTGCCTGTGGTCGATCTGAGCGAGTCAGGGCTGGCGAGGATCGGGGACCACGTCGTCGCCATCGGCCATCCTGAACAGGGTGGCCTGTGGACCCTCACGACCGGCGTGATCAGTGCCGAGGTGGATAATTTTAACGGCGTTCGTGGCAAGCATGTCTTTCAAACGGAGACAGGGCTCAATCGCGGCAACTCCGGCGGCCCCTTGCTCGACGGTGAGGGCCATATGGTCGGGGTCAACACGGCGATTGCTCGCGTGGCCCCGGATGGTCTTCCGATCACGAGTATTAGTTTTTCACTCAAGTCGAACGTCGCCACAAAGTGGTTAAAGGAACAAGGCGTGGCTTTGCGAGGGACGCAGCCGGCCGGACAAACGCAGCCTGCGGCCGATCAGCCACAGGCTCAGCCGCCGCAGCCTCAACCCAAGCCAGTCTCGCCTCCTCAAGCGGATCTTTCGCCCAAGCCCACGATCAAACCGGAGGTGGTTCAGCCTGCCCCGGTTCGCCCCTACAATCTGGATGAGTTGATCAGCGATCGAGCGAAGGCGGAAGCGGATCTCGACAGCATGATGTCGGAGATGCGGGGACGGATGAAGGGGCGATAGAATCGAGATGCCTACCCAGGCGTTTAGGCTGAAGACTAAAAGCCTTCAGCCTATCGGCCTGAGTAGGTACGTTTCTTCTAGCATCCGACTAGGTCGTAATGGCCCCTTCCGAGGCAGAGGAGACGTGCCTGGCATACTTGCCCATCACGCCGGAGGTGTAGCGGGGCTTGGGCTGTTTGACCTTCTTCAGTCTGGCGTTGATCTCTTTCTGCGAGAGTTCGACGGTCAGCGTTCGTTTGGCGATATCGAAGACGATCATGTCGCCATTTTTCACGGCGCCGATCGGGCCTCCCTTGATGGCTTCCGGTGCAACATGGCCTGCCATCAACCCATGGGTGGCGCCGGAGAAGCGGCCGTCTGTGAGCAGCGCAACTGAGTCGCCCAGGCCTGCCCCGACAATGGCAGCCGTGACGCCCAGCATCTCTCTCATGCCAGGGCCTCCAGAGGGGCCTTCGTAGCGAATCACCACCACATCGCCTGCTTTGATTTTGCGGGACTGGACTGCGGCAAAGGCATCCTCTTCCCGGTTGTAGACCTTCGCCGGGCCGCGGAAGGTCATGATCGAGTGGCCTGCCACCTTTACGACACAACCCTCGGGGGCCAGATTTCCCTTTAAGATGACCAGCCCGCCGGTTTTCTTGATCGGGTTCGACAGGGGCCTGAGCACTTGCTGCCCTGGGGTTTCCTTGGCCTCCTTGGCCTCTTCGCCAATCGTTCTGCCTGTGACGGTCGGCTGGTTGGCATGCAAGAGTCCGGCATCGAGCAGCCGCTTGGCGACCAAGGTGGTGCCTCCCGCCGCATAGAGATCCGACGCGGTAAATCTGCCGCCTGGCTTGAGGTCGGCGAGCAACGGCACCTTCCGGTTGATCTTGTCGAAGTCGTCGATGCTCAGCTTGATACCGGCTTCGCGTGCGATCGCGAGCAGATGCAGGACGGCATTCGTCGAGCCGCCGGTGGTGGCCACCGCGGCGATCGCGTTCTCCAGAGACTTCCGCGTGATGATTTGCTTGGGTCTTAGGTCTCGCTTCAGCAGATCCATGACCATCACGCCGCATTCGAAGGCCACGTCATCTTTTTTCTGATCCATGGCCGGCACGCCGTTCCGTCCCATCATCGAGATGCCGAGGAACTCAAACGCGATGGCCATGGTGTTGGCCGTGAATTGACCGCCGCAGGCGCCGGGGCCTGGGCAAGCATGGTCTTCGAGGTCTTTGAGATCCGCATCGTTCATGGTGCCGGCCGCATGTTTCCCGACCGCTTCGAAGACGTCTTGAATGGTCACGTCGTGGCCCTGGAAATGGCCCGGCATGATCGAACCGCCGTAGAGCATGACCGACGGTAGGTTCAGTCGAGCTAGAGCCATCACCGTACCGGGAATCGTCTTGTCGCAGCCAGAGAGGGCCACCACGCCGTCAAACGAGTGCCCGCGCGCTACGAGTTCGATCGAATCGGCAATCACTTCCCGGCTGATCAACGAGGCCTTCATTCCCTCGGTGCCCATCGAAATGCCATCTGACACGGCGATTGTGTTGTATTCGACGGGAGTGCCGCCTGCGGCTCTGATCCCGGCCTTCACCCGCTCCGACAAGCGGCGCAGGTGGAAGTTGCAGGGCATGACCTCGATCCAGGTGTTGGCAACACCAATGATCGGACGAGACAGGTCCTCATCGGTGAATCCGACGGCTTTCATCATGGCACGGGCCGGCGCACGATCGGGACCGGCCAGCATATTGCGGCTTATCAGTTTCAACTCTTTCGCCATGGCGTAACTACTTTCCTTTCTTGCCTTCTTTTTTCTTCTCGTCCTTCTTCGCTTCCGTGTCGATCACAGTGCCGGTGGCCGCGTCGATATGGACTTCCGTGACGTTTCCGTCCGCGCCGAGGACCTCGACCTCCCAGACTGTCTTGCCATGTTTCTTTTCGAGTTCCGCTTCGACGACCGTCCCAGGCACCTTCTCGGACGCGGTCTTGATGGCTTGATCGATGGTGACCTTGGCGTCTTTGGCCAGGTCCGTGATCTTGGCTTCCTTGTCATCGGCCCAGGCGCTGGAGCCCAGTGTGATGAGTAATCCGACGACTCCTGCTGTGATGATTCCCACTGCTTTCATGGTGCACCTCCTAGCTGGATAGTTTGGGCCCGGTTGTTTGCCTGGCGGCTGTTGAAAAAGTCCGCCAGTCGAAAAACGCTGAACGGTGAGCAATGAACTAGGGGTAAAGACATGATTGTCACGTCCTCGTTCCGCATTCATCGTTCATCGTTGCGCGGCTCGTCCTTACTTATGCGGGTTGCTCTTCATGGCGCCGCCATGGGGGCTGCTGTGACCCTTGTCGGTATCCTTGTGTTGCTGCATCATCTTTTCGTGTTCAGCCTTTTCCTTGGCGCGCTGTTCCGGAGTCAAGAGGGCCAGCACCTCACGGCGGGCCTTGACGGAGGCCAGGCGCAAGGCGGCCTGCTGGTCCCCGCTCTGTTGTAGCTTGGCTTCGATCGCGCCCAGGTCGGACGTCGCATCGTCGTTCAGGGCCTTGAATTCACGTTCGGTGACCTGGATCTCGGCTTCGCTCTTGATGCGGAGCTTGTCCATGTTGAGTTGCATCTCTTTGAGCTTCGTCACTTGTTCTGCGGTGAGCCCGATCTCTTTTTCGTGCTTGAGGAGATGCCGGATGAGGTGGCCGGTGCTGTTGTGCATCATGCCGGCGCCATGCTCGCCCATCGCGCTATGCCCGATGCTGCCATGCCCTTCCTTGCCGTAGCCTGGTTCATTGGCCCAGACCCCGGAGATCCCCAGCGTCAGTGCAAATACGGATGCGACGCCCAGCGTCACGATGGTGTGAGTTCCCTGTTTCATGGAATGCCTCCCTAGGTTGAACCGAGATGAACACGCGTCACGTTTTGAATGTCTAGGGTCCCAGTAAGCCATGCTCGCCCTTCAGCCCGTTGAATAAGAATTGTATGGCGAGAGCAGCCAGTAAGAGCCCCATCAGCCTGGTGATGATTTTTTCCGCAATCGGGCTGATCCATTTGGCGCCGGTGGCCCCGAGCGCCAAGGTCATATAGCTTGCCAGACCGACCAACGCAACGCAAGCCAGCAAGACCCCTCGTTGCGCCCAGGAGATAGCCTGCGCTTCCAGCAGAATCACCGTGGAAATGGCTGCGGGACCTGCCAGCATCGGGATGGCCAATGGCGTGATGGCGATGTCCTCCTTGGTGGCGCCCTCTGCCGTTTCTGCCGCTGTTTCCTGGACCGGAGACCGTTGCGCCCGCAACATATCGAGGGCGACCAATAAGAGCACAAGCGCTCCGGCTACCTGGATGGCAGGAAGTGTGATGCCCAGGAGGGTAAAGAGCCATTGGCCGATCAGGGCAAAGACCGTCAAGATGCCGGCTGCAACCAGGCAGGCGGTGCGCGCCATCCGCAGCCGTTGGCTGATCGAATCGCGGGCGGTCATGGCCAGGAAGGCCGGAACTGTGGCGATCGGGTCGACGATGACAAAGAGAGAGCTGAACGCTAAGACAGCGTACTCAGTGAGTGTCATGGGTGTGATCGGCGTTTGGCCTGGGCCAGCAGCTCGGCTCGGGGGTCCGGATGCTCAAGGGCCTTGAGCTGGTCGTAGAGTTTGCGTTCTTCGTCGGTCAAGAGGGGCGGCATGACGATCTGGATCGTCAGGAAGAGATCGCCGTGGCCTCCAGCCGCAGCGGGAAGGCCCTTGCCCTTCAGCCTGAGTTTGCCATCGGCCCGGCTTCCCGGCGGAACTTTGACGCGAACCGGCTCCATCAGGGTGGGGGCCATCACATCGGCGCCCAAGGCTGCCTCCCAGGGGAAGACGGGGAGGGAGACATGAATGTCGCTCCCCTGCCGCCGAAAGACGTTGTCTTGAAGGATCGTGACGCGCAAGTACAGGTCGCCTGGTTTGCCACCGTTGGCGCCGGCCTGTCCCTTGCCGGCCACGCGCACCCTCGTGCCATCCTGAACTCCGGCGGGGATTCGCACTTCGATCGTATTGGGCTGTAATGTCGCTCCGTGCCCCTGGCAGGTCGGACAGGTTCTCCCGCGCAGGGCTCCGCTTCCGTGGCAGGTGGAACAGGGCACCGGCTCTTGCAGGGTCAGGCGTTTCGTGACGCCGGTGAAGACTTCGGCTAGCGTCAGTTGCACTTCCGTTTCAAGATCTTCGCCCTGCACGGCAAATCCACGCCCATTGCCGCCTCGCCCTCTTCCACTGAACAAGTTCTCGAAGATGTCGGAAAAGCCTTCTCCTCCGAAGGAAGAACCTTGGCCCTGTCCCCCTCGCGCACCGGCTTGCTGGCGCGCCTGCTCATAGGCTTCGGCCTGCTCCCAGTTGGCGCCATGTTGATCGTATTTTTTGCGTTTGGCCGGATCGCTCAGGACTTCATGCGCTTCATTCAGTTCCTTGAACTTCTTCTCCATTTCCGATTTCTTGGCACCGCTATGGAGATCGGGATGGACCTGGCGAGCGAGGCGGCGATAGGCTTTTTTGATGTCGTCCGCCGAGGCAGACTTGGGGAGCCCGAGAACCTGATAGTAATCGCGTGGTGTAGTAGCCATAGTTGTCGATCGAGCGTAATGGGTGACGGGTGATGTGTGATGGGAAGAGCGTACGATAGGTGAGGCCGTGCGACGCTCGTGCGCCAACAATTTGGCTCGTCACTATTCACCGATCACGCATCACTGCTTCTTCCGCAGCTTACGAGGTCGATCAGGGCTTTTCAAGTGCGGGAGGCGAAATTGGCAGGCTGCGGCAGAAGTATGCTGTCATGCGGAAGCTCAATAGCTCGTAAGGCGAGGGCAGTTGGTCGGACGCACAGGATGCTCAAAAAGGCCGTCAGCAAGGCCGCAGCCGATGAAAGCACCGAGGCGTATCCTCAGGGCTACGTTGAGGATACTTTCGAGGCGAGAACGACGCTGCCGGCCTTTTTCAGCATTCTGTCAGTGTGGGGCGACGGTCTTGGCCCGTGCCATCATTTTGCAGTAGGAGCAGACCTCGGCGGTAGTTGGTTGGCTGCATGAGGTGCAGGGATGGAGGACGGCCCGGTCTTTCTCCGCCATGGTGGTCGCCGTCGGTTGTTTCTTGCTTTGCTTGTCGAGGAACCCCCAATAGAAGGTTTGTTTGGTGCCGGGCGACTCGGTCTCCAGACGATTCAAGACTTCCTTGTACTGGATCATTTTGGAGCCCTTGGCCATGGGGCATTCCTCGACGATGTAGTCGATCCGGTTCAAGACGGCATAGGCCGCGAGCTCTCGTTCCGAGAGCCGATAGAGCGGTTTCACCTTCTTGGCGAAGCCTGCCACCGAGGCTGGCAGCGAGGGACCCTGCTTGTCCAGATATTCTTCCTGCCAATGGAGCACGTTGCCCAGGAGCCTGGCCGCTTCGTCGTCGAGATTGTGGCCGGTGGCCATGACGTCGTACTGTTGTTCGATCGCGACGCGATTGAATTGGTAGCGTTTGATGGTTCCGCATGTCGAGCAGGTCGGGCGATGGATGAGCTGGGCCAGTTCTTTGATCCCGGCGCCTGCCTCCTGTTCGACGGTATGGACGTGCAGCGTGGCGCCATGTGAGGCGGCGACCGATTCGGTGAACTTCGTGACCTTGGCATGCGACTGTTCGGAATAGGCCCCGATGCCGAGGTTCACGTAGAGGGCATCGGCCTTGTAGCCGAGCTTGAGCAGAATGTCCCAGAGCGCCAGGCTGTCTTTCCCGCCGGACACAGCCACGAGAATTTTCGCCTCTTTCCCGAACATCCATTCTGATTTGATGGCTCGCGCCACCTGATCATGGACGAAGCCGTTGAAGCAGCCTTTGCAGAAGGCCGCATTATGGCGCGGGAGGCCAATGACGGCCTTGGTCTTACATTTGGTGCAATTCATTCGGGGCTCGTGAAGGGTGAAACGTGAGACGTGAAATGTGGCGAGCCGCCGGAGATGACAGGCCGGATTTCGATCTGATCGCCTTCATAGAGCATCTCGTCTTCGGTGACGAGGTCGTCGCCTTTGATGACGAGATGCGCTTCGACCACAAGATTCAATTCGCGCAAGAGATCTTTGACCTTTTTGGGGCCTTTGACTTCGACGGTTCTGGATGGGTGGCTCAGCTGGATTTGCATAGCGCATCATAGGCTGGGCAAGTGACACGAGGCAAGAGGCTTACGAACAAGACGAATATCCTTCAGCCTTCCGCCTTTTGCCTCATGTCTAGATTTGCGCTTCTCTTAGGAATTTCGCCGATTCCTCCGGCGCCACAGGATTGATGTGGAAACCGGTGCCCCATTCAAAGCCAGCCACCTGGGCTAGTTTCGGAATGATTTCGATATGCCAGTGGTAAAAATATCCGGTCTTTTCGTGAAGGGGAGAGCTGTGCAGGACGAAGTTGTAGGAGGGGTTGGCCAGGACCTTGTTCATCCGGCGCAAGGCTTCCGAGAGGATGGGAGCCAGGAATTCAAATTGCGTTTTCTGGCATTCCTCGAAGTAGCCGGCATGGCGTTTGGGGAGAATCCACATTTCAAAGGGGAAGCGCGGCGCGAAGGGCGTGACGCAAAGGAATTCCGGATTCTCCGCCACCACCCGGTCTCCTTCTGAAAGGTCTTGCCGGAGAATGTCGCAATAGATGCAGCGCTCTTTTTTCTCATAGTGAGTCCGGCAGCCCTCGATCTCTTCCTGGACGCTGGTGGGAATGATTGGCAGGGCGATGAGTTGTGAGTGGCTGTGTTCCAATGTGGCGCCGGCGGACGCTCCGTGATTCTTGAAAATCAGGATGTACCGAAAGCGCAAATCTTTTTTTAAGTCGATCATGCGATCGCGATAGGCCCACAGGACATCCTCGATCCGCTTGGTGGGCATGTCGGCCAGGCTATCGCTGTGGTCGGGGGTTTCGATGATGACTTCATGGGCTCCAATCCCGTTCATCCGGTCGTAGAGGCCGAGGCCTTCACGGTCGAGGTCGCCCTCGACCTGGAGTGCGGGGAACTTGTTCGGCACGACCCGCACGGTCCAGCTCGGGTTGTTGGGTTCAGCCGGTTGCGGTCGGTAGGCCATGATTTCTTTTGGCGTGAGTCGCTCTTGCCCCGGGCAAAATGGGCACAGGGCTGCAGTCGAAGGTCTGGCGGCTTGCACGGGAATGAAGTCGTGAGGCCGAGCGTTCCGCTCCGTGGAAATAATGACCCATCGGCCGACAATCGGATCACGTCGTAAATCAGGCATGGTAGCTCCTGAACAATGTTGAACGTGTAATGTTAAATGTTAAATTGACCGGGAAGAATCGCCATGCGCATACAGGAACTCCCCTCTTGTCATTCATTATGGAACATTCAAAATTAATCATTCAGCGCGTTGCGCTGCTTACACCCGCCATAGATTGGCCTCGAACTCCGGACCTGGCACGAGGAAGGTCGCGGGCTTGTGGTGCGGGTACCGTGCGACTTCCAACGTATGCTCCAGGACTAGAATGGTCATGTGGATTTCCTGTCCCGCTGTGAGCTGTAAGTCTTTGAATGGCACCGCCAGTTCGACAATGTTTCGGCGGCAGATCGAGGAGGAAGGGCTGATCTCCTGCCATTGTCCGCTTGGCAGCTTCCGTGAGAGCAGGAACTGATCCGGCCCTGACGGGGCGAGTGCAAACGACAGACGGTAGAGGTGTTCGGGCGTGTGGAGATGTAGCTCGATGGTCAGCCCTGCCTGCCGTGGCTGTGATTGTTCGTCCGGGTCGAGCCGGAGATACAACTGTTCGAGGTTCCAGCCAAACTGGATATCGGTCAGCACCCCTTCCGCCTTCCACATCGCGCCAAGCGGCGGCTGTGTCGTGATCCTGCCGGCTCCGCGCCATTCAAAAAAGTCGGTGACCTGTCCGTCGATGGAGGGGGTCAGTAAGGCGAGAGGAGCGGTGACCTCGTCTACCTCCGGCATGTCCCGTGGACGGCAGATCGGTTGATTTAAGAGGTCCGGGGGCGTGAGCCCCGCAATCGTCCACACGTTTCGAAGGTGGGTTCGAAAGAGCCGATCGAACTCGTCGTTATAGCCGCAATCGAAGTCGTCCCCATACCACCAGAACCAATCGCTGCCTTCGGCGGCATAGAGTTCGTCCCAGGCGGCGTGCGCGCGCTTCGGGGGGAGGGTGGCGGAAACTTCGGCGAGACAGGATCGTGTGTGGCTCAATAGGTCCCAGCCGCGGTTGTCTTCCTGGTGGCCGATCCAGATTTTATAGTCCTGATTGATCCAGGAGCCAGAATGGAGGTGGCTGACTCGATGGGTGGCTGGCGCGGCTTTGAGCGCTTCGGAGATCGTCGCGGTGGTCGTGCGAACGGCGTCGCCATCGAGCGCGCCGGTCGAGCAGGCCTTGTAGAGGAGTGAGAGGAACTGTTCGCCTCCCTCGTGGTAGTGCTCCCAGGGATTTTCCCCGTCGAGCACAATGGTGATGGTGACCTGGTCTTGCGGCGCCTCGTGAATGATGTGGCGCAGCCGACGGAGGACATCGTCGGCTGCGATCTCAGGGGTGGTTTTGTGATAGACGAACCCGAAGGCATCTGAAATTTCCCGATCGCGAAAGAGGATCGTGACCTCTTGGTCCTCCGCTCCGACCCGGTAGGGGCGATAGAGATCTTGCTGGCGTTGCCACGGCTGCTGGGCTGCGTCGAACGAGCGGGCGAGGATGCCTTCGTCGGTCGCCAGCCAGCGGAGCCCGACTTTCGGTAACAGCGGAATCAGTTCAGGACAGACGGAGCCCTCCGATGGCCAGAGACCCACGGGGGGCCGTCCGAAGGTGGCCGTATGAAATTCGACCGCGCGGCGCAGCTGCGTTTCCGCATCTTCCGGCGCATGGAACCGCGCAGGGAGCGGAAGATCAGGCCGGGCTCGCCGGGTGAAGTCCGTATCGATGAGGAGCGGCAGGATCGGATGAAAGAAGGGGGTCGTGGTCAGTTCGATTTGTTCACGCTCCATGAGGCGTCGATAGAGCGGAATGATCTCCCGCACGGCGGTGAGTTGGAGCGCCAGCACTTCCTGCTTGTCCTCTTCTGTGAAGCCTCGGCCTTTTGCGCGTAGCGCAGCCAGGCGCGGATAGCGGCTGACGGGGCCATAGCCAAACCAGGCGAGGTTGTGCCAGGTCTGCAAGTCCAGCAGGTCCTGCGTGGAGAACTGCCGTGCAATTCGATCCAAATCGCGACCGTAGACGTCCGCTCCGCGTTTGACGAGCAATTCATGATAGCGAGGGTAGGGTCGGACCATCGTGGCCCAATTGGCGGAGAAGAAATGCCGGATGAGAAATGCCTTCTCTTCCGGACGGAGGTCTGCCGCAGGCCGTTGCGCATATTCCAGAAAGAGATCGCGCACCGTTCCCGATCCGACTTCTTGCAGCTGTCGCAGGAGCGAAGGCGTGAAGTTGAACGTGGCGTTGATTTCGGGAAACTGTTCCAGCCCATAGGCCATGTCGTAGTAGGCCTTGGTCGCATGAAGTCGCACCCAGGGCATACTGGCAGAGCCCG
Organism: Nitrospirota bacterium; assembly: GCA_026387615.1. Classification (GTDB taxonomy): domain Bacteria; phylum Nitrospirota; class Nitrospiria; order Nitrospirales; family Nitrospiraceae; genus Palsa-1315. Next base: position 17,990 of record JAPLLI010000025.1, read on the forward strand.
CGACCGGGTCCGTGTAATAGGGCTGGTGCATGTGCCAGAGAAAACAGATGTGAGCAGTTTTCATGGTCTCACGCTATGAGCAGAAGGCGGAAACAGTCCGCCAGCCAGAAAGCGTTGAACGGTGAGCGATGAACGAGGAGCAAGGAGATGGCGTTCACTTCAGCGTTCTGCGTTCATCGTTTTGCGTTGCGTGTCTTCACACAACCTGTCAGTTATAAGTATGGCATAGGGTCAGGAATGGAGCGAGAGGAAATCGATGCGTGACACAGCTCGGCATCGTGAGGCGGTTCAGGCGCTCTGGTACTGGCTGCCGGTGGTGTTCTATGCCGGAGTGATTTTCTTGTTGTCGTCGTTGTCGCACCCGGAAGAAGAACTGCCGTCGTTTTTGCTTCAAGACGTCAGCGACAAGATCTTGCATGCGGTGGAGTATGGCATTTTGTCGTTCCTTTGCTATCGCGCGTTGCGCTGGGCAACGGGGCCCGCTGCCGCCCGGCATGCAGTCCTGTTGGCGATGGTGACGGCCTCATTCTACGGTCTCACGGATGAAGTGCATCAAGCCTTCGTCCCTTTCCGCGACGCGAGCTGGCAGGATTGGCTGGCTGATACGGTCGGCGCAGCGCTTGCCGCGGTGGGCGTCGGTCGAATGACGAAGACGAATGCGTCGGCGTGAGGGCGATCTTACGGTGAGACGGGAATGTTTCACGTTTTAGTTGTGGCCGTTTCGGCCGGCAAACGCTAGGTTGGTACGCAAGGCTTTAGATGGTTTGTTATGGGGTATAGCAAAAAGATGTCCATGCAGGATGTTCAAACAGGCCGTCCAGCAAGGCCGCAGGCTTGTCGAAACCGGAGGCGTACCCTCAGGGGTACGTTGAGGATTTCGATGAGCCGAGAACGACGCTGGCGGACTGTTTCAGCATCCTGCTAAAGGGGGAACGGTGATGCGCGATACAGAAGACACGAAACGACTTAAGCTGGTTGCCGAAGAACTACAGAAAGAGCTTTCGCGACGGCTCGGCAGATTGATCCGTCTCCGGACCACGTTGCCGCTGAAACCGTCTTATACTAATGGGTGGCGTGTGGAGCTGGGGTCGTTGGGACAGGGAGAGCCCAGATTAGAGATCTGGCACTGCGAATGGGCCGGGGAAAAAGACCAGCGGAGAATATGGTACGGCCTGTATGCCACACAAGCCGAAAAGCTGCGGAAGCGAGTGGCCGCCTTGCCGGAGTTCCTTCGGCCTGTGCGCCGGTTGAGCGAGAAGGATATGCGGCTCGCGACCGGCTCACGGTCGGACCATCTGCTCAAGAAGCCGTTGGATCCTCGCGAATACGACTGTCCCATTTATGAGGAATATGAAGAGAAGGGGAACGACTATGCCTATTACGGGATGTATGATTCCGCCCTTCCAGTGAACGAGGAGCAGGTGCTCGGCATTGTGACTCGCGCCACCAGATTTTTCGAGCAGGTCATCAAAAGCCAGCAGCCAACAGTGCGCTCGCAGGAGAAAGCTCACGAAGACGATTATGCCCATATTGAAAACCGGCAAATGGTGCAGCAGCATTTGGCCCGTGAACGGAGCCGCGCGTTAGCCACGCAATGTCACAGGCGGGACAACTATCGGTGTCAGGTCTGTGAAATCACCTTTCGTGAGGTGTACGGGGATATTGGCAAGTCCTTCGCGGAGGCGCACCACACCGTCCCCCTCGCCAGCCTGACGGACACGGTGGAATCCTCTCTTCATGATCTGGTCACAGTCTGTGCGAATTGCCACCGGATGTTGCACAAACTCGACGGAGGCGAAGAAGACCTGGCGAAGCTGAGAAGAATGCTGCATCGGCGATAAAGACCAGTCTTCACGGTCTCGCAAAAGGTGGGGTGCTTTCTTGCGGAGAAAGGGGTATTCTTCGGCGGCATCGAAAGTGAAAATGAAGAGTGACTGTCGGTTATGAGTCAAGCTCCTCCTATCGTTGCCACTCTTGTCGACCGCTTCGAGCAGAACCGCGAATCCTATAAGAGTCAAGGCTACAACGAAACCCAAGTGCGTCGGGAGTTTCTCGATCCGTTCTTCGAGGCGCTCGGGTGGGACGTCGCCAATAAGCAGGGCCACGCCGAGGCCTACAAAGACGTCATCCACGAAGATGCCATCAAGATCGGCGGCAACACCAAAGCCCCCGACTATTGTTTCCGCATCGGCGGCGCGCGCAAGTTTTTCCTCGAAGCCAAGAAACCCGCCGTTAACGTCAAAGACGAGATCAGCCCGGCCTATCAGCTCCGCCGCTATGCCTGGTCGGCCAAGCTGCAGCTTTCGATTCTGACGGACTTTGAAGAGCTCGCCGTCTACGATTGCCGGACACGTCCGAACCCGACCGACAAACCCAGTACCGGGCGCATTCTCTATCTCACCTATCGAGACTACCTGGCTAGATGGGACGAGATCGCCTCCATCTTTACCAAGGAGGCGGTGCTCAAAGGCTCCTTCGACAAGTATGCCGTCACTGATCGCAAGCGTGGGACAACCACTGTCGATGCGGAGTTTCTGAAGGAAATTGAAGCCTGGCGAGACACGCTCGCCAAAAATATCGCCCTCCGCAACCCGGCGTTGTCCGTCCACGAGCTGAATTTTTCCGTCCAACGCACCATCGACCGGCTCATCTTTCTCCGCATTTGCGAAGATCGCGGCGTCGAACCCTACGGCCAGCTGCAAGCGCTGTTGAACGGGCAGAACATTTACGGGCGGCTGCGCTACCTCTACGAACAGGCCGACGACCGGTACAACTCCGGCCTCTTTCATTTCCATACGGAAAAAGACCGCGCCGAGTCGCCCGACGATCTCACGCCAAGTCTGAAGATCGACGACAAGGCGCTCAAAGATATTCTGAGCCGGCTCTACTATCCCCAGAGCCCCTACGAATTTTCTGTCCTGCCCACGGAAATTCTCGGCCAGGTCTATGAGCAGTTCCTCGGCAAGGTCATACGTCTCACGGCAGGGCATCAGGCGAAGGTCGAAGAAAAGCCTGAGGTGAAGAAGGCCGGCGGCGTCTATTACACGCCCGCCTATATCGTCGAATACATCGTCAAGCAGACGGTCGGCGTGTTGTGCGACGGCAAAACGCCCAAACAGATTGCGAAGCTTACCGTGCTCGATCCGGCCTGCGGATCGGGATCGTTTTTGCTCGGGGCCTATCGCTACCTCCTGGCCTACCACCGCGACTGGTATGTGAAAGACGGCCCGGAGAAGCACCGCAAGGAACTCTTTCAAGCGGCCAGCGGCGAGTGGCGGCTGACCACGCAAGAGAAGAAGCGCATTTTGCTGAACAATATCCACGGTGTGGACATCGACAGCCAGGCGGTGGAAGTCACCAAGCTCAGCCTCTTGCTCAAAGTGTTGGAAGGCGAAAGCGACGAGACGCTTAAGCGGCAGCTCTCCTTCGTCCACGAACGCGCATTGCCCGACCTGGGGCAGAACATTAAGTGCGGCAACAGCCTCATTGGCCCGGACTACTTCGCGGGCCAACTCATACCGAACGACGAGGCGATGCGGAGGGTCAATCCGTTCGACTGGAAAGCCGAGTTTCCAGAGATCATGAAGACCGGCGGTTTTGATGCCGTCATCGGCAATCCGCCCTATGTGCGGCAGGAATCCCTATCAGAGTTCAAAAACTATCTCGCTCAACGCTACGAAGCCTACGACGGGGTAGCTGATCTGTTTGCCTACTTCATGGAGAAGAGCGTCCTGTTGCTCCGCGAGGAGGGGCGCTTCAGCTTTATCGTGTCGAGCAGCTTTCTCCGCACGACATACGGGGAGGCCTTGCGCCGAACGCTCAAAAGGCAGGCCGCCGTGCTTCGCATCGTGGACTTCGGCGGGCTGGCCGTGTTCGAGCATGCCAAAGATACCTATGTCTGTATTCCGCTCCTGGCGAAAACGAAGCAGCCTCCACGGGTCGAAGTCTCACGCATTCCTTCGTTGGACTTTTCGAGCCTCGACGACAGCGCGATCGACCATCGCTTCACGATTCCGCAGAAGCGGCTCACAGAAAATGCCTGGTCACTGAAATCAGACGAAGAGGCAGCGGTTTTTGAAAAAGTGATGAAAGCCGGCAAGCCGCTCGGCGAATACGTTGGGGGCAAGTTCTTTCGGGGTGTAACGTCCGGGCTTAATGACGCGTTCATAGTTAACTCGGAAACACGGAAAGCGCTTATTCGAAAAGATAAAGCGAGTGAGGAGTTAATTAAGCCGCTGCTCGGAGGTGAGGAAGTTCGGCGTTACTTTATTGAAGATTCTGGGACATGGCTTATATTCGCTCGACGGGGTGTCGATATCAGTCGCTATCCGGCGATTCAGGAACATTTAAGCAAATGGAAGGCTGAACTGACCCCCAAGAAATCTTCGGGCGATAAAGTGGGGAGAAAGCCAGGGCGATATGCCTGGTATGAGATTCAGGATGAGGTGGCGTACTGCCCGATATTTGATGGCCCGAAAATTATCTTCCCCGACATCTGCAAGGCTCCACGTTTCTTTTTGGATCGGAGCGGTCGATATCTTGCCAATACTGCGTACTGTTTGGGCGTGGACGATCCGTATTTGCTGGGCATTTTGAATAGCCGACTATTCTGGTTTGCCATCAGTAATCTCAGCATCCCGTTCGGAGTTCGTGCCGGGCAGTATCGCTACCGATTGATCTATCAATACATGGAACGGGTGCCAATCCGAGTCATCGACTTCACCTCGAAGGCCGATAAGGAGAGGCATGGCCTGATGGTCTCGCTGGTTGAGCGCAACTTGGGTGTACATCAAAGTTTCTTGGTGGCTAATACATCTTCCGAGAAGACACGTCTCCAACGCCAGATCGCCTCGACGGATCAGGAAATCGACCAGCTGGTCTATAACCTCTACGGCTTAACGGAGGAGGAGATCAAGATTGTCGAAGCGGCGTCGGTTGCATCTCTGCTGAAACTGAAGGAGAATAACAGCCATGACGAAAGCCACGCTTCAGCCGGTGAATCTCACGCAAGCCAACGCCAAGTTACATCGCTGGCGCCAGCAGCATGCCGACCTGGCGACGAGGCAGGCGTTGTATCGGGGCCGGATACTGGATTGGGTGGTGGAATCGATGAAATTCGAGAACGAACCGGTGACTATGGCCCGCCTTCAGGAACTCCTGGTCAACCAGAAGACCACCCGTCCGGCAGCGTAGGTTCGACCCGCTATCTCGACACCGCGGAAGGGCCTAAGCTCTATACCGAGGTTGCTGAACGGCTTGCCGTATCTCTGACGAGCATTCTTAGCCGCATTATTGAGTCCGATCCATCTACGATCAGCATCTCGTCTGAATGGCTCTGCCTGCGTCATCGTGAGCTAGCCGGGGCTCTGTTCCCGGATTGGGCAGGCCGTTTCCGTGATCAGAATGTGCAGGTCGGCCAGCATCAGCCTCCGCCATTCTATGAAGTGCCGGTTCACATGCGTCTGTTCTGTGACGATCTCGTCGTGCGACTGGGGCATGTTCAATCCGGCGCGCCGGATCTTGGTATGATCGCAGAATTGCTGGCAGTCGCGGATGGGCGATTTCAGTCTATCCACCCGTTTCGAGATTTCAACGGGCGGGTCGGTCGCATACTTCTCGTGGCCTTAATTCATCTTCTCGGCCTTCCTCCAGTGGACATCGTGCCTGCCGGACCGGAGTTTCGCCACGCGTATCTGGCTGCGCTGAATGCCGCTGATCAAGGCGACTATGGGCAGTTGACTGAAATGTGGCTGCGGCGGTTAGCTGTGGCGCTATGAAAAGCGCCTTGTCATTTAAGGGTTCAGTCTCCATACCATTTTAAATGGCTAGGGCCATTGCGGACCGCAATCTTCTGTGGCTGGTTGGCGGTTCTTTGTTCGCCCTGATGCCCAATTATTTTCATCGGGTGGACCCATGTCGGTGTGCCGACGATGCAGGTTCGCTCCTGTCAAGGGTTAGGCCTCTATGCAGTATGTGCTCGATACAAATGTGTTCAATCGCATTCTCGATGGGAAGTTGCAACTATCTGCATTGTCGAATTGCGATCAGTATGTCGTGACAAACGTGCAGTTGCGCGAGCTGGAAGCAACACCTGATGCATTACGCCGCGAGCTATTAGTTCAAATATTCCATCAAGTGACAGCGGAGCATGCGCTAACCGAATCATTCGCCTGGGACATTCCCGGATCTGGCTGGGGTGAGAGCAAATGGAATAGTGATGACGGTAAACGGATCAACTCGCTTAAAACGTCGCTCGATTTCTTGCATGAAAAGCCCAATAACATGCAAGACGCGATCATTGCCGAAGTCGCACTAGTCAATGGTTATGGGCTAATCACGGCGGACGGCGATCTTGCGAGGGTAGCTAGCCAACACGGCATAGATGTTCGTCACCTTGCGGCATAGTTTCAGTATGTAAATGATAATTAGTGGGGTCGTTGTTTGATTTTGCATTTCAGACCTTCGGTAGATATGCGTTCATTACTCGTCTTCTGCCTTCTTCCTTGAGGGCTGGCTATAGGATCTCCCACTGCGCGTGTCCAACGAGGGGAGTCCGCGACCGCGCGTTGCACGAGCACAGGAGACCATCTAGCCCGCCCATTCGAGTCTAACCTTCTCTTTAGGGGAGTGGCCGAGGCGCCCTTTACTGCGCGCATTGAACAAGCACATTCTGATCGTGCGCGTTCCGAGAGCACGGGAGTCGCCCTTACGTTCCTCCCTTTCCCATCCTGTTCGTGACAACCTTCGATCTCGCCAGTATAATCAGCCATCTATGGCTACCACTGATCCTGTTGTGCCGAAACAACCACTGACGTTACCGGACCGTTCTCTTGTCGCTGCCACGGTCGAGGCCAAACTTCCGTTTCAGGGACAATTCAAATCCCTCACGCCCTTGGCCGGAGATGCGTCCAATCGCCGGTATTTTCGCATCGAGTTGACAGGGCCAGATGTTCGCCCTGTGATTCTCATGCAGCTGGCCGAAGCCGAGGCCTTCAAGCAATCGGAAGAAGCCGTCAGCGGGGCGGCCCATCCAGTCACAGAGCTGCCGTTCCTGAATATCCTCTCCCATTTATCGAAAGCCGGCGTTTCCGTGCCGAGCCTCTATCACTACGATCAGGTGGCGGGTCTGCTCTATCTCGAAGATTTCGGGGACCTCACTCTGTCGGACGCCTGTCGTGAGGCGAGTGCGGCGGCGCTGGAAGCGCGCTATACGCAGGCGGTCGATGCGCTCGTGCAGATGCAAGTACGGGCCACCTCGCCGGTCGATCCCAATTGTCTCGCTTTTCATCGCAGCTTCGATGTGCCGCTCCTCATGTGGGAGTTCGAGCATTTTCTGGAGTATGGCATCGAGGCGAGGCGGGGGGCGCCGATGGATGACGAGGATCGCCGTGACATCCGCGGCGCCTTCGAGAAGATCGCCGAATCGTTGGCGGGGGCGCCGCGCGTGTTTGTTCACCGGGATTATCATTCCCGCAATTTGATGGTGGATGGTGCGAGGCTGGGGGTGATCGACTTTCAGGACGCACTGATGGGGCCGGCGACCT
>JAPLLI010000206.1 GCA_026387615.1 Nitrospirota bacterium
TGTCGCGAGTCACAGAGAGCCCACGCTAGTCCGGCTATCGCGAGTTGGCGCCTGATACCGAAACGGGGCGGTTCAGCCGAGAGGGACAGCCTCACGTGAGCCGTCTAGTGACCGCCATGCGCGACGTCATCGATTGTATCGGCAGCGGAAAGCAGGCGGCCTGCAGCGGACAGGATGGCCTTGCGGCGGTGGATATCGCCTGCGCGCTGTGCGAGTCGGTCGCGCAGGGCAACAGCCGCGTCGCGCTGCCGCTCATTGCATCATTATCGACCTGTCAAATCTAAGGGAGGATACGAGAGTGAAGAGCACAGCCATAGCCAGCAAGTTAGCGCTCCTGGGCGGGAAGCCAGTTCGTAGCACCCCCTTTCCTCCCTATCCCACCATCGGGGATGAGGAAAAGAAGGCGGTCATGGAGGTGATGGATTCCGGCCACCTCTCCAGCTTCTCAGCCAGCCGGCAGGGATTTCTGGGTGGCGAAAAGGTCCAAGCTTTCGAACAGGCCTTTGCGGCTTACCATGGGATGACCTTCGGCGTGGCATTCAACTCTGCGACCTCCGGCCTTCATGCCGCCGTCGCTGCCTGCGGAGCCGGCCCTGGCGATGAAGTCATCGTGCCGCCCTATACCTTTACGGCCACCGCGACCGCGGTCTTGCACCACAATGCGATTCCCGTGTTCGCCGACGTGGATCCCGTGACGTTTTGTATGGATCCCCGCGCCTTCGAAGCGGCGATCACGCCCCGCACGAAAGCCGTCATTCCCGTGCATCTGCTCGGCCATCCGGCGGAGATGGATCAGATCATGGCCATCGCGCGCAAACACAAACTGAAAGTGATCGAGGATTGCGCGCAGGCGCCCGGCGCCAAGTATAAGGGCCGTCTGCTCGGCACCATGGGGGACTGCGCCGTGTTCAGCTTCCAGGAAAGCAAGAACATGATGACCGGCGAAGGCGGGATGTTGATCACCAACGATCCGGACCTGGCTGAATCGGCTCGCATGGTGCGGAACCATGGAGAGACCGTCGTGGCAGGGGAAGTCCGTAAATACCTAGCGCAGACGATCGGCTGGAACTACCGGATGACTGAGATCGAGGCCGCTATCGGGCTGGTCCAATTGAAGAAGCTGGACGGATTGAACGACCACCGGCGGCTGCTGGCCAACTATCTCCTCAAGAGGCTTCCGGTCATCCCGGGCCTTCGCTATCCGGTTGAACCGGCAGAGATGCATCATGTCTATCACGTGTTCGGCATGACCTACGATGCGAAGCAGGTCGGCATTCCCCGGCAACAATTCATCCAGGCCCTTGTGGCCGAGGGGATTCCTGCCGGGTCCGGATATCCCAGGCCGCTCTACCACAATCCGCTCTTTCAAGAGCGCATGGCCTACGGCAAACAGGGCTGCCCCTTCACCTGCCATCTCTATCAAGGCACCGTGTCCTACGCGAAAGGTATCTGCCCCGTGGCGGAAGACCTCTGCGCCGACAGGGCCCTCTGGACCTTCGTCGTTCGTCCGCCGGCCACGACAGCCGATATGGACGACATCATTCACGCATTTGAAAAAGTGGTCGAGGCCATTCCGGAACTGAAGGAGCAGAACCATGAGACTACAGTCTAGCAAGTCCCAGGGAGTGATCGGCGTCATCCATGCGCGCGGCGGGTCCAAGCGCATTCCCTTGAAGAATATCAAGCTGTTGGCCGGACGGCCGCTGATCTCCTACATGGTGGAAGCGGCGGTGGAGAGCCGGCTGCTGGACCGGGTCATCGTCTCGACCGACCATCCGGACATCGCGCGGATCGCCCTTGAGTATGGAGCGGAAGTGCCCTTCATGCGGCCCACCGATCTGTCGGAGGACGTCGCGTCCGAGCTGGTGACCCAGCATGCCGTGCAGTTCGTCGAGGCGGGGGGCTATCAGGTCAAGATCGTGTTGACGATGCAGCCGACCACGCCCTTCTGCACGAGCGAAGACATCGATGCCTGCATCGCCAAGATGCTGGCGACGGAGCTGGATACCGTGTTGACGGCCTGCGAAGTTCACGAGCGGCCGGAATGGATGTACCGGTTGGATGGAGACCGCGCGACTCCCTTCACGGGGAAATTGGTGCAGGGCGACGCAGGGATCAGCCAGAAGTTGCCGAAACTCTATATTCCGAACGGCGCGGTCTGGGCGACCAGACGAGCGGTGTTGATGGAGCAGAATCTCATTACCGGACCGAATAGCGGGATGGTGATCATGTCGCGGGAGCGGTCGGTGGATATCGATGAGCCGGTGGACTTTATCACGGCAGAAGCAATGGCAAACGAACTAATGAAAGTGAGGGCCTAAATCATGGCGAAGTTGATCGGCAATTATACCGTGCCAGGACAGACAGCAGAGAACGGAACGTCGGGTCAGGTCGATGCGACCGAGCGCGAGAAGGCCGAAGGGGCGCACCAGGCCCAGGTGTCCGAGTTCGAGCGCCGCGCGATGGGCAAGCTGGGCGGCAGCATCGCCTTCGTCATGAAGGGCAAGAATGTGCTCTGGACAGGGGACAAGGCGGCCTCAAGCAAGGGGACCGGCCATGAAAAGTAGTCTGGACCGGGCCTCCTTAGACCTGGTCGCCCAAGCGACCTTTCAGAAGACGGCGGAGATCGGCTTCCAGCATGCGAAGCTGAACCTGCCCTATATGAAACAGACGATTCTGGACCTGCCTCCCACCAGCCCTGAGAAGGGCACGTCGGCGATCAGCATGGCGGCGGGCCCGAGCCTGCACCGGCGCGAGACGATTCAGACCATCAAGAAGCTCGACTATCGCGGCACCCTGGTCGTGGCAGACGGGGCAATGGGCCATTGTCTGCGGAACGGGGTGATTCCCGATTACGTCGTCTGCGTCGACCCGCACCCGACCTGGATCATCCGCTGGTTCGGGGATCCGGATCTGGCCAGCCGGGCGGACGACGATTATTTCCGCCGGCAGGACCTGGATCCGGCTCTCAATACCAAAGAGCGTGAGCGCAACGATGAATTGATCCGTCTCGTCAACGAGCATGGTCACAAGATGAAGGTCATCATGGCGACCTGTGTCGCGCCGAATGTGGTGGCCCGCTGCCGGGAAGCCGGCATGCCGCTCTATTGGTGGAACCCGATTTGCGACGATTACGATGCGCCGGACAGCCATACGAGGCGTCTGTACGATTTGACCGGGATGCCCTGCATGGTGACTGGCGGCAACGGCGGCGCCTCCGCCTGGATTTTCGCCAACGCCATTCTGGAGAAATCACCCGTGGCTTTCGTCGGGATGGATCTCGGCTATGCCCCCGGCACGCCCCTGTCCAAGACCCAGTATTACCATGAGCTGATCAAGTTCTATCCGGAAGACCGGCTGAACGAAGCCTATATCGAAATCCATAATCCGTACCTCAACGAGACCTGGTACACCGACCCGACCTACTACTGGTATCGGCAATGTTTCCTGGATGTGGTGAAGCAGTCGGGCTGGACCGCCTACAACTGTACGGAAGGCGGCACGTTAATCGGCGAGGGCATCGAGTGGATGGCGCTGGATCAGTTCATTAAAGAACAGCAGAGAAGCTATCAGCTGTCGGCCGTCAGCTAAAAGAAGGCTGAAGGTTGAAGGCTGAAGATTGAAGACGGAGAGCGAAGGAGAAGAATATGGCTAAAGTTCTAATCATCAATCCCGTGATTCGAGCCGAAGACGATCCCCGGCATGTGCCCTATGGATTGGCGCTCCTCGTCGCGGTGGCGAACCGGGAGGGGCATGAGATTCAAGTGTTCGACGCCAACGGCTGGCGCCCGACCGACGAAGAATTGATCGATGCCATCAAGGCGGATGCCTGGGATGTGATCGCCACAGGTGGCATCACGACCGCCTACGGCTATATGAAGAAGAGCGTCGAGTTCGCCAGACTGTATGCGCCAAACGCGCTCATCATGATGGGCGGCGGCGCCTTGACCGCTATGCCGCGGGACATCATGGGGTTCTGTCCGCAAGTCGATATCGGCGGCATCGGGGAGGGCGTGATCACCTTCCCGGAGCTTTTGAAAAAGGTGGACGAAGGCCGGGACCGGAGGAGCGATTGGTCCGACGTGCAGGGCATCATTTGGCGCAACGAACAGGGCGACGTCAAGCTGAACGAGGAACGGCCGCTGCTCGCGGACATCGATACGTTGCCGTTTCCGATGTACGAACTGTTCCCGCTCGACATCTATTTCAAGAACTCCTGCATCCTCTTGTCGGAAGAGGCGATGCTGGCGAAGCGGCGGCTGGACATCAACATGTCCTACGGCTGCTCCCTCATCTGCAAGTTCTGCTTCCATCTCGGGCTGACCGGCGACATGAAATATACGGATACGGAGCAGGCGGACGGCGGCGACGTGGTCTTCAATAACGACCGCAACATCCGCTGGCATAGTCCCGAGTTTGTGGTCCGGCAAGTGAAGTACATGAAGGACCGGTTCAATGTCGATTTCGTCTCCTTCCTGGACGAAAACCTCATGACCATGCACGTGTCGACGAAAAAGAAATGGCTCTTCGAGATCTGCGACCTCTGGATCAAGGCAGGCCTCCAGCCCACCTGCGTCCGCGACGGAGTGCCGCACGATGCCAACGTCTGCGAGGGAGTTCATTGGGGCGGGACCAGCCATGCCACCCTGGCCTATCCGGAAGTGTTGCAGGCGATGCACAAGGCCGGCTGCACCTATCTGGATTATGGATTGGAGTCCTTCTCGGACCGTGTCTTGAAAACGATCGGCAAGGGCGCGACCGTCAAAACGAATGAACGTTGTTTGAAGATCACGATGGAGGCCGGCATCAGGCCGATTCCGAACCAGATCGTCGGGTTCCCCGACGAGTTCTTCGACAGCCTCTACGACAACATGGCCTTCTGGGACCGGATCGGGATCATGGTCAAGCCCTTCTTTGCCACGCCCTATCCAGGCTCCGAATGGTACTACACCTACAAGGACCGGATCTTGGAACAGTATGGCGGCGATCTAGAAGCCTTCATCCTCGATGTCGGAGATGCCACCAAGATCACGGCGGTCATCTGCCACAATTTCAATGCTGTCGAGCTGCTCGGGCTTCGTGAATTGATGCTCCAGCACGACGTCAAGCGGATCAAAGAATATGAGACCTACTGTCGCTCCATTCATGGCGAGCCGCGCTTTGCCAAGGAAGTATTGGCGGCCAAGGCGAAGATCGAGCCTGCCCCGCCATTGGTGCAGCTGGTGCAACTGGAACGGAAACTGGTCACGGTCGGGTGACGGACGTGAAGCGTGACGTGCAGGTGCTCTCAAGGCTGAAGGCGAAAGTGTTTAGAGCTTCGATCTTCCACCGTCAGCCTTCGGACTTCAGCCTTCTGATCGCTCACGCTTCACGAACGACGGATTTTTGTAGGAGACAGCTATGGCATTGATCAACGGCAGCAAAACGCAGAGCTTCAGCATCGGCGGCCATCAGGTCGGCGAGGGGCAGCCTCCCTTCGTCATTGCCGAAGTGGGGATCAACCATAACGGAGACGTGAACCTGGCCAAGCAGATGGTGCACGCGGCCAAAGAGGCCGGCGCCCATTGCATCAAGTTCCAGACGCATCTCACCGGCAAGGAAATGATCCACACGCAGATGACGCCGGGCTCCATCAGCAAAGAGCCCCTTTGGGACATCATCAAGCGGTGCGAATTGACGGCGGCGGAAGAACGAGCCGTGAAACAGCTCTGCGACGAAGTGGGCATCCTCTTTCTCTCGACGCCCTTTTCACGGGAAGCAGCCGATCAATTGGAAGAGCTGGGCATCCCGGCCTACAAGATCGGGTCCGGAGAGATCACCAATCTGCCGCTGATCGAACATGTCGCCAAAAAAGGCAAGCCGATGATCGTGTCGACCGGCATGACCGAGCTGGACGAGATCGCAGAGACGGTCAGCCTCATCGAGCGCTACGATGTGCCGTTGATTCTGTTGCAATGTACCTCGACCTATCCGACAGCCTATTCCGATGTGAAGCTGGGCGCCATCCAGGTCCTGCGAGAGCAGTTCGGCCTGCCGGTCGGTCTTTCCGATCATTCGGTCGGCATCTATACATCGCTCGGCGCGGTGGCCAAGGGCGCCTGCGTGCTGGAGAAGCATTTCACCACTAGCCGGCAGTTGCCAGGACCGGACCAGGGTCTGTCCCTCGAACCGCAGGAACTCAAAGAACTGGTGAAGGGCGCGGCCGCCATTTATCAGGCGCTCGGTTCTGAGAAGGCGATCCTGGGCAAGGAACGGCCGGTGTTGGGATTCGCCCGCGCCTCCGTCGTCGTCATTAAACCGGTGGCAGCAGGCGACCGGTTCACCGACGAGAATCTCTGGGTCAAACGCCCTGCGGATGGCGAGATCCCCGCGCGGGAATACAAGAAACTGCTCGGCCGTGTCGCCAAGGTGGCCATGCAGCCGGACCATCAAATCAAGTGGAGCGAGGTTGGGGGATGAGGACTAATGATCTTCTGTGCTCGCGGAACGCGCAGTCCTCAGCGTCGTTCGTCTATGGTGAAGCGTGAAGCGCCAGACGAGATGCGAGAGACGCGTGAAACGTTAGATG
>JAPLLI010000198.1 GCA_026387615.1 Nitrospirota bacterium
GATCCGGTTCCAGGCGACTTTGTTGACGCGGGACCAGGCCAGTTGGAGCAGGGCTTCGGCTCTGCCGGCTCTGCGATCAGGCGAGATGGCTTTGACCAGGGCCTGGCCATTTTCGATCGAAGCTTCTTGATCGTTGTTCCAGCGCAAGGCCGCGCCTAACCGGAATTGGTTGTCCAGCTGTTCCGGATGGATCGCCGCCAAGGCCTGCATGGCCGAGATCATGCGGTACAAATAGTCGGCGGTCGTCGGTTTGTCGAACCCACCCATCTCCATGCCCAGGGACAGGTCGATGCGCGTCGACTGAGCGTAGATGTTCCAGAAATGCTCGTTCACCACCAACTCCAGGGCCGGATCCTTCACCATGAGCTTGTGGAACGGGATGGCCTCGCGCAGGACGACGGCATAGAGGTGTCGGCTCAGCACCATGAGGGCTTCGGTCTGATTGGGGTCGATGATGAGCACACGGTTCAGCAGGGCGACGCGATCGCGCAGTTCGGGAAAAGTAGCGGCGCGGGCGGCGGCGGCGGTCAGGAGACCCGGGGCATCCGTCGGTCCCCACCAGACCAGCGAGTCGGGGAGGACACGGCTGGCTTCTGTGACGAAGGGGATCTTTTCCCTGATGCCGCTGCCAGCGACGGCGCCGCTGGTGACGGGAAGGTTCACGACCGCGGTATCGTTGGCGAAGCCCTGTTTCTTGAGCCCTGAGAGGACGACCCATTGGAGGGTGACTTCTTTGAGGGCTCGTCTGGTCCGCTTAATGGTATTGGTCCATTTGACCGAACCGGCTGCGTAGGTCAAGGGAGCGGTCAGGGGATCCTGGTAGCTGACGGTCAATTTGACCAGGGTGGTCGGCACCGCGACGAGGGGGCCGTTCGGTTTGAGGCGGAACGACGCAGAAGGCAGCGGCGCGCTTCCGGTAATCTGAGCGTGGAATCCGGTTCCCGGAGGCGCAAGACCGAGCGAGTCGGTGACGAAGGCCGAGGCGGGGTAGCGGCTCAGCTCTTCACTGAAAAAGACCAGGTCGCCGTTACTGGGCCACAAGACTTCCATGCCCACATCGCTTCTGACGAGGGTGGAGGCATGAGCCTCCCGGATCCGTTGCCAGCAGGAATCGTAGCGGCTCTCGGAATCGGCAGGCTTGTTCAGGTTGCTGCTCGCGGCCACGAGGGGATATTGACAGGCGAAGTCGAGCAGCCCGACGCCGGCTTTGTCTCCTGCTCCCATCGCTTCGGCATAGCGTTGCGCTGTCGTTTCGGCGGAGGTGGCAACATGTTTGGATTTTTTCTGAGCGGCGAATGTTGGCGATGCGTTGATCAGGGTCGTCGCGGCAACCATCGATAGGGTCCCGGAAAGAAACAGGGTTGTGAACCAGCCTCGGTGGAGAATTTGCAGGCGTGTCATGTCGTACAGGCTCCTAAGATGAAGGACGGGACGAAGCCGCTACTGTACCACGCTGCTTTGAGGATCTGAAAGAGGCTGGCAGAGGCGTGACACGAAGGACGGATCGAGCAGGGCGCCGATTTTCTGGTTATTCGACGACGATTACAGCCCGCATGTCATGGCCTGGCATGTCGCATCGGTAGGGGAACGTTCCGGCGCCGGCCGGCGTGAATTGAATTTCCGCCAGTCCGTCAGGCGGGATGATGACTCTGGTGAGGCCGTCAGGACCGAATTCCGGAGCTCCATTGCCGCCCACGTTGAGGTTGACGCCGAGAAAAAGTTCCTTGGCCACCACGGCATGGAGCTCCGTATCGTGATTGCGGAATTGCAGCGCGGTCTTGCGTCCGGCATGGAGGACGACGCGGTTCGGGATGAAGGTTCGCCCATGGATCTCGACGGTGATCGATTCTACGTCGAGGTCGCCGGAAAGCGCGGCGGCAGGCACGGTCAGCAGCCAGGCCAGGCCTATGAGCCAGAACGTTCTTTTCACTTAGCGATGGCCTTCTTGAGGATGGCGCGGCGCAGGGCAACCCGGTCGGCCGATTTCAAGGGTGGGACTGGGCGGTGCCGGCAGAGGATGACGGTTTGTTGGAGGGAGAGGATGAAGACCTCGCAATTCGGACAGTCGCCGAGATGGCTGCGTATTTCCTGACAAATGTCGGAGGGGAGCTCTCCGTCGATATAGGCAGAGAGTTGCCGGAGAAGCTTCAGGCAATGGATCTGACCTGGCCTATGGCGCGAGGATGGGTTGGCCTGTTTCTTTTTCGTCGTCGCGGACTTTTTCTTGGTCATGAGCGCAAGCCCCCCGACTTGTGGTCATTTTCATCGATGATGCCGCGGGCACTAAGTTCCCGCCGGACAAAGAGGCGCGCGCGATGTAGCCGCGATTTCACCGCGCGCTCGTTGAGGCCCATGATGGTGCCGACTTCTTTGGCCTGGAGCCCTTCCATGTCGCGGAGGACCAGGACCATGCGATATTTTTTCGGCAAGGCGTCGATGGCCTGGTCGAGGGCCTGCCGGAGCTCCTTGTTCTGGAGCGCTTCTTCGGGCGTGAGTTCGTCCACCGGGATCTGGAGGCGAAATTCCCCTTCCGATGTGGGCACAAGCTCGTCCAGCGATAATTCATATTCCGGCTCGCCTTTTCGTTTGCGCCGCATACGCAGGCAGGCGCGGGACGCAATGGTGTAGAGCCAGGTGGAGAGCCGGGCCTCCCCGCGAAAATTCTTGAGTCCCCGATAGGCATTGAGAAACGTCTCCTGCACGAGATCCTTCGCCGATTCCGTTTCGCCGCACAGGCGGTGGGCGTACCGATAAATCAGATCGACGTGGTCTCGATACAGCGTATCAAACTCGTCTGGTTCTTGTGAGGGGAGGGGCGGCGAAAGTTTTTTAAGGGCTGAGGCCATGGATGGCGGAAAGTCTAGGGGCTTGGCTGAGGCCTGTCAAGCCAACTTGGCAGGATGCTGAAAAAGCCGCCAGTCTAGGGAACGATGAACTATGAACAATGAACGAGGAAGCTAATTCTCAGCGTTCATCGTTCAGAGTTCACAGTTGTGTACTCGCTGCGGCCTTGCTGGATGGACTTGTTGCGCATCCTGCTCGGTCAGGGCTGAATTGTGCCTTGGCTGAGGGTCAGCGAATGGCAGAGGCGCTGGGTCGTGCAATCGGCGCTTCGGGTGATGGGAGCGTGATGGTCACTTGCCCTTGGCCGATGCGTACGATCAGCGGTTGCCCGATCTTGACCGGCGGAATGCCGATTTTTGTATTGAGCATGACCAGGCCGATTGCGGTGCGGATCAAGACGAAATTGGACTTCAGCTTGGCCACGGTTCCCGAGAGGAGGAGCTGCACCTCGGCGCCGGCAGGCGGGATCTGGTTGACTTGGAGATCGTACTGTACATCATGCACCCCGAGGAGGGTATTCGTGGCATTGACTTCGACGGTCAACGGATCTCCCTCCTGGTAGCTTGCGAACCGCTCGTCCTCTGCGCCGACCGGGATGGCCAGGTCGCCCTCAGGCCCCCACCAGCGTAACGTCTTCGGCGCCTCTGTCCCCGACGTCATCGGTCCGCTGAGGTAACGATGGAGCAGTGGTCCGTCGATTTTCTTGCGGATCTCGATGACGGTATGGCGTCCATGCACCCACAAGCGCACTTCGTGCGAAGTCTTGATGTCTTTCAACGTTGATGTGGAACTAAGGGACAGGAGTCCGATCGGGGTTTTAAAAAAGACGATTCCGGCTTTGGTCCGCCAGACCGATCCCCGCAACGTGATGCAGGGGTCGACGTCCGCTGGGGCAACGGTAGCAGTAGCGGCAGCAGCAGCAGGGAGAGGAGCGATCGTGGCCAGGGGCAGTTTGTTCGTGCCCGGCAATTCCTCCGCAAAGACGGAGCTGAAGAGGGCGCCAACGATCACCGCACTGGCGAGGGCCGTCCAGAAAGGATGCTGAGGCCTGCGAAAAAAAGAATGGCGCAGCCCCGCCAGCGGAGGGTCTGTATCGGTGCAATGAATCGTCACCTGGTGCGAATAGCATGCCGTCCTGGGGGAGTCAAGGCGAAAGCCGCCGCGCCCGATGCTGGACCGGCGCAGTCCTTAACCGATTGCTCGCGCAAGGCCGGCGGGCGGTTGGCCTGGCGGCTCTTGTGGCCTGGGGGCGTCGGCTGCGAGAGGAGCGGCACGCAGGGGCGAGAGGGTCACGATGACCCGAAACTCATGGGTCGTTGTGTTGAGTACGCCGAATCCTCTGAGCAGAAGGGATGGCGTCACCCTGTCGCAGGTGCGGCGCATTTCGAATGCGGCCCAGTCTTGTGTCTCGATATGAGGTTGGAGTTGGGCCTGTACGTCGCGACAGAACTCCGTGATGATGGCCGGCATGGGCTCTGTTGTGCCTGGCGGGCGGAGCCCGGGAGATTCACCGAATAGCGCGATCAGTCTTCGGGCTGCTTCATTGATATGCAGCATGCGAGCCGATGAGGAGAAGACGATCATGCCGGAGTCGGGTAATGGCAGCAGCGGTTGGAGCGGAGAGGCTTCCCGGGGGGATCCCTGCGTTGGGCTTGTCGCGTGAGGTTGCATGGGGGTGGTGTGGTTCTCCTGAGATGATTGTGGCGCGAGTCTGCTGTGAAGCGAATACTCCTGATGGAGCAAAATTCACACCCATGGCGGGAGACGGGAAACGCGACGATCCTGCGAACAACGGATCACAACGTGACGTTTTGCGCCAGGTGGCGCACAAAGCTTGTGTGGCGGTGGCGGAAATTGGACCGGTTACTTTTTGCGAACGAGCAGGCGAATGGGGGTGCCCTCGAATCCATATTCCTCGCGGATTTGGTTTTCGAGAAAGCGGAGATAGGCCGGGGTGATGTTGTCCGGGTGGCCGACGAATAACGCAAAGACCGGCGGCTGGATCGCGACCTGGGTCATGAAGGCCGACTTGGTAATCTTGGTCGGTTTGCCCTTCCGCACCGGCAGGGGATGGGTGGTGAGGATCTCCTGGAGGAACTTGTTCAACGCGCCGGTCGGGATCCGTTTTGAAAATGCGGCGAAGACCCGATTGATGGTCGGAAAGAGCTGGTCGAGCGACGCGGGGTTGGCCGCGGAGGCAAAAAGGACCGGCGCCCAGGTCAGGAAGGGGAAGCGTCGCTTGAGCTCCAGTTCGACTTCCTGCCGGGCCTGGCTATCGCCTGCCCGAAGATCCCATTTATTGACCAGGAGGAAGCAGGCGCGTCCCTGCTTGATGATGATGCCGGCAATCTTGGTGTCCTGTTCGGTCACGCCTTCCGTGGCATCGAGCAGCAAGACTCCGAGGTCGGACCGGCCGATGGCTAAGTGCGACCGGACGACGCTGTAGCCTTCGATGCCCCGGTCGATCTTGCCGCGTCGCCTGATTCCGGCCGTGTCCGTAAAGAGATAGCGCCGTCCTTGATGGAGGGCGATGGAGTCGATGGAGTCTCTGGTGGTGCCCGGCACATCGCTGACTACGACCCGGTCTTCCCCGAGTACGGCATTCACTAGCGTGGATTTGCCGACATTCGGGCGTCCCACGACGGCAATGCGGGGCATGACCGTCTGTTCAGGATTCTCGGGAGGGACAGGAAGCAGCTCATAGAGGTCATCCAGCAGGTCGGAGACGCCGATGCCATGTTCGGCGGAGATCGGGTAGAGCGTGTCCGTGCCCAACTGGTAGAAGTCCGCTACGAGCGGCTCGACCTTGGTCGTGTCGATCTTATTTACCACGATAAACAAGGGCTTCGTCGTGCCGCGCAAGAGACGGACGACTGCCAGGTCCGGGGTTGTGAGCCCGGTCCGGCCGTCCATCAGCAGAATCAAAATGTCCGCTTCCGCAATCGCGAGTTCCGATTGACGCTTGATGAGGATCAACATGCTTTCCGAGGCGGTCGGATCCAGGCCCCCGGTATCGACTAGGCGGTAGGGACGATTCCGATAGGTGGCGTCGGCGTAGTTGCGATCCCGCGTGACGCCGGGGACGTCGTCGACGATGGCCGTGCGTTTGCCGAGCATGCGATTGAAGAGCGTCGACTTGCCGACGTTGGGGCGACCGATAATGGCCACAATAGGAGGCTGAGCCGCCGGACCCGGTAGTGCCGGTACGGTCTCTTCCGCTGCCGTCTCTTCAGGGGCGGTCTCTTCGGGGGCGATCTCTGCAGGGATACTTTTGGGTTTTTTAGTACGTGGCATAGAAAATTATATTCCGACCGTAACATAAGATTTTTGGCAAACACAACCATCGTCAGGTACACTCCTCTGAAATGACGCCATTTCACTTGAATTGGGACGAAATTGACGATGTCCTGCTCGATATGGACGGCACCTTGCTGGACCGCCATTTCGACAACTTCTTTTTCGAAGAGGAGCTGCCGCGCCGCTATGCTGTGTTGCATGGGTTGACCCACGAGGGGTCCCGCGATCGATTGATGGCCATGTATCGTTCGGTCGAGGGGGAGCTGGCCTGGACCGATTTGGACTATTGGACTGAGCGGGTGGGCATCGATGTCGTGGCCCTGCATAAGGAGCTGGACCACCTGGTGGGGTTCCTGCCGAGTACGGAAACGTTCCTCCGTGATCTCAAGGTACTCGGACGGCGGGTCACGATCCTGACGAACGACCATCAAGCTGGTGTGGACGTGAAGATTGCCAAGACCGGCCTCGACCGGCATGTGGATCGGATTGTGACGGCCTCTGAGGTGGGGTACTTGAAGATGCGGCCGGCCTATTGGCCTGCCTGCCAGCAGTTGGTGGGTTTCAATCCCGAGCGAGCGTTGTTTATCGACGACGATGAAGGCTGTCTGGCTGCCGCCAGGGAGTTTGGCATTGCGCACCTCGTTCACAGTGCGAAGTCCAGCTCGCAGTTGCCGTCGGCCCTCTCCGCCTCCTTTCGATCGGTTGAAAACCTATCGACCCTCATGAAGAGGCCTCTGCCGCAAGGCTGACGCAGTCGACGGTACAGCCGATCCCCGATACATGGCTCCGCCCAGCCGCGGGACGCTCCGCATCTGAAACCGCTCCAGCTGCCGGATCGTGAGTCCTGCCTGTTCGATCAGCTGATCGATTTTCCGGTTCAAGTTGCAACCACAGCCGATCACTCGCTGGAGCGGGTTCATACGATCCTGCCAGGCCGCAATCCTTGCCTCCTCGCTCCTGCCATGTTCCAGAAAGAGAAACGTTCCATCGGGCTTCAGGACTCGGCGGACTTCCCGGAGCGCCGTCACCGGATCGGGGATCGTGCAGAGGGTCCAGGTGCTCACGACGCAGTCGAAGGTTCGATCGTCGAAGGGGAGCGTTTCCGCGCTGACCTGCTCGATCTGAACGGGAAAGGTAAGGGCTCGACTCCGTTGCGCCACCCGGTCTGGCAGGAGCGGGGCCGGGTCCACGGCATGCAACCGCAACAGTCCTCCTGGGTAGTGAGGCAGGTTGAGCCCTGTGCCAAGACCGATTTCTAAGACTTCCCCATGAGCGCCCTGTAACAGCAACTTTCGGAGCTGCTGAAATTCGTCGCCGCTCATGAGCCGGTCCATCAGGCGGGGGAAAATCTGTGTGGCGTAGAGTCCCATAGTTTCTTTGTGTGAGGGTCAGTATAGAGCCCGGCGTCATTGTACTCAAAGAGGCCGGGCGTCATCTCGATAGCAGCTCTTGTCCTTTGAACGAACGAGCCATTTATTGCTATAGTGGATTCTACGTGCATGGCACGGTGTGTCCAGGCTCACGAGTTACTATTCATTTCATAACAAGGAGGTGTTGATATGAGTAGATCCAGTGGTCGTTGTACGGGGTCGGCTCGCTCAGGTCGCGCGGCAGGGATTTTCGTTGGCGCGGTCGTCTCCGCTTTCTGGTTTGTTTCGGCATCGGCGTTTGCCGCCGGACCTCCCGTACCATTCAGTGCCAGCGGCCCCATCTTGACCATCGATACGGGCGAGGTGAAGCCGGCCGGGCAGAGCGGGCGCTTCGTCGTGAGAGACCGGCACGTCACCGGCACCCTGGCTGGCTCTATCGGTGGCGCTACCGGCGTGCCCTTCGTGATGACGTATGACTCCAATGTGCCGATCGCGACTCAGTCTGGGCGCGTCCATGCCAGGCTGATCGCTGGTGTGTATGAGGCCAATGTGGAGATGGCGTCGAGCATCGGCCTTACTCCCGTGCCCTGCGATACCCCGGACGGGGCCACCTGCATTGCCACACCGGGCGGGAACTTCATCCCCGGGCTGCTGCTAAATGGCAACATGAACTTTCTCAGCGGCGCCACCGGCCATGGCACCGTGGCTGGTTGGCTGATCCCGATCATTGATGCGCAAGGCCATATCGTCAGCATCGCGGCTAGCCTGCTCACCATCAGCGGGCAGTGGAGTCTCTGAACGTGATGACTCCAGGCTCTCAAGCGCTGTTGCGCCGAAAGGGTTTCTCCTCAGCCCGCTAGAGACTGTTTCTCTGAACACGAGCTGGTTTTCTTGCGAAGACCAGCTCGTGTTCTGCCGCCCCCTGCGTCGATTCTTGTTGCTCCCGCGGGTCTATGTTAGAGTCCTTCCTCTTTTTCCCTACACTTGCGGTTTGTCCGGTATGAGCAACACCTACGATCATCACGCCCTGGAAGTGAAGTGGCAGGCCTATTCGGAGGAGCACCGGACTTTCCGGGTAGCTGACGACCGGACCAAGCCCAAATTCTATTGCCTGGACATGTTCCCCTATCCCTCAGGATCGGGCCTCCACGTCGGCCACCTGGAGGGCTATACCGCCACGGACATCGTCTCCCGCTACAAGCGCATGAGGGGCTTCAATGTACTCCATCCGATGGGGTGGGACGCATTCGGACTTCCGGCCGAACAATATGCGGTGAAGACCGGCATTCATCCGGTCGTCACGACGGCCCAGAACATCGCCACGTTCAAACGCCAGATGAAGCGTGTCGGTCTCTCCTACGACTGGGAGCGTGAGGTCAGCACGATCGATCCCGATTATTATCGCTGGACCCAGTGGATCTTCTTGAAACTGTTCGAGCGGGGGCTGGCCTACGTGGCGGAAGTGCCGGTGAACTGGTGTCCCGCTCTGGGGACAGTGCTGGCCAACGAAGAAATTATCGACGGGAAGAGCGAGGTCGGCGGGTTCGATGTGGTGCGCAAGCCGATGCGTCAATGGGTCTTGAAGATTACAGCCTATGCCGATCGGCTCCTGGAAGATTTGAAGCTGGTCGAATGGCCGCCCAGTACCATGGAGATGCAGAAGAATTGGATCGGCCGATCGGTCGGAGCGGAAGTTGAGTTTGATTTAGCCGGCCTCCCCGGCACGGTCCGGATCTTTACGACGAGGCCCGATACCCTGTTCGGCGCGACTTATATGGTGCTGTCCCCGGAGCATCCGTTGGTGGAGGTCGTCACGACGGCTGACCGTCGTACCGATGTCACGGCCTATCGTGAGGCGGCTGCCAGAAAAAGCGATCTCCAACGGCAGGAACTTGAGAAAGATAAGACCGGGGTTTTTACCGGCGGCTATGCGGTGAATCCGGTGAACCACGAGCGGCTGCCCATTTGGATTGCCGACTATGTGTTGATGGGCTATGGGACCGGGGCCATCATGGCTGTGCCGGCGCATGACGAGCGAGATTGGGCCTTTGCGAAGACCTATGGCTTGCCGATCCGCGAAGTGATCGCGGGAGGCCAGGTCGAGCAGGAGGCCTTCGTCTCGGCCGACAAGGGCACGGTCGTTAATTCCACCACGCCGGATAAAAGCTTTTCCATCGACGGGCTAACGCCTGGCGATGCGATCCCGAAAATCACGGCTCATTTAGAATCGCAGGGCAAGGGCCGCAAGGCCGTGAACTATAAATTGCGGGACTGGCTCTTTGCCCGTCAGCGTTATTGGGGCGAACCCTTTCCGATTGTGTGGGTGGACGGCCAGGCCCTTCCGATTCCGGAAGAGCAGTTGCCGTTGCTGTTGCCGGAGACCGACAACTTCAAACCCTCCGGGAGCGGCGAAAGTCCGCTGGCGAATCTCACCGACTGGCTGACGACGACCGACCCTGCCAGCGGCGCGCCGGCG
>JAPLLI010000012.1 GCA_026387615.1 Nitrospirota bacterium
CCAGCAGCAGCAACTGCTGAGGCTGCGTATTGCCTGGCAGGAAGACGACCAGCACGGCTGATTTTCCTGTCAGGCTGATATCCATAAAGACGTGTAGTCTTGCGCCTTGCGGAAGGATGATGTCGCGGGACACGGCCTCAATCAGAGGATGGTAGAGCCGTTGCAGAAACTGAGCGGTCACTTCGTGGGCTTGTGTCGCGCGTAGCAGGCGGGGGTTCGGTTTTTCTCCCAGCAGATTTTCGGTCAGATAGGTTGCCGCCTCCCAGGTTGGCATGGCGCCTGAGGTGACCAGGGATTCGCACAGATAGGCGATCCAGTTATGTGTCGTGACCTGTTTGCGGGCCGCCGTCGTCTTCTTTGCCATGATTGGCAATCCTTTCGCAGCGCCGAGATGCCGGGTGCGGAGCCAGGATGTCTGTGTGTGTACCCGTGCTAGACGGGATGAGGGAAGTATATCGGCGAGGGGAAAACCGGTCAACGAAATGACGAAAAGGCCGCTACGGCTCCTGAGTCGTTCCGCGTGGCGATTGGGTGCCGTACTGGTCATGGATGATTTTGATGTCATCGAGCGAGGCGATGAAGATGTCGAGTAGTTCCGGGTCGAAATGCTCGCCGCGGTGCTGGCTCATCAGATCAATGGAGTGATCGATCGAGAAAGCCGGCTTATAGACCCGTTGTGTGGTGAGGGCGTCGAAGGTGTCGGCGATTGCGGCGATGCGTCCTTCCACGGGAATGGCGGTGCCTTTTAATTGGCGGGGATAGCCGCTGCCGTTCCAACGTTCATGGTGGGTCCAGGCGATCGCTGCCGCCACTTTGAGGATCTCGGCGTTGGATCCGTCGAGGATGCGAAAGCCGATCTCCGCATGTTGCGAGATGATCGTGAATTCTTCCGGCGTGAACTTGCCTGGTTTGAGGAGGACATGGTCTGGCGTCCCGATTTTTCCGATGTCGTGCATCGGACTTGCCGTGCGGATCAGATCGCACCGTTCCGATGGCATCCCAGATTTCCTAGCGAGCAATTCACAGTAGTGGCTCATGCGCTGAATATGCTGCGACGTGGCGCTGTCACGGAATTCGGCGGCAATGGCGAGTCGTTGAATCGTTTCCTCTCGTGAGAGCTGCAGCTCTTCTGTGCGGAGCTCAAGCCACTCGAGGGCCTGTTGAAGCGCCAGCGTTTTTGTCTGGACAATGTCTTGCAGGTTTTCCCGATGCAGGCGATTTTCCATTTCAAGCCGTCGCCGGCGGAGGGCATTGGCGACGTCGATCAGGACTTCATTGCACTCGAATGGTTTGATGATATATCCGAAGGTCCCCATGTCGATCGCCGTATTCGCCAACAGGGAACTGTCGAGGCCGGTCACCATGATGACGGCGGTGTGCGGGTGCTTGCTCAGAATATTACGGGCCAGGTCCATGCCGGATTCACCGGGCATATTGACG
Organism: Nitrospirota bacterium; assembly: GCA_026387615.1. Classification (GTDB taxonomy): domain Bacteria; phylum Nitrospirota; class Nitrospiria; order Nitrospirales; family Nitrospiraceae; genus Palsa-1315. The sequence goes on from JAPLLI010000012.1 coordinate 1,441, forward strand.
TCGCACAGCATCAACGCAAACGGTTGCTTCTCGAGTTTTTGTCGTGCGTCGTGCGAATTGGACGCCAGCACCGCTTCGTACCCGTTGGTTTGGAGCATGTAACCCAAGAGCCGACGGATGGGTTCTTCGTCGTCGACAATGAGGATGCGTTTGAGGTCAAGCAGGGCTTGCTGGTTCGGTCGGTCAAGAAGCAACGTCATAGTTCGTACTGTTCGTTATTCAATGGGTGAGGAGGCTGTTTTGATTTGGTCGAAGCCCGGGTTCTGTCGCGATCTATCATTTCCCAAAGAGCTAGAGGGCCTTATGCACATACTGCGCCAATAGGCTGCATGAAGTGGGCGCATTCCGGGGGGCGGATCTGAGGGCCTCTTTGTAGTGGCGAAGCGATGCAATGGCACGCAATGGCTCATGTTTTTCATTGAGGCGCCGTCGGATCATCCTGTGACGTCGTCCGGGCCATGCGCTTGAAGGGAGTACGTATCTGTACAGATTTAGCCGTTCGTACTGGCGACTTTTGTACAGGGTTGATAGTGAACAGGATCAAGGGCCTGGGCCATGTTTATTTCTGAGATCACCGTATTAGCGTTGCGCGCCAGGTAGTTTCATTGCGCTTTCCCAGGGCCTTCCCTATAATGATCCACAACAATGAACAGGAGTAACCAATGAGCAGTGCAGCGGGATTATTGCGTGTCGATGGGCGGCGAAAAGATCAATTGCGTCCGGTAAAGGTTACGCGGAACTTCATTAAACATGCCGAAGGGTCTGTTCTAATTGAAATGGGCGATACCAAAGTCATTTGCACGGCCTCGATCGAGGAAAAAGTGCCTCCGTTTTTGAAGGGAAAGGGGCAGGGCTGGGTGACGGCGGAGTACTCGATGCTTCCTCGTTCGACCCATGATCGATCCCCGCGTGAAGCAGTCAAAGGGAAGCAGAGCGGCAGGACGTTGGAGATTCAGCGCCTGGTCGGGCGAGCCCTCCGTGCAGTGACGGATATGAGTCAGATGGGAGAGCGGTCGATCTGGCTCGATTGCGACGTGATCCAGGCAGACGGAGGGACCAGAACGGCCTCCATTACCGGGGCCTATATTGCGTTGGCCGATGCGTTTGCCTTGCTTAAGAAGCGAGGGATGATCAAAAAGCGTCCGTTAACGGATTATCTGGCCGCCATTAGCGTCGGAAAAGTTGGCGGGGAAATCCTCCTGGATTTGGCCTATACGGAAGACTCCATGGCCGATGTCGACATGAATGTGGTCATGACCGGAAAAGGCCACTATGTTGAAGTGCAGGGTACAGCGGAACGAACTCCTTTTGCCAAGCAGGAGATGGATGAGTTCATGGCGATAGGATGGAGCGGGATTCAGGCCCTCACTGCGCTTCAGAAGGATCTGATCGGGGACTTGGAGTAGGGCGCAACGATGATTCGTGAGTTGGTGCTCGCCACGCGTAATCGCAATAAAGTAAGCGAACTCGTTGCGTTATTGGGCGACGTAGGCCTGACGATTCGCGGTCTCGATGAATTCCCTGGTGCCCCGGATGTCGTTGAAGACGGGTTGACCTGCGAGGCTAATGCCGTGAAGAAAGCAAAAGCTATTGCCGAGTTTACGGGGCTGCCGGCTGTGGCTGACGACACGGGGCTGGAAGTGGATGCGCTGGGCGGGCGGCCCGGCGTCTATGCGGCCCGTTATGCCGGAGAAGGCGCAACCTACGAAGACAATTGTCGGAAGCTGCTACAGGAGTTGACGGGTCTATCTCAGGAGCGTCGAACTGCTCGCTTCGTGACCGTTGCAGCGATTGCCCTTCCGTCTGGCGACATACGGGTGGCGCAAGGCACGTTGGACGGTGTGATTGCCGCAGAGGCGAGTGGGACGTTAGGCTTCGGGTATGATCCTCTGTTCTTCGTTCCTGAGTTAGGGAAGACTCTGGCCCAACTGTCGGCGGATCAGAAGAACAGGATCAGTCATCGTGCGAAAGCTTTTGCTCAGGCCAAAGATCTGTTGCAAGAGATGGAATTTCCAGATACTCGAGTCGTGGCGTAGCACGCAGGGAGCGCGTCTGCTCCAGATCATCATGTAGGGATTGCCGAAGTTCTTGATAGGATTGGCAGTCCCTTTTTTTATGAGGTGCCAGCCTCGGCTGATTTTAGAGAGAGGTCCTGTCGCGGATTTTTTCAGGCAGCTCGATGTCATTCGGTAGCGACTGCCCGGAACAGCGGTGGAGGGAGAGTTGTACGAGGGTCTGGATCGCTCCGGTAATCTCAGCATGGCTCATCTTGCTCTTGGCCCTGACTCGCTCCTCAAACACGATCGGGACTTCTGTGAGTCGAAAGCCCATAAGCTGACTGTAGTAAGCCATTTCGATTTGGAAGGAGTAGCCGTTTGAGCGCACGTTGACACGATTCAGGGCATCGAGCAGCTCTCGTCGATAACAGCGGAAGCCGGCTGTGGCGTCCATCACATCGAGGGAAAGCAGGGCGCGAGCCACATTGTTGGCGGTGCGACTGAGCAATCGGCGGGCAGCGGACCAGTTCTTACAGACGCCGCCATCTATATAGCGGCTGCCGATGACAAGATCCGCTTCAGCCGATGCGCGAAGCAAGTCAGGGATCGATTCCGGGGGATGGGAGAGATCGGCATCCATCGCCACATAACGATCATAGGGTTCTGCAAGCAGAACGCGAAAGGCCTGGCGGTAGGCAGAGCCGAGCCCTAATTTCCCAGGTCTGTGCATGACCCGCAGGAAGGGGTAGGTGCTGCGGAGCGATTCTAGGTACTCACCAGTGCCGTCAGGGGATCCGTCATCCACGAAAAAGAGATCGAGGGGAATAGGCAGGGCCATGCACCGTTCGATCAACGGCAGGATATTCATGCGCTCGTTATACGTCGGAATGACGACGACGGTTCTCATGGTGTCTAGGCTCTTGGGGGCGTCACGTGATCGCGCTGGTTGCTGAGAGAGAGGGCCTCAGCGTCTGGATGTTTGCGATCCAATAATAATATCCCTAGCACCAATAGCATGGCTAGGGCAAAGGGGTGAATGGTCAAGAATAACGAAAAGTTCCGCCTGCCAAGCAGCTCATAATTGAGAACGACTGCCAAGAGAACGTAGATCGCCATTGCGAGCTTGACCGGGAGGTTCAATCCCTCTTTGCTTCTGGCGTCCATCGCAATCAAATACAGGGCTGGCAGGAGCCAGACCAGATGTTGCACCCAGGTGACCGGCGAAAGAAGCAGCGCGATGATCAACAGCGCGCTGGATTCACGCAGCCACATCGGGTCCCCTCGTCCTTCGTAGGGGCGACGTGTCGTCCAGCCGAAGAAGGCCAGAAGACTTGCCATGACCGCGAGCACCACTATTTTAGCGGTTGAAGGGGGGAGGTCCAGGACTGGCGCATAGCCAGGATCTTTCTGACGAAGAGGATGGTCTTCAGGAATGGTCACAAGGTATCTCAGCAGGGTCTGCTTCAGCGATTGATTTCTCACTTGTTGTTCGTTTGATTGGGTTGCCGGAGACTCGTGCCCCAGAACAGATCCGACCGCAACTTGTGGCCAGTCCCGCTGCAGCGACCACCACCAGCTCGGCCCCATATAGAGGATTGGCAGTAGGATCCAGCACATCGTGGCTATGACGGTATAGCCTGCAAGCTTCCACCGGCGTTTCCACAGGAAGAACGGCAGAAATAGAGCGGGCGTGACTTTGAGCGCGATCGCAAGACCGAACCACAGAGATCCGAGCTTTTCGCGTCCCTGCCAGGTCAAATAGATGCCGGCGGTGAGGATGCCAAGCAGGATCAGGTGAGGTCCGCCATCGTCTAGATCCTGGAGGATAAATTGGAGCGCCAGTACTATTGAAATTGCGCCCATCCACATGCCATGCGTTGGCGTCATGCCAGACCGAACGCGGGTCATTCGGTAGCAGAGTACGAGCGTGAGGCATAAACAGGCAATGGCAAAGGTATAGCGAAGTGCCATGGCTGTATCACGGTCGAAAAATGTGAGCGGAGCAAAATACATGGATGCGATCGGCATGTAGGGGTAGCCGAAGCCTGCGCTGCCGACATATACGTCCTCATGTCCGAGAAACCTCTGTCCCATGATCCGGTGGACGTCGAAGTCACGGCCAAGGGGAATGCGAACAAAGGCAGTATGGTAGCCATGCGCGACTATACCGATGAGCGCAACGAGAAGTAGAAATCGTTGCACCCACGGTAGTGACCGGACCCATGTCAGCATGTCGATAATTCTCCAGTTGAGAGCAAGTAGAGTCAGTGCTGTCGGAGTTCAGGAAGCGTGTTTTTATGGTGCAATCGAACCGGGGGGTGAGTGCTCTATGGGCAATAGATGTTACGCTATTTCATTTCTTTGGATCGTCAGACGGCCTGCGCGTGGAAAGAGATTAACATGAGGGCCATAATAAAAAAACTGCATTTTGTCCATGGGCTATCCAGTGGGGAAGGAAAGTGGGAGCTGCTCACATTGGAATTGCCGGATGGGGACATGGTCGGGATGGTTTACGCAGGTAAGGCTAGGAACGGTTAGTCGCTGGTTTTCCCAATGACCGGGGGACTGAGAGCGACCTTCGCTGAGGTGGTATCTGGAGCAACGCCTAGACTCTCCGTGAGGGTTCCTGTATAACGGAAAGCCGTTGAGTCAGTGTCTAGCCGAACTGTAAGTGGCAATAAGTGAGAATATGTCTTGAGTCGGGGCGTAGCGCAGCCCGGTAGCGCGCCTGCTTTGGGAGCAGGATGTCGCAGGTGCGAATCCTGTCGCCCCGACCACATAGACCCGTGCCGCGTGATGAGTGATCTGTGACGAGTGTCAGCTCAGGCACGTGTCCTTGTTTTGCATCTCGTTGTAGCGAGGCCCATCACGTTTCACCGATCACGCATCACTTCTTCAGAGGGCGCCCGTAGCTCAGTTGGATAGAGCATCGCCCTTCTAAGGCGAGGGTCGCTGGTTCGATTCCAGCCGGGCGCACCATCCCACTCATAGCCTAGGTGGTTTGCTCCTGCCAGACGATTTCGCTACAGGCGGTCTTCGTCCAGCTCAATTAAATCGGACCAGGCTGTCACGTGCGGCAGCGTTGCAACTGGGACTCCTCGTTTCTTCGCCACATCGTCGAGCCGCTGTTGAAATCTGGCCTTGCCCGCCTCATCCGTCGGTCCGCTGGTCTCGATTTGCTGGTTCCACTGGGCGAGTTCTTCAGGGGGTAGGGTTCGCATGTGCGCCCGCACCCAGTCCAGAATTTCCGCATCGGTTCCTCCCTCACGCACCCGTTGTTCGAATGTCGAGGCATCGAGCTTGAGGAGATCGAGGAGGTAGTGGTCAAATCCCACGGTTAAGTAGTTATAGTCTTGAATCTGACCTGCCTGGCGGAGCCGGATCTTGTCGATGATTCGTCCCAGGTGGGCGATGTCTCCCAGTCGGACTTTCGGGCTTCGCGGATATTGTGTGCTCATGATAATCGTCCCCCCAAAGATGGTCTCTTGAATCCCTCTTGCACTTCGTCCAGGAGGGACAGTATCGTATTGCCATTATCGCTGTCGAGTTGTTGGCTTGAATATTAAGGGAGGCTACCATGGCAATACGATTGGGAGATGAGGCGCCGAATTTTACGGCAGAGACCACTGAAGGGACCATCAATTTTCATGAGTGGCTTGGCGGCGGATGGGGGATTCTTTTTTCGCATCCGAAAGACTATACCCCTGTCTGCACCACCGAGCTGGGGGCTGTCGCCAAGATTACGCCGGAGTTCAAGAAGCGGGGCGTGAAGGTTATCGCTGTCAGTGTCGATCCGTTGGATTCGCATAAGGGCTGGATCAACGACATCAATGAGACGCAGCATACGACGATGAACTATCCGATCATTGCTGATCCCGATAAGAAGGTCGCGACCCTCTACGACATGATCCATCCGAATGCCTTGGACAATATGACGGTGCGGTCCGTGTTCATCATCGGGCCGGATAAAAAGGTGAAGTTAACCTTGACCTATCCAGCTTCATGTGGACGGAACTTCGATGAACTCTTGCGCGTGATCGACTCGCTCCAGTTGACCTCGAAGTTTAAGGTTGCGACGCCTGCCAACTGGAAGGATGGAGAGGATTGCATCATCACTCCGGCGGTGAACGATGCGGAGGCGAAGACACTTTTCCCCAAGGGCTTCAAGACTGTGAAGCCCTATCTGCGCTTTACCCCGCAGCCGAACAAGTAACGAATCGTTCATTTGTCATCGAGGGCGGGAGAGGCTCAGAGCCCCTCCCGCCTTTGCTGTTTCTAGCGAAAAGAGGCCGGCTGATTGCTGAGGGAGGCGAACTGTGCTAGGGTTTCGTCATCTATGAAACAGCTCAGCAACAAACCTTCTGGCTCCCGTCTGCTGATCCTGCTCTGGGCGTCCCTCTGGATGCTCATCGTTCCGCTCGTCCATGTCCACCCGGAGGCAGACCATGCCCATGGGGGCGAGCGCCATATGCATGGCGGCACCATCCATACGGTGTTCTCGCAGGACCTTGAGTGCGAGTATGAGGATGCAGTCCACGACTCGACCTGTCCCGATGCCACGCATCCACATCTCCAGTCTTTGGTCCATTCCGGCCATGGGCTCAATCATCCTGAGATCGAGTTCTCGCTCCTGACCGTTCCGGTCGATCGCCCTCTGCCCAAGCCGGGGGTGACGGTCTCTGTATTGTCGATCGTCGAGAGCCCCATGGCTCAACCAGCCCTGGTTCTCGATTCATTCCAGCCTGACAGTTCGCGCATGGCTCTCTTTCTCTCCACTGCGCTGCCTCTACGTGCCCCTCCCTTCCTGTCCCTCTAATCCATTTTCTCGTTTCGTGACGACTGAATAAGCAGGCGATTCCCGGCAGCTGCCGGCGAGACTGTGCCGTTCCGTATTTCTGACCGAGGTCGGAGATGCGGAGGGCCGCTTTAGCTTGCAAGGGGAGGTAAGCGATGATTCACCAACTAATCGGGTGGTTAGGGATTCTGGCTCTGAGCACGTCCGGCCTTGCAACGGCCGGCGAGCCAGGCTCCACGCACACATTAAACACCGTACTGGAACTGGCGCTTGCGCATAATCCGGCCATGGCAGGGGCTCAGGGCACCATGAGCCAAAGTCGTGGCCAGCAAGTCGCAGCCGGGGCCTATCTCAATCCGTCGATTTCCGGCGTAGCAGGGCGGGGGGCCATTCGCGATCCGAGCAGCGGGGTCAAGGTGACTGAACGAACAGTGACGGTCGAGCAACCGCTGGAATGGCAGGGGAAACGCCGGGCCAGGCAGCAGGCAGCGGATGCAGGAGCGGCAGGGGCCCGTGCTGCGATGGAGGAGACGCGCCTCAACGTGATTGCCGAGGCGAAAATCGCCTTTTACCAGGTGCTGTTCGCGCAACGGGATGTCGAGTTGGCAGGGCAGCATTTGACGATGGTCGAAGAGGTTTTGAAAGCCGTAAAGGCTCGCGCGGCTGCGGGTGATGCCACGGTTTTTGAAACAATGAAGGCCACCGTCGAGGTCCAGAAGGCCAAGAAGGAAGTGGCTCGCGCCCAGAATGCCTTGGTGGCGGTGAGGGCCAAGCTGGACATGGTGACGGCCGGCATGTTGGGTAATCAATTTTCCCTCCAGGGCGATTTCGAACCGGCCCGGCAGGGGCTGGATCTGGACGTGCTGGCCGCGCGCGCGATGGAGCAACATCCGACGCTCCGGCGGCTGAGCAAGCTGGTCGAGCAGGCGCAGTTCAGCGCGACGTTCGAGCGGGAGTCGCGGGTGCCGAACGTCACAGTGCAAGGGAGCTATCATCGTGAAGCAGGGGATGAGTCGGTCACGGCGGGGCTCAGCGTTCCCCTGCCTCTTTGGTATCAGCGCCAGGGAGAGATCGAGAGCGCGCTTGGAGCCAGGCATCGCGCCGAAGCCGAGCGGCTGCGGGCTCAAAACGAAATCACGCAGGCCATCACGCAGCATGTGCAGGATGTCCGCACCGCGAACGAGCAACTGCACGTATTCGAAACCGGGCTCTTGAAGCAAGCGGAGCAGACGCTCCGGGTCGCACGGGTCAGTTTTCAGCAGGGAGCCGCCAGCCTCCTGGATCTGCTCGATTCTCAACGGGTGTATCGGCAAACGTTGCTGGAGTACGTCCAGGCCCGTGCGGATCTTTCTATCGCCCTCGCCAGGCTTGAGCGGGCTATCGGTGGAGTGTGAGGATTCAGAAGGAGCCAGATATGAGCATGCAATGGATCGCAGCAAGCGCCTGGGTGTTGACGCTAGCTCTGCTCGTTTCGGCCTGCGGCGATCGAGGGAATGAACCGACGGCTCCGCCGCCGAAAGCGAGTCCTCTGTCGGGCGCTCCTCGCAGCAGCGTGATTCAGGCTCCTGCATCCGTACGGGACCGATTGCGGACCGAGAAGGCCGCAACTCATGTGGTGCCGGAAGTGGTCACGGCTCCGGGGGAAGTCTCGCTCGACCTGAAGCAGGTCGCCAAGATTACGTCCCGGCTGGAAGGGCAGGTCCAGTCCGTTCAGGTTCAGTTGGGGGATCGGGTCACGCGCGATCAGCCCCTATTGGCCATCGAGAGCATGCGCTTGGATGAACTGGTGCAGGAATATCTTGTGACCAAGGCCCAGGCTGATGTGGCGGAGAGCGGGTATAAGAGAACGAAGAAGTTGTGGGCCGATCAGATCGTGACGGAGCGACGATTGGTCGAGGAACGAGGCCGCTCCATCGAAGCGCAGGCCCGTCATCAGCATGTGCGCGAGAAGCTGCTGAACATGGGCATGACGACCGATGAGCTCCACCAGTTGGAACATGGCAGCCATCAAGAGGGCCATCGCTATACCCTCAAGTCGCCGATTGCCGGGACGGTGGTCGCGCAGAATGTGGTGTTGGGGCAGGGAGTTACGCCAGGCAATGAACTGTTCGAGATTGTCGATACGAGTCGGGTCTGGGTCTTTGCCAACCTGCCGATTGAACAGGCCCGCAAGTTTAAAGAAGGGGATATGGGGACCATCCTGCCGAGAGGCGGGGAGCCGGTGACGGCTCCGCTTACCTATCTTGCGCCGGTGGCGGACGAGACCACGCGCACGATCCGAGTCCGGTTCGAGGTCGCGAACCGGCAGCAGCAGTTGAAGCCGCGCGAATATGTGGAGGTGCAGCTGGCTATCGCCAGCGTCCCGGTCCTGGCCGTCCCTGTGTCGGCTCTCACGATGGTGGAGAATGTGCGAGCCGTCTTCGTGCAGCGTGAGACCGGCTATGCCTTCGTGCCAGTAGAAGTCGGTCGTGAGGGAGGCGGCTGGGCTGAAGTGAAGAAAGGCCTGACGATTGGTGAGCTGGTCGTGGTGGAGGGGGTCTTCGACTTGAAGAACGTGCTTCTGAAAGAACATATCGGGTCCGGAGAGGGAGGGTAAGATGGAACGGCTCTTCACTCTCTCTCTGCGCTATCGGTTTTTCACCCTGGTGGCGATGGGTCTTGTCATCGTCATGGGCCTCTGGTCTTTTCGGCATCTCACCATCGATGCGATGCCGGATCTGACGCCGGTGCAGGTCCAGATCCTGACCCGCTCACCGGCGCTGGGTCCGGTTGAAGTGGAACAGTTCATCACCTTTCCCATCGAAGCGTCGCTGAGCGGACTGCCGGCCCTGCGCGAGCTTCGCTCCGTGTCGCGCTACGGCCTCTCGGTGGTGACGGCGATCTTTGACGATCGGACGGACGTCTACCGGGCGAGACAGTTGGTCTCGGAGCGGCTGACCCGCGCCATGGAACGGATCCCGACCGAGTATGGCCGCCCGAGCATCGGACCCCTGACGACAGGATTGGGCGAGGTCTATCAGTTCACGCTGAAAGGCAAGGGTTACAGTCCCATGGCGCTCAGGACGCTCCTTGAATGGGAGATCGGCATGAGGCTGAGAGCTGTGCCAGGCGTGGTGGAAGTCAATATTTGGGGAGGCGAACCCCAACAGTTCCAAGTCGTGCTGGACCCGGCAAAGCTTCAGTCCTTCAATCTGTCGCTGCGGCAGGTCTTTGAATCGCTCGAACGCAATAATGCCATCGCGGGCGGAGGCTATATCGAACGGCAGAGGGAGCAGTTGCTCATTCGCGGCGAAGCCTTGGCAACTCAGGTTTCGGACCTCGCGAGGATCGTGGTGGCGCATGGGCCTGGGGGAGTGCCGATCTACATTGCAGACCTTGCAGAGGTGAAGGAAGCCTCGGCGCTTCGCATTGGCGCTGCGACGGCGATGGGCGAGGGAGAAACCGTCATCGGGATGGTGCAAATGCTGGCGGGCGAGAATGCGCAACAGGTTGTCGAATTGGTGAAGACCAGAGTGAAGGAGATTGAAG
>JAPLLI010000267.1 GCA_026387615.1 Nitrospirota bacterium
AGACGCCGCAACGACGAAGCAACGTCTTGACCGTGACGGTCGGCTGCGCGCCCTGGCGCAACCAGCTCAACACCCGCTCCTGCTTCAATTCCGGCAAACCCGCCTCTTTCAAGGGATCGAAGATCCCCAGAATTTCCAGGAACCGCCCATCGCGCGGCTTCCGTGAATCCGCTGCGACAACGCGATACAGCGGTCGTTTATGTCGTCCCGTTCGCGTCAATCTCAAATGAACAGCCACTAGACTCCTCCTTCTGTACAACACACAGTGATGATGACTATCGACTCTTACATGGATCGCAGAAGTTGCGCCAACTGCCGGCGGCCTCCCGACCCTGCCATAACCTTGGCGATTTTCCTCGCCGAGAGAAACTGCTTAATCAACCGATTCACTTCTTCCACCTTCGTTCCGCTGCCCCGGGCAATCCGCTTCTTCCGGCTTCCGTTAATGAGCGTATGATCACGCCGCTCGCGCGCCGTCATCGAATCGATCATCGCCGTGACGCGCTTCATCTCGCGCTCCGGTGCCTGCCCGTCCATCGCCCCCTTGAGCTTCTGGCCGCCCGGCAGCATCCCTAAAATCTGGTCCAGCGAACCCAGACGACTGACCTGACTCAGCTGAGCCCGGAAATCCTCCAGCGTAAACGTCGTGCTGGTCAGCCGCTTCTGCGCATCCGCCGCCTGCTCGATCGTAAAGGTCTCTTGAGCCTTTTCGATCAGCGAGAGTACGTCGCCCATGCCGAGGATGCGCGAGGCCATCCGGTCGGGATGAAACAACTCCAGCGCGTCCAGCTTCTCGCCCACGCCCAAAAACTTGATCGGCTTGCCGGTCACCGCCCGGATCGACAGCACCGCCCCGCCCCTGGCATCGCCTTCCACCTTGGTCAGGATAATGCCGGTCAGGCCGATCCGTTGGTCGAACTGACTGGCCATCGTGACCGCATCCTGGCCCGTCATGGCATCGGCCACCAAGAGCACTTCGTGCGGCTGCACGGCCGCTCGCACCGATACCAGCTCTCCCATCAACTCATCGTCGATGTGGAGACGCCCGCCGGTATCTAGAACGACGAGGTCGTACCCCTGCTCCCGTCCCCGTTCCACGCCAGCCTGGCAAATACGAACGACATCCGTATGGGAAGCCTGGGCCGGATCGACTCGATGCACGTCGATCTCAAGATCGCGCCCCAGACTCGCCAACTGATCGCCGGCTGCCGGACGACGGGGATCTGCCGCAACCAGGAGCACCCGCTTCCCCTGCGCCTTAAAATACCGCCCAAGCTTACCGCAGGTCGTGGTCTTTCCAGCCCCTTGGAGCCCGACCATCATCACGACAGTGGGGGGATGCGAAGCGAGAGCCAACCCGGCTCGCTCGCGGCCCATCATCTCACAGAGCTCGTCCCACACGACCTTGACCACTTGATGGCCAGGGGTCAAACTCTGGAGGACTTCCTGCCCGACTGCCTTGACCCGAACCCGCTCGATGAAATCCTTCACGATCTTGAAGTTGACGTCGGCTTCGAGCAGCGCCAGACGAACTTCCTTCAAGGCTTCCGCGATGTTCTGTTCTGTCAGAACTCCAGAACCGCGCAGCTTCTTGAAAATCTTCTCAAACTTTTCGCTGAGAGAATCGAGCATACCGCCACATAGCAAAAGGCAATCGAAAC
>JAPLLI010000227.1 GCA_026387615.1 Nitrospirota bacterium
GGCATTTGCATGCCCATCTGCCCGACCGGCGCCTGGCTCTCGACTCCTCCCTACAAGTTCGATCCTTCCCGCTGCCTGGAAAGCTGCCGCCTCTGCCTGGATGCCTGCCCCTCGCAGGCCATCTACGGAGTGTTCAAGAAAGGCGAGAAGATGCTGGAGCCGCAGAAGAAGTAGCGAGGTAGCCTGGGTTAGTCCCCTTTGCTCGCAGAACGCGCACGATGAAACGGTGCTCGTTCGATGCGCGCAATAGGGGATCAGCCAGGCCACCCCTATAAGGGACGAAGAAAAAAGAACTTCTGTCCTTCCTCCCCCTCCAGGACAAGCGACGAACTGCCTCAATAGCTGCTAGGTGATCTGCTTTCTTAGATGTCCCCAGTAGGCTGTGCCGACATGGACGCAGGCGCCGGTAAAGGTCGTGAGGGCCATGATCTGGTAGACCTTGCTGCGAGGGATCTTCACTTTCACGGCAGGATTCAAGAGATCGGGCGAATTCATCACCAGCTTGAGCGACTCGCCGGCCGACAGAATCGGCCACATGCAGGACAGGCGCAGTCTCATTTCACAACGCGGAATCGACATCGTATAGAGCCAGCCTTGATCGAGATGGTCCACCGCCATCCGGACCAGTTTCCGCAAGACCGGCTGAAACCTGGCGCGGGTCCGCTGATCTAGTAAGTCCTCTGCGGTCAGGCCTGCTTCTGCCAGCATAGGTTCCGGCACATAGCAGCGACCGTTCTGAAGATCTTGTGCGATATCCTTCACAATGTTCGTGAGTTGCAGCCCCTTTCCGAATCGCACGCCGACCTCCGACATCTCCCGCACTTTCCAATCGACCAAGGCCTTCCGGTGCGCGCACATCAAATCGGTCCAGAACTCGCCCACACAACCGGCCACGTAATAGGTGTAGCGGTCCAGATCCTCGAGGGTCTTCAGCCCTGTGAGATCCGCGACTGAATTGCTGGGGAACAGGGCCAGGTCCATCTCCATCCCCTGCGTGAGCGTCGTCATGAGCCGCTGGATCCGGCGGCGATCGTCAGGCGAAAATGCCTGGAACAGCCTGAAACAATCCTCCAGCCGTTCAAGCAGTATCCGCTCGGAGGGATTCTGTTGGACCGGCCCCACCGCCTGCTGAATCTCCTGCACCTGCGGCCAGGCAATCTGATCGCTCACGAACTGGGCCTTGAGTTGGCCGAGCAAATCCAGCCGCCGTGAACGGTCGATCAATTCCGTGTCCGCAATCGTGTCCGCGGCTCTGGCAAAGAGGTAGCCAAGACTGACCTGGTCTCGCACATCCGCCGGAACCACGACCAGCGTCGTATAAAAAAGACGGGACACTTGCTTGAGGAGGTCGCGGAGCAGTTCCTGTTTGGAGGTTTCTCTGTTCGTTGCCATACCTATCGCACCTCCAACGTCCCTTCCATCCCCTTGTCGCGATGGCTGGGCAGGGGCCAGAGCCGTTTATCGCAGTAGGTAGGAAAGGTGCCGGGCTGAATCGGCGTAAATGTAATGGTGACCGTCTTGCCGGCACTCACCTCCTGTTCGACAAACAGGCTTCCGACTGGGCCCTTGATGATAAAATTGTGCGGGATGATCGTCGTCACGCTGGTCAAGGTCAGTTCAACCGGCTTGCCGGCTTCGACGATCAGATGGCTTGGACGATACGAATAACTATCCAGCAGAACCGTGGCTCGCTGCACCCCATCTGCCGCCACCGGAACCACCAGGGGAGGGCCGGACTGCGAGGGTTCCGCTGCCGGAGCGATCGCCGCGCCGACAGTCGCCAGCCACCACACAACCGCCAATATATGAGGCCCCCGCCGCATCGTCTTCTGCATGAGCCACTTCTAACAGGACGGGCTTGACGGGTCAACTTGCTCACAGTATCAGTCACTTCCGGCACCTTGACCTTGGCAGCTTCGGCGTTATGTTACAGGCCAGTGCCGTGAGTTGTTTCGATGGAGATGCATTTCAGGGAATCCGTTAGTATAATCTCTCTCACTGGTGACTCGCCCGAATGACAAGGCGAGTCGATAGTCTTGAAGGAGGATCTCGATGAAGTGGATGAAGGGTACGTTCTTATTGTTGGCCGCCAACATTCTGATCATGGTGACGCTCTCGCTCACCGTGCCGTTGTTGATCAATATCGTGCTTCCGATGTTCGGGATCGATCTCCGGGGATCGGTCGACCTCAGTTCGTTAGTCTGGGCTCTCGTCCTCGGCTTTGGCGGCGCCTTTATCAGTTTGGCCTTTTCCAAGCAAATGGCCCGGGCCATGTTGGATTGCCGCCAGATCACGCAACCCCAGTCCCATGCCGAGCAAGTCATCTACGGCTCCGTCCAGGAGATCGCGCAGCGGCTCAACATCACGATGCCTGAGGTCTGGGTCTACGAATCAGAAGACCCCAACGCCTTCGCGACCGGCCCCAGCAAGAATAACTCTATGGTGGCCGTCTCGACCGGACTCTTGAGCCATTTGCAGGAACAGGAAGTGCGGGCCGTCCTGGCCCACGAAATGGGCCATGTCTACAACGGGGACATGTTCGCGACGACCGTGCTGGCTGGCCTCATGAACACCTTTGTGTACTACATCTCGATGTGGGTGCGCCGGTTCTTTGCAGAACGCGATCAAGCGATGCTCGGGTTTGGGCTCTCGATCGTGCTCCAAATCATCGTGAGTGTCCTGGCCTCGGTCCTGATCAGCTGGTTTTCGCGGCAGCGGGAATATGGCGCGGATGCCTTTTCCGCCAAGGTCTACGGCAAGGATTCGATGATCTCGGCCCTTCGCGCGATCGATCGCTGGGTTACCCATTCGCAGGTCGAGTACTCCTCGCAGGATGCGCTTGCGACCATGAAGATCTCCGGCAGCTCTTCCGGGTTCATGCATCTCTTTGCCACGCATCCGCCGATTGAGTCACGCATTGACGCGCTGGAGCGGCTCTAACTGAACGTGACCGATGGGGAAACTGGCTCATACATTGGCGGGCCTGTTCGCAGGAATAGGCGTGATTGCCGGTAACGGACCAAGCGACCTGTTCCATTTAAAGCCCGCAGATGCGAGGCAAGAAGGAACCCTCCTCATGGCAGCACAGAGCCCCATGGTTTATGACTTTACGCTGAACGATATCGACGGAAAGCCGGTCTCACTGAGCCAGTTCAAGGGCAAGGTTCTGTTATTGGTCAACACGGCCAGCTTCTGCGGCAACACGCCGCAATATACCGACCTCGAAAAAATGTATGAACAATATCGAGAAAGAGGCTTTGAGATCCTGGCCTTCCCGGCCAACAACTTCGGACAGCAGGAGCCAGGGACCAATGCAGAGATTAAAACCTTCTGCTTCACCAAATACAGCCTATCGTTTCCACTCTTCAGCAAGATCAGCGTGAAGGGCAACGACAAACATCCCCTCTACCGGTATCTGACTGAACAGAGCCCCTTCCCCGGCGAGGTGGAATGGAACTTCCAGAAGTATTTAGTCGATCGCTCAGGAAAGGTCGTCGCCCGCTACCCTCACCGCACCAAGCCGTCAGCGCCGGAGGTCGTACAAGATCTCGAACGATTGCTTGCGGCCCACTAAGGGGCTTAGCCTTTCCGATAAAACGCAATATTCTCTCGATACTCCTGAATCGCGGCGGCCAGGGCCTGGCTGCCGCGAGGGATATTCGCCTCCAGCGCATCTTCAATGGCCGGATCATCAATTTCCACATCATAACGATCCTGCACATTCGTCCGAACGGGACCCTGCGTCGTGATATCCCGCGGCATGAAAATCTCTTTCCAGACTTCCTTCTCAACCAAACAGACATCTCGGAATCGCTCATAGAGCAATGTCAGCTTCTCTTGATCCGTAACCTTAATGCGCTCTCCCATCCTGTTCCTTTTCTCTGTTGAATGACGCTACTTGCGCGGGCTCCCGCCGGCAGGAGCCACCTCGACAATAGTAAACCGCAGGGTGCCAACCTGATTGCCTGCATGAAACGGTTGCTGTCCAAGAGGCGCAATAAACAATTTCACCAAATAGGTCCCGACAGCCCAGGCCTCTCCTGGCTTCTTGAGTTCCAGAAACCCATACCGCTCATGCCCCGGCAGTTCCAAGGTGTCGTTACCCAGCGACAGGGACGAGAGAGCGCCCTTCTCCCCCTCCTGAAACCATTGCGCGCTGAACTGGGTCGGATCCTCCAGCGGCGCTGACTCGAACACAATATAGATCGCGGGAGTATCCGCAGGAAATACCGAGCCTGGCTCGATGGGCTTCAATCGGGGATCTTGCGTATACCAGCCTTTTCGTCCGAACGTATCCCACTCGACGTCATAGCCCTTGGCCATTTTGATCCAGGTAAAGAGGGATTGCGGAATCCCCTTCTTCTGTTCGTCAAACGAAGGGCTTTGCGTGGGATCAGCCTCGGTCGTCGCCTGTTCATTCGGCGCAAAGAAATCCCGCGCTTCGACTATCTGCCAATCGCACAGGGCCAGGCTCAGACCGACAAGTCCGCCGACCAGAACCTGCGTTACGCTCATGGCTGTCATTCTCATGGGAAACACCCTCAACCAGGTCTAACCGTTCGTTATGGTATCGGGAGAGCCGCAAGAGGGTCAACCACCGATTGACCAATCACTCATCTATCTACGCTCTGTCTCCCCGGCTGTGCTACGCTCGCTCAAGGTTTGCTCTCAGGAAAGGATCCCGTGCAACCGACCGCGTCCGAGAATCCTCAAGAAACTGCCTCGCCCAGCCCCCAATCGCAACGTGCCGGCGAGCGAGGCCTCCGTTACGGGCTCAGGGATGGCGCCTGCCAAGCCGTCACGCAAGGAAGCGGCGAACAGTACCTCTCTGCCTTCGCCCTGCTCCTTCACGCCAGCCCATTCCAATTGGGTGTGCTATCGGCCTTACCCCAACTCATCGGGACAGGGGCGCAGCTTGTCTCCGTCAAACTCTTACATTGGTTCCCCCATCGAAAAACCCTCATCGCTGCCGGCACCGTCGGACAAGCCCTATCCTGGGTTCCCATCCTGCTCCTCCCACTACTGCTGCCGGAATGGGGCCCCTGGCTCCTCGTGGGCGGTGCCGCCGCATATTTTGCTTGCACCCATTTCACCACCCCGGCCTGGAATAGCCTCATTGTCGATTGGCTCGACCAACATGAACGAGGCGCCTATTTTGCGCGCCGGGCGCAAATCGTGGCTGTCCTCAGCTTCTTCGCCCTCTGCGGAGCCGGATGGGTCCTGAGCCTCTGGCAAGATGCCGCAGCCTGGTGGGGATTCGTGCTGATTTTCGCCTTGGCTGGAAGCGCCCGGCTCCTCTCGGCCTTGGCCTTGACCTCTGTGCAGGACCGACAGCCCTCCATCCCGCTCGAGTCCCAGCAGGGATTCCGCCGCTTCCTTCGAGAACGGGCGACGAAGGACTTCCGTTGTTTCCTGCTGTTCTCAAGCCTGATGCATGCGTCCGTCTTAGTCGCCGGTCCGTTTTTCGTCCTCTACATCCTCCGCGATGTTCAGCTCTCCTACTTCAACTACGGAGGCTGGCTGGCAGCAAGCCTCCTCGGTCAACTCCTGACCCTACAGACCTGGGGCCAGTTCGGAGACCGTTTCGGAAACAAAGCCTTGCTCGCCGTCACCAGCTACATGGTGCCATTCCTGCCGATGCTCTATCTCGTGAGCACGAATCTCGGCGTCCTTCTGGCTATCAGTTTTCTAGGCGGCGTCATATGGGCAGGCTTGGCATTGGGACTGCAAAACTATGTATTCGATTCGGTCAGGCCGGATGACCGGACAAAAGCTATCGCGCTCTATAGCACCGTCAACGCAATAGGGTGGTCGGTGGGGGCATTGCTGGGGAGCTGGTTGGTGGGGCACCTTCCTGCACGCATCGAATGGGCAGGAATTGTCCTTCAGCCGCTCTCAAATTTACCGTTTGTCTTCTTTCTCTCCGGCTTCTTGCGACTGCTGGTCTCGGCCGGCCTTCTTCGCACCTTCCATGAAGCGCGCCAGGTGGAGCGAATCCCTCGGCGACAACTCCTCTGGGAATTGCCGCTGGTGAAACCCGTGACGCAATTCGTCCGCTGGGCCAGCCCCAAGCCCGATCGCTAAGCCCAAAGCCTGCTACCGTGGCACAGACGGCCGGGCAGATCGCTCTACTTCTTCCTGCTTCAGCATCTCAAAAGCCCGGTCTTCATGGCTGCGCACTTGGTCGGCAGTTGGCGCTGGAGGCCCCTTGGGTGCCTCACTGGCGCAAGCCCCGGCGGCGACAAGCAGCACCAACCCTCTCGAGCTCGCAACCATAGCTCGCCGCCATCCCGTGACGATTGCACGATAGATCATCTCCAG
The DNA here is from genome assembly GCA_026387615.1 of Nitrospirota bacterium. GTDB lineage: Bacteria > Nitrospirota > Nitrospiria > Nitrospirales > Nitrospiraceae > Palsa-1315. Next base: position 6,322 of record JAPLLI010000227.1, read on the forward strand.
TCCCTCCCGCGTAACGCCCCTGTTCAGCAAGCTCGGCATTATTTTCACTTTACACTTTCTGCCGACGGAACACGACAACACCGGCTGCCTACGGGCTCAGCCAGCAATGCCGCATGTAATCCCACAATGATAATGTCCGCTTTCACCACAGTAGAAATGTCCTCTTCGTTGCTAGACTGCCGGCTTTCAGACGGAGGGCTGGATGGTCGGAGAGGACACGGTCATCATGAGTGTGAAGGAACTCAGGCGAGTGC
>JAPLLI010000015.1 GCA_026387615.1 Nitrospirota bacterium
GATCTGCGCCAGTCCAATAGTGAGGGAGAGCTGGTCAACTGGATTCAGGAGGCGCGCAAGGAATACGACGGGATCATCATCAACCCGGCTGCCTATACCCATACCAGCATTGCGATCAGGGATGCGATTGCGGCGGTCGGCTTGCCGACCGTGGAAGTGCACCTGTCCAATATTCATCAGCGGGAAGAGTTTCGCCATCAGTCCTATGTCGCAGGGGTCGCGCTCGGGCAGATTGCCGGCTTGGGACCGACTGGCTATCTCCTCGCGCTCCGTGGGCTGTGCGACCATCTGACCGCAGCCAAACGCCAGAAGAAGACGTCCAAGCCGGCACCCGCGAGACGGACGGCAAAGGGCACAAAATAATTGCAGCGTATATTAGGCGACCTCTTACAATCCGAATGGAGCATCGAGTGATTTCCACGACTGACTTTCGCGGTGGCGTACGGCTCATGGTTGATAAGCAGCCGTTTTATATCATTGAGTTTCAGCATGTAAAACCCGGCAAGGGTGGCGCCTTCGTACGCACCAAGCTCAAGGGCTATCTCACAGGCAGTGTCATCGACCGGACCTTTCGCTCAGGAGAACGGTTCGAAGAGCCGGATCTCGAAGAGCGGGACATGCAATTCCTCTATGCGACTGACGACGCCTATACCTTCATGGACACGGATAGCTTCGAACAGCTGACCTTCGAAAAGGGCAAACTTGGCGACAATGCCGACCTCTTGAAGGAAAACATGATTGTGAAGATTCTTGTGTACGAACATCGTCCAATCGACGTCGAATTACCCAACTTTATCGAGCTGAAAGTCACCGATACCGACCCGGGGTTCCGTGGGGACACCGCTACAGGGGGCACCAAGCTGGCCACCCTTGAAACCGGCGCCACCTTGAAGGTGCCGCTCTATCTGGAAAGCGGGACGGTGATTAAAATTGATACGCGTACGCGCGAATATGTGGAGCGTGTTCGGTGAGTACACAAAAATCCAGCAAATCAAAGAAGCGCAGAGCCCAGACCTGCCCTCAGGCCGTTGTCACTCCTCAGAGCATGCAGGGTACGCCGTTGCTATCAGGGCAACAGAGCAAACATATCCAAGAACTGATCGACCTGCTCAAGAAGAACAATCTGACTGAACTGGAACTGGAACGCGAGGGCCTCAGGATCCGCGTGCGTTATGAAGTCGAGGTCCGAACGATCACGGCCACAGTCACCGACCAGGGAACGTCCGGCTCGGCCTCAGCGTCTCAGCCCACAGGCACGGCGGGCGTACAGACAGAAGACACGACGGGCATGCTGACCATTCCGTCCCCGATTGTCGGGACGTTCTACCGATCACCTTCGCCGGATGCCGATCCCTATGTCGAAGAGGGCGATTATGTGAAAAAGGGCCAGGTCCTGTGCATCGTCGAAGCCATGAAGCTCATGAACGAAATTGAATCAGAAGTCGACGGCCGGATCACGAAAGTTCTGGCAGAAAGCACCAAGCCCGTGGAGTATGGCCAGGCGCTCTTCCTCGTCGATCCGACAGCCACGCCTTAATCCTCTTTCCTCGATCCACATCGGAGTACTTGCGTGTTTAAGAAAGTATTGGTTGCCAACCGCGGTGAAATCGCGCTCAGGGTCATTCGCGCCTGTAAAGAACTCGGCATCAAGACCGTGGCCATTTTCTCAGAGGCCGACGCCACCAGTCTTCATGTGCGCGCCGCAGACGAAAAGATTTGCGTCGGACCGCCTGACGCCGCGCTCAGTTATCGCAACATTCCCAACGTGCTGAGCGCCGCCGAGATTACCGGGGCGGACGCGATCCATCCCGGATATGGCTTCCTGTCCGAGAATGCCCATTTTGCGGAAGTCTGCGAATCGATCGGCGTGAAATTTATCGGTCCGACATCCGAACACATCGCCCTCCTGGGTGACAAAGCCAAGGCGCGTGAAATTGTCGCCCGCCGTGGGTTACCCGTCACACCGGGCAGTCCCGGTGAGCTGAAGAGTGAACAGGAAGCCCTCGCAGCCGCGACGAAAATTGGCTATCCCGTCATCATCAAAGCCTCGGCCGGCGGGGGGGGGCGCGGGATGCGCGTCGTCAACAAAGCCGAAGACCTGGCGCGCGCTTTTCAAGCGGCGCAAGCGGAGGCGAAAACGACGTTCGGCAACGATGCCGTGTACCTTGAACGATATTTTCTCGAACCCCGCCATATCGAAGTGCAGATTGCCGCCGACCATCGCGGGCATGTCGTGCATTTCGGGGAACGGGACTGCTCGATCCAGCGCCGGCATCAGAAGCTGCTCGAAGAAACACCGTCGCCCGCCGTCGACGAGAAGCTGCGCAAAGAAATCTGCCGCGTGGCCGTCGAAGCCGTCAAAGCCGTGCATTACCGGAATGTCGGGACCGTTGAGTTTCTGCTCGACAAGGACCACAACTTCTTCTTCATGGAAGTGAACACCCGCATCCAGGTGGAACATGCGATTACGGAAATGGTGACCGGCATCGATCTCATCAAGGAGCAGATCCGGATCGCAGACGGGCAATCTCTTTCGTTTAAGCAGCAAGACATCAAGCTCAACGGGCACAGCCTCGAATGCCGCATTAATGCCGAAGACCCGGAGAAATTTACGCCCTGTCCAGGCATGATCACCAAATACAGCGCCCCTGGCGGGTTCGGTGTCCGCGTCGACTCCGCCATGGAGTCGAACATGATGGTCGTCCCGTTTTACGATTCAATGATCGCCAAGGTCATTACCCATGGCCGCGACCGGCAGGAGTCCATCGCCCGCATGCGCCGCGCGCTCGACGAATTCGTGATCGAAGGGATCAAGACGACCATCCCGCTCCATAAACGGATCCTCAATGACCCGGATTTTCAAAAGGGCCACGTCTCGACCACATTCCTGGAGCGTTTCCTCGTCAGTTGAGCCGCTCAATTCAGCGCCACGAGGCAAACAGACTACGGTAAACCTTCCTTCCGGCTAGAATGCTTCCCATCATGACTTCAACGACCAATTTCAGCCTGAGCCCCCTCTACATCATCCTCGATCCGTCGGTCTGTCCAGAGCGTCCCTTGGTCGAGGTGCTGACGGTTGCCGCTGAGGCTGGCGCCGTTCTTTTTCAATATCGCAATAAGACGGCATCGATGAAGGAGGCCTATGTGGAAGCCTTGGCGCTTCGGCAGGCTGCCGCCAAGGCAGGAGTCCTGTTCATCGTGAACGATCGCTGCGACTTGGCCCTGGCTGTGGATGCGGATGGCGTGCATCTGGGGCAGGGAGACTTGCCGCTCGACCTGGCGAGGAAGGTCATGGGGCCAAACAAGCTGATCGGCATCTCTACCCACAATCCCGATCAGGTGAGGGCGGCCAGTGCCGGGAAACCGGACTATCTTGGCTTTGGGCCGATCTTCCCCCCAGGCTCCAAACGTGATCACGACCCGGTGGTAGGGCTAGAGGGATTACGGGCGATACGCGCAGTGACGTCGCTACCGATCTTTGCGATTGGCGGCATTCAGATTGGCCAGGTCGGGGACGTGATGGAGGCGGGAGCCGATGGCATCGCGGTCATTTCGGCCATCCTGAAAGCCGCGGATATTCGAGAAGCGGTCAGGACCTTTCTTTCCCGTATGCCGACACCAGCTTCGCCAGCGTCATAGTCTCCGCAGCCCAGGCCAGTTGCATCATGCCGTCCTGCCAATACTTCGTCACGCCGGCACTATAGGGGAGGGGGCCCACGACGGGAACCTTCGCCAGCCGTCGCAACAGAGTTACAGTCGATTCTTCCTGCGCGCGCGCCAGCGTTGTACTGACAGGCTTCAATCGATTCAAGACCAGCGCGACGACAGGGATCTTTCGTTGACGGAGCGCGGCAAGCGTCAATAAGGCATGGTTGACGCCGCCCAGGCCTGCCTGTCCCACCACAATGACAGGGAGTCCCATGCGCTGCATGAGATCCAGCCCATCGACGGTTCCTGTGATCGGCACATGTAGACCACCAACTCCTTCCACCAGCACGAGATCGTGCTTCTGATTGAGAGCCCGAAAGGCTCGAAGGATGGTCGCGATCCGTATCGTCTTTCGTTCTGCTGTTGCGGCAGAGAGCGGTGCCACCGGGAGCCGAAAGACATAGGGACAGACCTCTGCCATCGGATCATCACTTCCTGCCGCTTGTCGCAACCGTACTCCATCGGACTGGGCCTTGGTCGATCGAGTAACCCCTGTCTCAACCGGCTTCATCACGCCAATGTCGAGCCCCCGCTGCCTCAAATGCGCCACCAGTGCAGAGGCCACGAGCGTTTTCCCTACGCCCGTATCGGTCGCAGTGATGAAGACCCCTCGCGGGCTAGACTGGCGAGATGTGGCTGTAGTTCGTCGCATATCTGGAATCCAGCAGATTATTAAACACTCGATTGGACAGTTCCCGCAGGATGTTCAAAACGTTCGTCCAGCAAGGCCGAAGCGAGTGAAGGACCGAATCGTACCCTTCAGGGTACGTTGAGGGTCTGAACGATGCGAGAACGACGCTGGCGGACGTTTTCAGCATCCTGCTAAAGAATTCGGCTATCACAATTCCATACCTGTCCCGACACATCCTTGAGTTGCGCCAGATATAAGACAGTCCTGGCCACTTCTTCTCGTGACGGAGGCCGGCCCAGCACATGATCGTGCCATTGATCGCTTTCCGGCATAGCCCCTTCCGATAATCCAGTCTTCTGCCAGCCGGGCAAAAGCAGATTGACACGGACATTGCCCATGCCCCATTCCTGGGCGGCAGTCTGCACCAGACCGATGAGACCGGCTTTTGACGCAGCATAGGCGGCTTGCCCTGTTGCGCCATGAAAACCGGCATGCGATCCGATCACGACGATCGACCCGCCGCCGCGAGCAAGGAGGGGGGGAGCCATGGCGCGAAGGCAGTGAAAGGTTCCCGTCAGGTTCGTGGCCAAGATCTCGCTCCACTCGTCTTCCCCCTGTCGAAGCAGAAGTTGGCTCCCTCCGATTCCTGCATTACAGATGAACACAGAAGGAGCAGGTGCTTGACGGCAAAAAGCTGCTACCATTTCCTGCACGGCAAGGGACTGTTGTATGTCCGCTCCGTACAATGCCCCGGTCCCGCCAGCGGCTACCACGTGCGTCAGCGTCTCCTCGCCCGCCTCCTTGTTGCGATGATAATGGACCCCGACCGACCAGCCAGCTGCAGCAAAGGCCACACTGATGGCACGGCCAATCCCTCCGGACGCACCGGTCACCAGCACGGCCTGTTTTAGATTGGTTTGATGCATCTGGTCTGTCTCGTCTATCTGGTCTGTCTCGTTTTTTCATTGTACCTAGTTAGCCTGGCGGGATCTCCATCCGACAACCAGACAGACGAGATAGACCAGATGAACCAGATAGACCAACGTCGGTGAATTATGGGTGGGATATCGAGTGAAGGCAAGTCTGCTGATACGACAGAGCCCCTTTCCCTTGCTGCCTTCAGGATGCCTATGGTACCGTCACCGCATTGTTCAACCAGAGGAGAACCTCTCGCATGCAGCGGAATATGCCTGGATATCGAAGATTACTCATGCTGGGAATAACCCTGCTGTGTGCCTGCGCCGCCTGGTCAGCCCCTCTCGCAGCGGAAGAAGCCGGTATCATTGTCCAGTCCTCCGACTATTTCCCTGATCAGATCGGGAACGAATGGCACTATCGCGGCCAGATTACCGAAGGACCGCTCCAAACGATCGAACATAAATTCTTCTCCAATGTGTCCTCAGTCACCGGCACGAAAACCATCAAGGGCATGACGGTCACGGTGTTTCACGATACCAACCCCGGCAACCATGGCCCCTCAGATAGCTTTTACCGCCGCGATAGCGTCGGCATCGTCTATTACGGATCTGAGCCTGGCACACCCTTGGAAAAACAGCTCGTGCCCTATCAGATCGTACGCTTTCCGATGAAGGTCTCGTCCTCGTTCCAGCAATTCAACCGCAAGGGGTTGGACTTTGACACGGATATGGATCGCGATGGCGAGAACGAAAAGGTCGATGTGCAGGGCGACTCCACGGTGGTGGGGCAGGAGTCTGTGACCGTACCGGCCGGCACGTTTCACGAGGCCGTGAAGGTCGAGGCGCGCATGTTTATGCAGATTCACCTCTCCGGCACGAACAAGACCGCCCGTGGCACCGATATCATGACCGCCTGGTTTGTGAAGGGCGTGGGGCTGGTCAAGTACGTCGAGCGGCAGGAACTCACGCCGCTGGAAGACCGTGGCCTGGTGACGGATATCACCGAGGAACTGGAGTCCTACGAGATCAAGTCGCCGAAGGCGTCACTCGGGCGGCGCGAATCCTCGCCGGAGAGTCTGCTCGCTGATGACACGGGTGACCACGAATTGCGTCAGGTACTCTTCACCTCCCGTCTTCGCTCCGACTCCGGACAGCCGATGGCCGCCAAAGGGCTGACGGCCGACTAATGCGCCGGTAATCGGACGGTTCAGATACAGATTCCCCACATCGAACCGCTGCTTCGCCAGCTCCAGATTCACCGGGCTGCGTGAATAGACGCCTCCCGTCAGGGCATAGGCAGTCGAATTGGCTAGGGTCAGCGCCTCCTCAAACGACGCGGCCTTCATCACAGACAAAATCGGTCCGAAGATTTCCTCCTGGGCAATCCGGTCGGTCGACGCCACATCGGCAAAAACAGTCGGCCCGATGTACCAGCCTGGTCCCGTCACAGTCCCTCCCACCAACAAACGCGCTTCCTGCTTGCCAATCTCGATGAACTCCTGAATTTTCGACTGCGCTCGCTGATCGATCACCGGCCCAACCTGCGTGCCAGGCTCTTCCGGATTGCCGACCTTCAGGCTCAGCACCGCTTCTGTGAGGCGTTCCAAAAACGTCTCGTAGATCGCAGCATGGACGATCGCCCGCGAGCAGGCGGAACATTTCTGGCCCGCATAGCCGGTGAATGATGCAACCACGCCAGCAATCGCGTCATCGAGATCCGCCGTCTCATCGACGATGATCGCATTCTTTCCTCCCATTTCCGCCAGCACCCGTTTCACCATCCGTTGCCCCGGCAGAACAGCCCTGGCTTCTTTCAGTATCCCGAGCCCCACCTCCTTCGAGCAGGTAAAGGCAATCGTCACGATCTCGGGATGTTGGACCAAGGCCTGTCCAATGTCAGGCCCGCCAGGCAAGCAACTGAGTCCTCCCTCTGGTACACCTGCCTCTCGCAAGATCTCCGTAAGCCAGTGGCCCATCATGGGCGAACGTTCGGAAGGTTTGAAGAGCACGGGATTTCCCGTGACGAGCGCCGCTGCCACCATGCCGGTGGGAATGGCCAGAGGAAAGTTCCAGGGGGCGATGACGGCAGTCACGCCGCGCGGTCGATAGACAGACTGGTTCAGTTCACCCGGCACATGGCCCAGCCGTCTGGGGGGAGAGAGCCTGAGCCAATCTTCCGCATAAAATTCCAAGAAGTCGATCGCTTCTGCCAGGTCCGCATCCGCGTCACGCCAGGGCTTCCCACATTCCAGGATTTCCCAGGCTGCCAGCTCATGGCGTCTCCTCCGCATGATCGCAGCGGCGGCCCTCAACATCTCCACACGTCGTTCAGAGGGAGTCTCACGCCAGGATACCCAGACCTCGCCAGCCAGGCGCACCGCCTGTTCGACATCTGCCTGACTCGCGCTGGCCAACCGGCCCACAACTTCATCCGGACAGGCCGGGTTGCGGGACTCGATCACAGAACCGGTCAGGCTCAGTCCTCCCAACGACGACGGCCATTGCTGGCCAAGTTGCGACCGCACGGTTGCCATAGCCTGCTGCATCGCCGCTCGATTGTTTGCCTGCGAAAAATCCCGCTGCGGTTCATTGCGGAACTCCCTCCCTCCGGCCGGCAGAGAGAGGGGAGACGGAGCGCGACTCAGTTCTTCGCGAACCGGGGAGGCCAACAACTGGTCTAACGACTGCGACTCCACATACTCTTTTCTCAGGAACGATTCATTCGAGGTATTTTCCAACAACCGTCGTACAAGATAGGCCATGCCTGGCAACAAATCTCCCACCGGGGTATAGAGCCGCAGCCGGCGTCCCTGCTTGGTCACTGCCTGTTGAAAGGGCTCCGCCATGCCGAAGATCATTTGATATTCCCACGTCTCAGGAGGGAGCCCCAGCGATTCAGCCACGGCTTCGATGTAGGCCAGCGTCCTGAGATTGTGCGTCCCGAAGGCAGGGCGAATCAGGGAGGACTGAGACAGGACGAAACGCGCGAGCGACTCATAGTTGGCATCGGTCTCTGTCTTCTGTTCAAACAGGGGAACAGGCCAGCCCCTCTGCCGATACCGAATCGTGTCAGAATCCCAGTAGGCGCCTTTCACCAGTCGAATCGTGATGGGCGCCCCACGCTGCCGGACCCAAGCCAGAAGCCCCTCGATATCTTGCGCCGTCTCCCGATGGTAGGCCTGCAATGCGAGTCCCGCATAGGGATAGGTCTTGTAGGGAGGCTCAGAGAAGAGCCTGGTGAAGATCTCAAGCAGCAACGTTTTGGTTTCCGCCTGTTCCATATCGAAGATCAACGAAGCGGGGAGGGCCATGGCCACATCGAGGATGGGCCGAAGCCGCGCCAACACAGCACGGTAGCTCCCTTCCGGATCGATCGGATCGAGATGGGGAGAGAGGGCGGAGATTTTGAGCGAGAGCTGGACTCGTGGGATCGGCCCGAGATGGTCCCGCTCCAGTAAAGGAACCGATGGCCACGAAGCGGCCTCTCGTGCCAGATGTGTCAGAACGGCCAGACAACGATCGCGATACCGATCCGCCTCACGATCGCTGATAGTGGCCTCGCCCAATAAATCCACCGACCAGGCTCGCTTCTGCTGCCAGAGATCAGCCAACCGAGGCGCCGCCTCCTCGACGGTCGCTCCCGCGATGAAGGTACGGGCCATCTGCTCAACCTGGCTTCTGATCGCCTTGCCGCTGAGCCGAGCGCCCAAGCTGGTCGCGGCGAAAGCCTTAAGGCCCCATTGCGCGCCGAACAGGTGCACGTTCCCATCGCCCAGATACTCGCGGGCCATGGCGACAACGGGCTCGTCCTCCGTGATCGAAGGCAGGACATCGATAAATCGAAACAGCTGCGCCTTGAAGACAGGATCCTGCATGGCCAGATTCAAGGCCTGGTGCGACCACCAAT
>JAPLLI010000040.1 GCA_026387615.1 Nitrospirota bacterium
AAGGTCGCACAGAAAAATCTCGCGCGCGGACCCAAGCACTTGATCATAAAGCGTGGGGAATATGGGGTGCTGATGTTCAACGAGAAGCAGATGTTCGGCGCCCCGGCCTTCCCGCTTGAAGACGTGCGCGATCCCACCGGCGCGGGGGATACCTTTGCCGGCGGCTTCCTGGGCTATCTGACGGCGACAGGGAACCGTTCAGCCGAGGCGTTTAAGCAAGCGATTATTTTTGGAAGCGTGATGGCGTCCTTTACCGTAGAAGCCTTTAGTCTTGACCGGTTACGAATCCTGGACTACAAAGAAGTGCAAGACCGGTTTCGAGCCTTTAAACAGTTGACCCATTTCGAGGATATTTCGTGACGCAGATGGCCCCAGTCGCTTCGCCGGTTCGAGTGCGTGTGCATCTATTGTGTGTGGTGGCGCTGATGGCCGGAGGGTTGCCCGGTTGCGCCACATCAGAGGAATCGGTGCAGAGGTCAAAAGGGTATTATCAGGAGGGTGTCGCGAGTCTGGAGCATGATCAGCAGAAGTCCTTTGTGTCGTTTCAGAAGGCGGCGAAGCTCAATCCTGATAATAAGGAAGCCCGGTACGGACTTGGCCATATTTTGACGTTGCAGGGGAAATTCTCTCAAGCCGAGGAAGAGTTCAGGGCCGCGATAGACATTGATGGGACCTATTCGGAAGCGCACACCTATTTAGGCCAGGTCTTGGGGCAGCAGGGACGGTGGGGGGACGCCATTGCGTCCTTTCGTCAGGCGCTGGCCAATCCCTTGTATTCGACGCCGGATCTGGCCCGTTTCCATCTTGGTCGAGCATTGGCTCACGAGGGAAACTATCAGGGCGCGATGGAAGCGTTCGAGGATGCCCTTGTAGTTAGTCCTCCGAATGTCCCTCCGGCTCTGTTACACTTGGCGCTGGGGCAGGTCTATTACAAGCTGGGGTTTGAGCAGCGTGCGAGAGACTCGCTGACCAAGGTGATGGCGCTTGATAAGGGCGGCGAGTATGGCTCTGCCGCAAAGGACATGCTGACACGGCTGAAGCCGTAGAGAGAGACCTATGGAATCGATCGGCGAATTTTTCAAGCAGGTCCGGGAGACCAAGGGGCTCACCATCGACGAAGTTGCCGCCAAGACGCGCATTCGGACCGATTTTGTGAAGGCCTTGGAAGATGGGAACTTTGCCAAGTTGCCCGAGCAGGTGTTCGCGCGAGGCTTTGTCCGGTCCTACGCCCGGTCGCTTGGCCTCGATGAAGAGGATGCGATCAACCGGTTCGTGCAATCGGCTGGCGCCTTTTATGACAAGCAAGTCGAGCGGGAACGGTTGAAAATTAGACAGGCGGAAGAAGAGCGGCAGCGTCAAGCGAATCGCAAGGCGGTTGCCGTCGCGATCGGCATTGCGATATTCACGCTCATCTTTCTGTTGAGCCGTGAACAATCGTCGCTCTTGGTTCATCGTTCAAGCTCAGAGCTTCCAGCCTCTGCCTCCAAGCGGACCGCTCCAGTTGCGCCAGAGGTTCAGGATGCGCCCCCAAGCCAGCCGGTCGAGGCGGTTCCGCCAATCACGCCAGCCCCGCTCGCTCCCAAGGCCAAACCGGCTGAGCCTCCCGCCATCTCCGCCAAGCCGAGCGCGGGAACGACTGGCGGGTCAGTGGCCGTCCCTGCCCCGACTGTGTCGCCGGTGCCGGAGCCGACAGCTCCGCCGTCGCTGGGGAGCGACGGGCCGCTGGGAAGAATTTCGCTCGAAGGAGCCGCGGTCACGGATGGACCGTTGGTCTTGGATCTTGAAGCGATAGAGCTGAGCTGGGTTGTCATTCAAATCGATGGAGGGAGTCCTCAAGAGGCCTTGCTCAGACCTGGTGAAAAGGGCCGATGGAAAGGCCAGGATCGGTTTATCCTGACACTCGGCAATGCCGGAGGTGTCAAAGCTGAACTTAATGGCAAACCGCAAAAGCCATTTGGCCCGGTGGGTAAAGTGGCTCGCGATATTGTCCTCAAACGGTAACGGTTTTCCCTCAGGAGCCTTCTGTCGAAGCCTGGGTGTTCGGTGCTTTCCATTCTGCTGCGCGCCACTTCAATTAGGACGTTCAGGTTCCCATGGCTGGCTGCCGTGGTTCGTTGAGAGAAAGGTTGAGGCGCGGTAGCAGGGACTGAGGCGCAATGGTGCCACCCCGTTGAGATGTTCTGGGCTGTATCGCTCCTAACTCGCTGGAATCGCATGCCTCATCCTATGGGCGCTCTGGCATGAACTTTGAGTCTCAGGCTGGTAACAGTGAGTGAGGGCCGGAAGCGAAAAATGAGAGTGAGACCGAGAGTGATGGTGAGGGGGCAGCGTGGCTGGGACGGCGTCCTATCGCATTGTGGATTGCTTGACATGAGTGGAATCCCGTTGCTATATTCGCCGGCGTTTTGTCGTCTTGTTAAGGATCTCACGAGCCAGCGGCCAGAAGCCGAGTTCACGTGCGGTGGTTAAACACAAAGGAGGCAGTCTGATGGGTTATGTTGCTAAGTTCCTGGGAATCAGCGCAGCGCTGTTGATGTTGTCGGTTTCGGTGGTCGGAGCTGAAGAGCGTGAGCCGCTCAAGCCCCGCGTCCCGGCGGATCAGATGAGCGATGCGAAGGCGATGAAGAATCCTGTTGCCTCGACCCCCGAGAGCATCGCCAAAGGAAAGGCGTTGTTTGAGGGCAAGGGCACTTGCTTCAACTGCCATGGCAAAGAAGGCAATGGTCAGGGTCCGGCCGGTGCGATTCTGAATCCAAGCCCTCGTGATTTCACGAACTGCAAGTTCCATAAGAAGCGGAAAGATGGCGAGCTCTTCTGGGTGATCAAGAACGGCAGCGCGGGAACGGGAATGGTTTCCTTGATTCCTGCCGCGATCAACGAAGAAGAAGCCTGGACGATCATCAACTACGAGCGGAGCTTCTGCAAAGGCGAGTAGTTTCGTTGTTGAGTGAGTGGAAGAGGGTGGAGGAGAGAATCCTCCACCCTCTTTTTTTGTTTCTTGCGCCTGGGACTCAGTCCCGGTGCCGACCCTGGAACGGATGAGATCTGCCGTGAGCGCCAGGGCACGTGAGGGGCAGCAGGACGTATCGGACATGTATGTCGTGGAATGGCTGGGCCTGGTAGTCGGCCAGAGTGCGACGGGAGGAGTCGCAGCCTAGTGAGCTTCGGTGCCTAGGATCGAGGCTGGCTTGGTCAAGATTAAGGCTGCTGCAGGGTCGGTTGGGCGGAGGGCCGGAGCCACCAGAGGCCGTTGTTCCTGGTTCATGCGGGCTTTGGAGGCCCACAGGACTTTTTGGCTGAGATAGGTTGCTGTTTCGCCGAACGTGACGTCTCCATCGCGGTTCGTGTCGGCCTCGCCCCGCAATGCCCGCAGCAGGTAGTAGGTGAACAGCCCATGCTGATGCTGGTCGTCATCCAGTCCCCGCCCGATGCCGCTGGTTCCGATGACATGGAGGGTCGAACTTCCCGCAGGATTCCATTGCGGGGGGGCGGCCTTGGTTTTGCCGTTCGGCCCCATGCGGGACACAATGCCATCGAACAGAAACACCGTCTGTTTTGCCTTTAATCGAGACAGGGCTGCCTCTAAATCCTTGAGGGGATAGGCGCGCGAGGTCGCTGTGGCGGTTCCGTCGTAGGGGATCAGGAACGTCTCTCCCGTCGAAGAGACCGAGGCGAGCCCGGCGAAATAGATAATGACGACCGCGTCTTTGTTCATATGAGGCGGGAGCCAATCCAGGAGGGCTTCGTCCATATCAGGGCGTAGGGCTTTCCAATCTTGGAGCAGCCTGACATTGGAGGCGGGTAACCCGCCAAGGGATTGAAAATACCGCGAAACGATCTCGGCATCCGAGGAGGCGAACTTGCGGGTTGGGACTTGCTGATTACGATAGGAGCCGATTCCGATAGAGAGCAAATAGGTATGGGGCTGCCGGAATCCGTTGGCTACAGCAGGGAGGTGATCCACGTCATCGGCTTTGAGGCCGGTCGGCTTGATGGAGAGGGCTAGCGTTTGAGCCTGGGGCTGCGTGCGGCTTCCTGAATCAGAAATGGCGACGAAGATCTCGGCCTTCTGCTGTTGAACGGACGGCGGCAATGTCGCGATAAATTCAAGCGAGCGCGATTGGCCTGGCTGCAGCCGTCCGACCACCAACGTGGTGACCGGAAATTGGGAGAGCAGCGAGGGCGTGCCCGTTAAGGTTGCCGTGACACCCTGTAGTTCCTGTGCGCCTCCGTTCACGAGATCGATGCGCACCCGGATGCGTTCGCCTGCTTCAAAAATCAAATTGCTATTTTCGTCCAGTACGGTGGCCTTGAACGAGAGTGCCGAGGGAGGGCCTTGGGCTGCAGGGGCCGCTGACTTCGTTGACGATGCGGTCATGGTTGCCGGCTTTGGACTGCCTGGCGCAGCCAATTGGGTTCTGGCGGCGCGAATGAAGTGCGTCGAGAGGACGATCCCAGCGTCATGCACAAATTCCCCGATATTGCCGTACTCACACCGTCTCCCGGTCGGCTCCAGGATCAATCGTTGGTTATGCGTGAAGGAAATCGTCTGTTGGCCCAGCTCTTTTCCTGTGGCATCCTTAAAGGTTAAGAGCGTTTCGAGGGTGATGTCCGCCGGCACCCGGTCATAGACATTATCAGCCCAGAGCTTGAGGCCCGAGCGTTGGAGGGTGACCACGATTTCCGTGTCTGGCGGGACCGGGGCGGCGATGCCTCCGGCGGTGGTCACGGCCGTAAAGTTTTGGGCTGCCGCGTCGATCATGATCGATTCGGCTTCTTCCCCCACGTTGAGCTCGTGCGGGCTATTGCACCCATCGACGTAGGGCATCTTGAGATTGGTGAAGGCAGGGTCGAAGGTCAGTTTGACGGAGTTGCCCAGACGCGGACCCATGTCCGGTAACGGCGTCCGTTGCAATGCGCTCGAGACCTTCTCGCAGCTCCAGAGGCCGCTCAGGGTGATGAGCAAACAGAGAAGGCTGGCCCATTGCCTTGCAAGTGGCCGAGGTGCGTCTGCTGGTTGTCGTCTGATGGGCATCGTCTGATAAATCGGTCTGTCGTGACTGGTTCAGTTCCTGGGATGCAAGCCCTGCACCGTACCGAAATGCTAGGGTGAATGCAACAGTCTGGACCTGCGTCTTGCGAGCCTGAGAGCCCTCAGCTATCCTGCGTCCCTGTTAGAGAACGAACTGAGACAAGGGGTTACGCACCGATGCTGACATTGGGTCTGTCGAACATGCGGGATGCGGCGGCGGCGCTGGTCGAGAATGGCCGCGTGATTGCCGCAGCAGAAGAAGAACGGTTTGTCCGGGTAAAGCATGTCACGGCGCTGCCGGTGCAGGCGATCCGTTATTGTCTGCGCGAGGCAGGTTTGCGCCTCTGCGATGTCGATGCGGTCGCGGTGCCCTGGAAGTATTGGCAGATCGGTCGGCGGGGGGCCTTGGTCCTCGGGTCGATGTTGCGGTCGCCGCAACTCTGCTGGGTGAAGGGTAAAAGGAGCGCCGAGCGAGTGGCGCAGGAATGGAAGGAACTGGCCCTTCTCCGGAGTCACCTCACGAGGCAGATCGATGGAACCGCCTGCCCGAAGCCAGTCTTTCTGGACCATCACCTCTGCCACGCAGCCAGTACGGTGCTGGTGTCGCCGTTTGACCAGTCAGCGGTGCTCATCGTGGACGGCGCATCGGAAGCCCATACCACCATGCTGGCCCGGGCCAATGGCTCAGATATTCAGGTTTTGCAGCGGGTGCCTCTGCCTCATTCGACGGGACAATTTTATGCGGCCATCACGGCCTATCTGGGATTCAAGCCGGATCACGATGAATATATCGTGATGGGGTTGGCTGCCTATGGGGAGCCACGATTCGCATCGGTTCTCCGGGAGCAGGTGCTCCGTCTCCTTCCAGATGGCGGGTTCGCATTGAATACGAAGATCTTTGATTTTCATTTGGCCCGGCATCGGATTTTTTCACCAGATATTCTTCGACTGTTAGGCCCTAACCGGCAGCCGGAGGATGAGGTGACGCAGCGGCATCGAGATGTGGCGGCCAGTGCGCAGTTGGTCTTGGAAGAGACCCTGCTCCATCTCGCCCGTCATTTGCAGAAGCTGACCGGCCTCGACCGGCTCTGTCTTGCCGGGGGTGTGGCCTATAATTGTGTGGCGAACAGTCGCCTGTGGCGAGAGGCCGGATTCCGCGAGATCTATATTCCTTCCGCAGCGGGGGACTCAGGGGCGGCCATGGGCGCGGCCTTGTGGCTGACCCAGCGGCGCGGATCCTTGACCGAGCGGATGGTTCTGCGATCCGCCTCCTGGGGGCCGGAGTTTACGGAGCTGGAATGTCTGGCTGCCATCGAGAGGGCCGGCTTGTCAGCCGAACGTCTTCCGGATGATCAACTCTGCGAGAAGGTGGCGCGGGAGCTGGCCAATGGCCGTCTGGTCTGCTGGTTCCAAGGTCGGATGGAATGGGGGCCGCGCGGCCTGGGCAATCGCAGCTTGTTGGCTGACCCACGCCGTGAGGATATGAGGGAGCTGATCAATGCCAAGGTCAAGCTCCGGGAACCCTTTCGCCCCTTTGCCCCTTCGGTCCTCGAAGAGCGGGCAGCGGAGTATTTCGACCTTCCCTCACCCTCGCCCTTCATGTTGCTGACGGTTCCGGTTCTGCCTTCGGCCAAAGGCCTGATTCCCGCCGTAGTCCATGTCGATGGATCGGCGCGGGTCCAAACAGTGGATCAGGCCTCCAATCCTCGCTACCGCCTGTTGCTCGAAACCTTCGGCCGCCTGACCGGCGTGCCAGTGCTGCTGAATACCTCCTTCAATGTGAACGAGCCCATCGTCTGTACTCCGGACGAGGCGATCAACTGTTTCCTTCGCACAGAAGTTGAGTGGCTAGTACTGGGCAATCTGTTGGTGGGAAGAGCGTGAATCGCGAAACGTTTATCGTGAAACGTGGCTGGAAACACTTTTGTGGCGATTAACGATTCACGAATAACGAATAACGCTCCTTTCCCTGCCCTCGATGCCTTGCTCCTGCTCATCATCCTGAGTTTTACGCTTCAGCCTCTGACAGAACCGGACTTCGGGTGGCATCTGCGGACCGGCCTCGATCTCCTACAGCATGGGGGGGCCTTGCCGGCTCTGGATCCCTATTCCCACACCATGCCTGATTGGCCCTGGGTTGAGCATGCCTGGTTGACCGATCTGGTGATCGGAGTCTTCTATTCATTGTTCGGCGCCTCAGGGGTGATCCTCTTCTTTGCGGTGGTGACGGCGGGTGCCTGGCTGGCAGCAAGCTTCACCGCTCCCTGCAGCAGGACCTACCGGCTCATGGCCTGTGCCTTGTCCCTCTGGGTGGCCTTGCCGTTTCTCGGTGCGAGAACCCAGATGGTCACGTTGTTGGGCCTTGCCGTCTTGCTCGTCATTCTTGAGCGGAGTCGGACGAGAGGACCCCGGGTGCTCTGGCTGATTCCTCCGCTGTTTCTGCTCTGGGCCAATGTGCACGGAGGGTTTACCGCTGGACTGTTCTTGCTGGGGCTTGTGGCGGCTAGTTCTGTGATCGTTAGAGGGGTTGTCTCGTTGGCGCCTGGGTTTGCCGCTCGTCTGGATGAAGCGCTCCTCTCCTGGCCTGCGATTGGGCGGCTCATCGTGGTGGCGGGGGGCGCGGCATTGGTCACGCTGGTGAATCCCTACGGATGGAGACTCTACGGCGAGATCATCGACTCACTCTCAAATCAATTCATGCTCACGAGTTTGCAGGAATGGCAGCCGGTCTCGTTGAGCACGTTGGCTGGCCGTGGCTATGCGATCTACGTGGCAGGCCTGGGACTGGCGACGGCGGCCTGGTATCGGCGCATTGAACCAGTACGCTGGATGTTGTGGGTCGTGTTTCTGGTTCTGTCGCTTCGTCATATGCGAAACATTCCGTTCTTTCTCCTGGTCAGCCTTCCTCTCTGTGCCGAGTTGTTGGCGACAGGATGGGGCAACCTGACAGGCTGGTCCAGCCTGGATCCTGTGCATGCCAAGAAATGGTTGCTGGCAGGGACGCTTGCAGGAGGGCTCTTTATGGCCTGGCTGGGGCCGGATCATCTCCAGCATGTGGCGCAAGCAGGCTTGCAGCCCAACGAGTATTTCAAGGGCACGGCTTATCCGATCGAGGCGGTGCAGTGGGTTCGCGATCATCGGGACCGGGTGGGGCATCGCCTCTATAACGACTATGCCTATGGCGGGTTTTTGCTCTGGTGGCTGCCGGAAGAGAAGATTTTTATCGATGGACGGATGCCGGCCTGGCGAAGCGGGGATCGCAGGATTTTTCAGGACTATGTCGCCTTGAGTTTGACCGATCCGCCGAGCCTGTCTGTGTTGAGCGCCTATTCGGTCGATTGGGCGATCGTGCGGAGAGGGAGCCTGCTCGATGAGGCGCTGGCGCGTGAGCAGGACTGGAGGCGGGAATACGAAGACGAGAAAGTTTCGATCTATGTGCAGCGGCGGGAGTGAGGTTTGGAGGCTCCAGTTCTTTATTGCGGAGCGGTATAGCAGCCCTTAGCGCTCTTTCGTCGGATCAGGGCCAGTTCGCGCAGCATGGCGAATCCGTCTCTGAGGGCGTGGACTTTCGAGCCCGGCTGATCGGCCCAATTCACCGGGACTTCTGCGATCTTGTAGCCTCGTTGCCGTGCTACGTACAGCAGTTCGAGGTCGAACCCATAGCCATTGATCGAGGAGACTCCGAAGAGGTCTGCTGCCACAGTGTGGCGGAATAGTTTGAATCCGCATTGCGTGTCGCTGATTCCTCTCAGGCCGCTCCGTTGCACAACGGAATTGAACAGGTTGCCTAACACAGTCCGGTGCCAGCGGGCCTTGATGGCATAGTCCGGCAACCGGGAGGCGAGGGCGCGAGATCCGATGGCCAGGTCTGCGCCGCCAGCCATGGCCTGTTCGAGCCGGGCGAGCTCCTGAATCGGCGTGGCGCCATCCGCATCGGCAAAGAGCCGTAGCCGTCCGGCTGCGGCGTTCATCCCTCGCCGTACAGCGGCTCCTTTCCCCTGGCGCAGGGGCGCCCGGAGCAATTGAATTTCAGGAGCGGTCGCGATCATGGCTTCCACCAGGGAGGCCGTGGCATCAGTGCTGCCATCGTCGATGACGAGTATTTCGTAGGATTGTCCCAGATTGCGCAGATAGGCCGTGATGCTGCGAAGATAGGGAAGAATGCGCGCGGCTTCATTATGGGCCGGAATGATGATTGAGCGCTCGATGGAGCCAGAGGCGTTTGGGAGTGACACAGGGACCAGCCTTGTTGCGGTGTGCCGCGGCGGCGCCGGGGTAGAAGCCAGAGAATGCACGGTAGCCGAGCGACGGGCAGGATTGCAAGGGCGCTGTCCCGGACTTGACAGACCTGCCGTTGGGGAGCGAACGTATGAATCGAGTGAGGGCCGTGCCGGACCAGTCGTTCATAGCCAGGAGGTGGATGATGCGCCATTGGCTGAAACCAGTCGGTCTTATGCTGAGCGCTGTATTGGTGGTGTCGTGTGCCTGCGCCGTTCCGCCTGCCAGGATCGGTGATTATATTTCCTCAGAGCGGAAGGCCGTGGGCGAGGCGTTTGCGGGGGTCGGTCAGCGACCGCTTCAGGCAGGGCTTATTGTGGTATCAGATACGGCAGCGCCCGGTGCTGCGTCGAATTTGCCGGAGGAGGCTTTTGATCGCCTCATCGCGAGCCTCCAACAGGACATCGGCCGTGCCATTCCTGTGGTGATAACAGCGGTAATCCAGGCCGACTCGATCAAGCCGCAACCCCATGGGGATTGGGCTCAGTTTGCAGCGCTGGGTCGGCAACGGGGGCTGGACTATCTGGTCGTTGTGGTGGTCTCCAGCACTGAGCAGGAATATCCCGTGACGCTTTTTCTGGGTTGGACCGCTCATGCCCAGCCAGGGTTTCGTCGAGATAACTGGTCGTTGCTGGAATTTGCCCTGTTGGATTTGAAGCAGAATCAGATTGTGATGCAGGTTGAAGGGCGGGGCTGGGCCACATTGGATCGTCCGACCGCGCCGGGGATCGATCAGTGGTATCCGGTGATCTATCTCCGCCCCCAGGACGAGCGGCGTATCTGGCCTCCGACCTATGCAGGCGCGCCGAACACCTTACGTGTCGTGTCCTTTGAGCAAGCGGCGAAGCGGCTGGTGCTAAAGCTTCAAAACTCCTGGCTCGGGATCTTGGAATCCGAGGCGCAGGCCGGGAAAGCCGGTTCGTAGGGAAACCTGACCGCGCAGTCCTGGAGGTTCTCATCCCTGCCTCTTTCAGGCTTGTTTGGTGTGGGCCTGAGAGGGACTATTAGTCTTTGAAGCCCTCGGAAGGGATAGTGTACAATGCGCCGTTCAGCTCAGCTGTTGCATCGGTTAACCCTGTGGAGGAACGCTGTTATGGTTACGCGGAGTAAGGGGGGGAATGTCCCGAGTCTTGTTGCAGCTCTTGGTCTGGTCATGGGCACCTTCGCGTGTACTGTTCTGCCGAGTGGTTCCACGGCTTTCGCCGGGACTCCTGCCGGGCTGACACAAGGATTTTCAGAGATCGTCAAGAAGGTCACGCCGGCGGTGGTGAACATCGCGGTGACCGGTGGAGGAGAAGGCGGGGGACGAGGCAGGAGAGCGCCGTTGCCGCCAGGTCCCTTCGGTGGACCTCCGGGTGAAGAGGCGCCAGGGGGCGAACTCCCGACTCCTCCGCCGATGCCTCCCGGTGGGGGACATGGCCGGCCCGATCAAAGCGCCGGTTCCGGCGTCATCGTCGATCCGAACGGATTTATCGTCACCAACAATCACGTGGTCGAAGGCGCCACGCAGATCACGGTCACGCTCAGCGATCGACGTGAATTTAGCGCGAAAGTAGTGGGGACCGATCCCAAGACGGATTTGGCTGTGGTGAAAATTGAAGCCAAGGATCTCCCCTCCTTAAAGTGGGCTGACTATGAAAAATTGCAGGTCGGCGATTTGGTGCTGGCCGTCGGCAGCCCGTTTGGGCTGAGTTCCACCGTGACCCTGGGCATCATCAGCGCGTTGGGCCGCGGCAACGTCGGCATTGCCGATTACGAAGATTTCATTCAGACCGACGCCGCGATTAATCCGGGCAACTCCGGCGGCGCCTTGGTCAACATGAGCGGCGAGCTCATGGGGATCAACACGGCTATTTTTTCACGGACCGGTGGTTCTGAAGGGATTGGCTTTGCCATTCCCAGCAGCATTGCCCTGGATATCGTGGACAGTCTGCAGAAGACCGGCAAGGTCGTGCGCGGCTGGATGGGCGTGGCGATTCAAGAGATCACGCCGGCCTTGGCCAAGTCGTTTAAGTTGCCGGAGCAGCGTAAGGGCGTGTTGATTAGCGACGTGAATGAAAACGGTCCGTCCCATGCCGCCGGGATTCGTCGCGGCGATGTGGTGATTGCGTTCAACGGGAAAGAAGTCCAGAACGTGAGTCAGTTGCGCAACCTCGTCGCCCGCACGATGGTCGGCAAGGATGCGCAGGTGAAGATCCTGCGAGACGGCAAGGAACAAACTCTCGCCGTGAAAGTGGCGGAGCGGCCGACGGATGAAATGTTAGCGAAGAAGGAACCGTCGGCTCCCAAGGAACAGCCCGAAACGGCGAAGCTGCCGGATAATGTCTTGGCCTCTCTCCGGGTGCAGGGGTTGGATGCGGCCACGATGAGCCAATTCAATATCCCGGCGAAGATGGCCGGGGTGGTCGTGACGTCGGTCGAGAGCGGTGGCGCTGCGGAAGCGGCGGGCCTGCAGCGGGGCGACGTGATTCAGGAAGTGAACCATGAAGTCGTGAAGACGCTCGACGACTACCAGAAAGCGTCCCACAAGTTGAAGAAAGACGAATTGGCCGTTCTGCTCCTGAGCCGGCAGGGGAATAGCCTCTTTGTAGCGGTCAATCCTAAGTAATCAGCATGACGAGAGCCCTGTCTGTTCGGAGACCGAACGGGCAGGGCTCATCATCGGATGAACGGTTCGTATGTCCGACGGTCTGAATTCGCTCAACCAGTGGCTGCAAGACACGATATTTAAGCCGCTGGAAGACAAGAAGATGCCGGTCATGGAGCACCTCGTGGAGCTCCAGGTCCGGCTGACGCGTGCAGTCATTATCACCGCCCTGGTGTTTGTCGGCACGTTTTTCTACGCCGATACGTTGGTCCAGTGGCTGCGCATTCCCCTTCAGAACATGTTCGTGCCGGGCTCCCTGTCATGGGTGCCGACCGATCTGCCGACCGTGCCCTTCGTGTTTCTCGCGCCGGCTGAAGCCCTGTGGCAAAACGTCAAGGTGGCCGGGCTCTTTGCCCTCGTTGCGGCGACCCCCTATATTCTATTGGAAGTCTGGCAATTCGTCGTGCCGGGCCTCCATGCCCAGGAGCGGCGCTTCGTGGCGCCTTTTGTGCTGTTGAGCGCCCTGGCCTTTTACGCAGGGGTCGGCTTTTCGTTTTTCTTTGTGCTGCCGTTTGCGCTGAACTTTCTGGTGTCCTATGGCGTCAACGCCGGTTTCATCCCCCAGATTTCCATTGCCCAGTACGTCGGATTTTCCCTCTGGTTCCTGATGGTGTTCGGGCTGATCTTCGAAGTGCCGCTCGTGATTACCCTCATGGCGAAGCTGGGATGGGTCGATGCGCCCTTTCTGAAACGGTATCGCAAGTGGGCGCTGCTGGGGTCCTTCATCATTGCCGCTATCCTGACTCCCACGCCAGACCCCTTTAATCAATGTCTCATGGCCCTGCCGATGTATGTGTTCTATGAAGTCGGCATTGTGAGCGCGGGATTTTTCAACAAGAAGAAACCGGTGCCGGAAGAGTCGGCTGTGCCGGACGCGGGCACCGCGGCGGCTGGAGCCGGTAAGGTGGCGTCAGCGGGGCTCCCCAATGTGGGAGCGGGCGACTATGTCGGTGTGCCGACGGGCCGTCGGCGGTAACGAGAACACGCAGATCGGGCGTAACGTCTTACAGAAGGAAGATCCATGGCTCGTGAATTGAACGTCATCCAACCTCCCAGCGCCGGCGGCAGCGATGCCTGTATCTATATGTGGGCCTGCGCGATTTGCGACGAGAATGAAACCTGCCAGAAGGACAAGGAAGGGCACAGCCGCTGGCTCGTGGCCAAGCGGATGGAGCGGATCGAATACAAAGTGCTCGTCATGAGCAACAAGGGCGGAGTCGGGAAGAGCACCTGCACGACCAACCTCGCCGTGAGTCTTGCGCTCAAGGGCTGGCATGTCGGTATTTGCGACATGGATATCCATGGACCGAACATCCCGAAGATGGTGGGAGCCGAAGGGCAAAAGCTCAAGATCAGCAGCTCAGGCGGGATCATTCCCTTCCAGGCCTACAACCTTAAAATCGCCTCCATGTCTTTCCTGTTGCAGAACT
>JAPLLI010000055.1 GCA_026387615.1 Nitrospirota bacterium
AGTCGTGGCACATGATGATCGAGTTCGAGCCGCCGCTGGTGGGCTGCGTGATCAGCAACCGGAACCATTCGTTCAGCCTGCTGAAGGCGACGAAGGAATGTGTGATCAATATTCCGACGGTGGAACTGGCGATGCAGGTGGTGGGCTGCGGCAATATCTCGGGGCGCAGGACTGACAAGTTCAAGAAGTTCGGCCTGACGGCGGTGGCCGGCTCCCACGTGAAGGCGCCGCTCATCCAGGAATGTTATGCCAATCTCGAGTGCAAGGTTGTCGATATGAGGCTGGCGGTCCAATACAATATTTTCATCCTCGAAGTACTCAAGGCCTGGATCGACCCCTCCAAGAAACGGCCCAGAACGTTACACCATTGCGGGACAGGCACCTTCATGGTGGCAGGCAGAACGATGACCTTGCCCTCTAAGGTGAAATAGCCCAATCAGGTGTCGAGTGGATTTTGCCGGAATGGCCCGACGCAAACCGTGCTCATTGCGCGAGACGACTTGGGACGCAACAGTCAGATCCCCGCTGCCGCCTCTTTTGCGGTAAGCTGACCTTCTATGGAGACTATCTATTATCTTGGTGGGCTGGTCGTCCTGGTTCTGGGTTTCACTCTGTCTCGCCTGCGACAGCGCCCTCAAC
Organism: Nitrospirota bacterium; assembly: GCA_026387615.1. Taxonomy (GTDB): domain Bacteria; phylum Nitrospirota; class Nitrospiria; order Nitrospirales; family Nitrospiraceae; genus Palsa-1315. The sequence continues at coordinate 640 of JAPLLI010000055.1, forward strand.
GGCCACGCGCGAATCGGACAGTTCGCTCCTTCGAGACGAAGCGGGGCTTCATGGGGCTCTTCGCAAGAAAGTTTCCAGAATCGGATACGGTTCATCGTCCCCACATTGATGCGAACGGGAATCTCATGTGTTTCGCCCTGGGTTCGAAGCCTTCGCCCTCTCCGATCGGACAAGCCGGGATGGTCGTGACAGCCAACCTGCCGCAGCAGAAGCGCCTGGAACGATTTCAATAAAGGCCTGGGATTGATGAATTAGGTATTTGTCTGTTGCTAAATTCACGGTGTTGGAATATTCTCGCGCGGTCAGGTCCCCGTTAACGGTCTATTTTGTTAGAAAGGATGCAACCATGGCCTCAGGTACGGGAACGCTTGTTCTTGCTAGTGTCAGTGCGCTAGGGACGGTGCTGAGTGCGTTCATCCAAAAGTGGAGCGGCTGGCGAGCCCTTGGACAGGGCAAGAGACGTCGTTCGCATGGACACGAGAGAAATCTGGTGCGGCATCGACGGGATCACGGGCTGTGGCATGAAGCCCACCGGGATACGCCGCTTCAGAAACATGTTCGGCCGTACTTCTCCCGCAATCTATAGTGCATCGTTCGCCACGCGTCTTTCCCGCTATCTTCCGGGATAGCCCATTCCATGTTTTCAAAAGGGCCTTCTGGTCAAAGTGTGTGCTGAATTTGTGCTGAACATCAGCAATACAGAGCAAATTCTTCAGAATCAATCGAATCAATTGCCGCCGCTTAATTCTTGTTTGTGCCGATAAAGCTGGGAAGCAGTTGCCCTATCACGCCGGTGACATTGTTGGCCTGTTATCGCTGTTAAGGCGAGGTAGTGGTTCGATCCCTAGCCGTTTCCCCACAGCAACGCAATAGAGTACGCGATCCGCTTTCCCCGGCTGAGCCGCTGGCCGCCATGCGGGCGGTTAAATATTTCATTGTCGCGCCGTATGTCTTTGTCGAATTTCCGCTGAAGTGTGGAACGCAAGGCATCGACTTCAGGCCAGCCCTTTTCAGGCTGCTTGATGTAATCCTGTCGCCGGTAGTGTTCGTTGTCAATCTCGCCTGTCACCCGTTCAGTTCGATGAGCCAGGCTGTTTGCCAGCCGACTGACGCTTGCCCTGTCAAAGTATTGGCAGCGCCTCCTATGTCTTATAGGTATCATCAGTAATCATGCAGAGATGCGAATAGGAATGATTATTGCGTCTATATAGGCCTTCGGCGGGAAGTTGTTTAACACCACCGGTCTTTTTTCGGGGTTGCTGAATGCTCCACAGGCAGAGCGCACAGAGATTAATCAAATTTTTCGAGCTAGGCCGTAGGGATCATCTGTTGATTCCTCTGTTGATGCTAACAATTCTTATCTTTGATTGGCGGACTCCCCTTGGCCATGCCGTAGGGATTGGCTACCTCGTCCCCCTCATCTTGGCCGGGCGCTCAGCCTCTCCGCGGGTTGTACGGGTCGTCGCTTCCGTCTGCTCAGGACTGATCGTGATCGGCTACTTTCTGGCCCCTCCCAGTATCGTCCCCGCAGCCATGGTGATGCTCGATCGCACGGTGGGAATTGCAGTGATCTGGACGATGGTGAAATTTCTGTCGGGAAGCACACAAGAGGATCAGCGTCTGCAAACCGCGTTCGAGGCCATCCCCAGCGGACTCCTGGTGGCAGACGGTATGGGCAATATTGTCCTAGTCAATGCCGGCTTGGAGCGCATGTTCGGTTACACCGGGGACGAATTGATCGGGCAACCGGTCGAACGGCTTATTCCGGAACGATATCGTGGCGCGCACCCGTCCCAGCGGGCCGTGTTTTTTCACAGTCCATCCGCCCGCCCCATGGGCAGCGGGCGGGATCTGTACGGCCTTCGAAAGAACGGTTCCGAGTTCCCGGTCGAGATCGGATTGAATCCGATGAAGACGAATACAGGGATGACGATCTTGTGCTCGGTCATCGATATCACCGAGCGTAAACAGGTGGAGGAGCGTCTGCGACGGCAGGAAGTCCTTCATCGGGTGTTCGAAGAGCGGGAAGCCGTCTCGCGCAATCTGCATGACGGCATTCTGCAGTCGTTGTACGCTATACAGCTCGGGCTGGAACATTGCCGCCGCCTGCTCACTACGCCATCTCAGCCTGTGCTGCCGCAGATGGATGCTCGGATCGAGGATGTCGGTCTGGTGATTGCCGAGGTGCGGGATTTCATGACGGGCCAAGATCCTCCCTGGGCGTGCACCTTAGATCTCCGGGCAGGAATCGAGGAGATCCTTCAACTGCATCGGGTCGGGGAGCGGCCGGTCTTGGGCCTGCATATGGTAGATCCGGACTCTATGGTCGGCTTATCCCGTGAAGAGATCAAGCATTTGCTGTACATCGTGCGGGAAGCGATCAGTAATGCGGTTCGGCATGCCTCCGCTGAGTCGTGTCACGTGACCATTGCTTCCATCGAGGGTCGTCTTCAAGTGAGAGTTGAAGACGATGGGGCCGGCTTTGCCCGGCGCGCTGAGGGGAACGGACGGGGATTCGGTAACATGGAGGCTCGCGCGCGGCAGATCGGCGCCGCGATCGATATCGTCTCCGCTCCGGGGCGCGGCACCCGTATCACCATTGCGATGGCAAGGAGGGAAATCCATGTCACATCCTGACCCATCACCGATTCGTTTGTTGCTGGTCGACGACCACCAATTGCTCCGCATGGGGCTGAAGACCCTGTTCGAAGACACGCCGGCGATCGCCGTGGTCGGAGAAGCCGGCACCCTTGCCCAGGCCGTGGCACTCAGCGAGCAGCTTCATCCCGATGTGGTCCTGCTCGATCTGAGGCTGCCGGACGGTCATGGCGTCGAGGGATGCCGCGAGATCAAGATGGTGTCTCCGAACAGCTGCGTCCTGTTTCTCACGTCCTACGTGGACGATGAGGCGGTGTTTTCGACCATCATGGCTGGCGCACAGGGATACCTCCTGAAGGAAGTCAGCGGGGATATGCTGATTCAAGCCATCGTGAAAGTCGCCGGAGGCGGGTCCTGCCTGGATCCGATATTGGCGGAGCGGGCGATGGCACGCATCAAGGCCATCACGGATCCTGCCGCTGGAGCGGCGTCTACCCTGTCTGAACAGGAACAGCGCGTGCTGGTGTTCGTCGCGAAGGGGCAGACCAACAAGGAAGTGGCAGCGGCGATGGGGCTCAGCGACAAAACGGTTAAAAACTATCTGAATACTATTTTCCATAAATTGAACGTGACGCGCCGTTCTGAGGCGGTGGCCCTGTATGTGCGAAAATATTCGAGCCAGGACCCCTCTTCTTCCCGCCGCGGGGCGTGAACGCTCGGTTCCAAGACCGGCAGGGCCTGTTAGGCCCTAGCTGCTGGGCCTAATAACGACTCAATATTTTGCCCTCCTTGCCGATACAGATCTTGTCGTCGAGATCCAGGTGGATGACGGCGACACGAACCAGCCCTCGACTGTCAGCGCCTTCCTGCAAGCTGAGAGCTGACGGCTGATAGCTCAGAAAAAAAAGGCATCTATGCCCGCTATCGAAGTCGAAACTGCCACCAATGATCTCAATCGGCCAGCCGGGCTCGCGACGGATGGGAGCCAGTTCCTGACCTTTCAGTTGGGCGATGAATTCTACGGCGTCGACATTTTGCGTGTGCAGGAGATCAAGGGCTACACAACTGTGACCAAGATCCCCAACACGCCTGACTACATCAAGGGAGTGTTGAACCTCCGGGGCACCATCGTGCCGATCGTCGAATTACGGGCGACGTTCGGCATGCTGACGATCGATTATACGATGTTCACGGTCATCGTCGTGGTCGTCGTGCGAGACCGCATCATGGGGTTGGTGGTGGATTCCGTATCCGACGTTCTCAACATCAGTAAGAAGGATATTCAAGCGCCGCCTGAGTTCGGCTCCAAGGCGGATGTGAGCGTCTTGAGCGGCATCGGGAAATCCGGCGATCGGTTGGTGGCGATCTTGAATGTCGATCGGTTGCTGACCGATGGAGAGATGCAGCAGGCCATGTCAGCCACGGCATAACGGAAAGGGCGATCGCCCATCCTCATAGTCGATGACAGTAAAGGAGAAGTTGTAATGTCTCTGCGTGCACTGTTCGTAAAGAAATCAGACGGTAGCGACCTGAATGATTTGAGGGCACGGGCTGAAGCCATTGATCGTGTTCAGGCTGTTATCGAATTTAACCTTGATGGCACCGTTCTTACGGCCAACGACAATTTTCTGAAAACGCTGGGCTATACGCTCAATGAAATCCAAGGCCAGCACCATCGTCTATTCTGCGACTCTGCCTATGCGGGCTCCAACGAATACAAAACCTTCTGGCAGAAACTCAATCGGGGCGAGTTCGACGCGGGCGTCTATCGCCGCCTCGGCAAGGGCGGCAAGGAAATCTGGATTCAGGCTTCGTACAATCCGATTTTGGATGCCACCGGCAAGGTCTATAAGGTCGTCAAATTTGCGACTGATATCACGGCGCAGAAGAACCAGTTTGCCGAGTTCGAGGGCAAGCTGAACGCCATCAATAAGGTGCAGGCGGCTATCGAATTCAACCTCGATGGCACGGTTATCACCGCCAATGAGAATTTCCTTAGTTGCCTGGGCTATGCGCTCAATGAAATTCAAGGTCAGCATCACCGGCTGTTCTGCGATCCGGCCCATACCAGCACGAGCGAGTATGCGGCTTTCTGGCAGAAGCTCAATCGTGGCGAGTTCGACGCGGGCGTCTATCGCCGCATCGGCAAGGGGGGCAGGGAAATTTGGATTCAGGCCTCTTATAACCCGATTCTGGATGCCAATGGCAGGGTCTATAAGGTTGTCAAGTTTGCGACCGATATCACGGCGCAGAAGAACCAGTCTGCCGAGTTCGAGGGCAAGCTCAACGCGATCAATAAGGCGCAGGCGGCGATCGAATTCAACCTCGATGGCACGGTCATCACCGCGAACGACAATTTTCTGGGGTGTCTGGGCTATACGCTCAATGAAATTCAAGGGCAGCATCACCGGCTGTTCTGCGATCCGGCTTATGGGAATAGCGGTGAGTACGCGGCCTTCTGGCAGAAGCTCAATCGGGGGGAATTCGACGCAGGCGTCTATCGCCGCATCGGCAAGGGGGGCAGGGAAATTTGGATTCAGGCTTCGTACAACCCGATCGTGGGCGCCAATGGCAAAGTGTACAAAGTGGTGAAGTTCGCAACCGATATTACGGTGCAGAAGCAATCCCAGATGGAGCAGGAGCATTTGGTCGAGGAGGCGCAGCAGGTCTTGGGCGCTCTGGCTGAGGGCGATCTGACACAACAGATGGCCGGGACCTATCAGGGGGAGTTGGAGAAACTCAAGGTTAGTATCAATCGGGCGCTCTCAAATCTGACGAGCACGCTGTCCACGGTGCGGACGGCTGCAGAGAGTGTGAGCACCGGCGCGGAGCAGATCACCAAAGGCAATGAAGATCTTTCGCAGCGCACGAGTGAACAGGCTTCGTCGCTGGAAGAGACTTCGTCGGCTATGGAGGAGATGACCAGCACGGTGAAGCAGAATGCCGACAACGCGAAGCAAGCGAATCAGCTAGCCATTGCGGCCCGCGACGTCGCCGAGAAGGGTGGCTCGGTCACGACGCAAGCGATTGATGCGATGGACGAGATTAACAAGAGCAGTAAGAAGATCGCCGACATCATTACGGTGATCGACGAGATTGCGTTTCAGACCAACTTGCTGGCTTTGAATGCGGCGGTGGAAGCGGCCCGGGCCGGGGAACATGGACGCGGCTTTGCCGTGGTGGCAGCCGAAGTCCGGAACCTGGCGCAACGGTCGGCGACTGCGGCGAAGGAGATCAAGGGCTTGATCAACGAGTCCGTGCAGCGAGTGACGGATGGGAGTAAGTTGGTCGATCAATCCGGCAAGACGCTGGAAGAGATCGTGGGCTCGGTCAAGCGGGTGACCGACATCATCGCGGAGATTACAGCGGCCTCGCAGGAGCAGGCCAGCGGGATCGACCAGGTCAACAAGGCCATTATGCAGATGGACGAAACGACGCAGCAGAATGCGGCCTTAGTGGAAGAGGCGAGCAGCGCAAGCCAGTCCATGAAGGAACAGGCCGGAGAGCTGATGCGCCAGGTCGCCTCGTTTAAGATGGAGGGGAGCTCACCAGTGAGCCAGGCGCGGCCCAGTGCAGTTTCGCACAAGCCCAACTCCTTCGCGGCCGGGCCGGTGAAGCGCCCCTTGCTCAAAAGGCCTGCGCCGCTGAAGGTGAATACGAAGCCGGAACAGTTCGCGGCGGCCAACGGCAAGAACAGCCGGCAGAAAGACAGTGAGTTCGAGGAATTTTAGATTGAAGACTGGCCGCGTGATGTATTGCGAAGGGGCGAAGAAGCAATAGGAGCCCTGAGCTTAGCGTATGAGGAGTTCAGCTTATCGGTTGGGCTTACTCCGGCGTCGCGTCGAGGAATTCGATGCCCACCTTGAAATAGACGGCGCCTCGTTCGTCCAGCAGCCGCTCGGAGCGAATGACGCGCGCTTCTCGATCGGTCACTTTGTCTCCGCTGGGCAGTTTGAATGAGAGCGAGAGCTTCGCGCCTGGCGCGAATTCGTCTCGTGTGCTGAGTTGCATGCCCCCCTGGCTGATGTTCTTGATCGTGCCTTGGTAGACGCGGCTTTGCGCCGGGTCCCGGAAGATCGCGAACATCGAGGATTCTTTCCGTTCGCTGCGCCTCAGGTTCTTCGCCTCCTGGTCGGCTGGTTGCGCCAGCAGTTCGAGGACTTCAAAGACATTGACCGTGCCCGTGCGCCCTTTCACGGTGAGCGGCGGCAATGGCTCGACCCGCGCCTGCTCTCCGACCTGCTGGTAGGTGGTTTCGCTGATCAGGATGCCGCCGGGTTTCGCGTGGGACTGGATCCTCGCCGCCAGGTTCACATTGTCGCCGACTACGGCATACTTGACCCGCATCAGCGATCCGATGTTGCCCGCGATGACGTCTCCGGTATTGATGCCGATGCGGATCTGGAACTTGGGCCAGCCGTCCTGGCAGGCCCGCTCCGCGAGCCCTTCGATCTCGCGCTGCATGTCCAGGGCGGCCGCCACGGCCCGTCTGGCATGGTCGGCGCAAGGCACCGGGGCGCCAAAGAGGGCGAGGACCGCGTCCCCCAGGAATTCGAGCATCGTGCCCTGGTGGCGAAAGACGATCTCCGTCATGATCCCGAAGAACTCGTTCAAGTGCCGCACGACTCGTTCCGGGTCGAGCTGCTGCGAGGTGGGCGTGAAGGAGCAGATATCGCAGAAGAGCATGGAACATTCGGTCCGGCGTCCGCCGAGGATCGTCTCGCCCTGCCGCTTCATGGCGTCCTCCGCCACCGAGGGGGCGAGATACCGCTGGAGATTCAGCTTGGCGGTCGTCTCTTTCTGGACGTTCTCATAGAGGCGCACGTTTTCGATGGCGATGGCGGCTTGATGCGCGAAGGCGGTCAGGAACTCGACGCTCTGGTTGGCGAAGGCGCCGGAGGTCATGCGGTTGTCCAGATAGATCACGCCGAGGATCTCGCCGGTTTTGGCCTGCAACGGGACGCAGAGCACCGACCGGATGTTGTGGGCGATGACGCTCTGCATGTTCTGGAAGGCGCTTTCCTGGCTGGCGTCTGTCGCGAGGATGGGTTTCCCCTCACTGGCCACGCGGCTGATGATGTTGGTGCTCACGTCCCATGATTTGCCGCCGGCCAGCTCCGTTTCCAGCTTGCGCTCTGCCTGCATGGCCAGCTTGCCCGTCTGGGCGTCCTTCAGCATGAGGAGGCCTCGCTCCGCATTCATCACCTTGATGGCCATGTCCATGATGGTGTTGAGGAGCTGGTCCATGGAGAGGACCGAATTGATGATCTTGCCGACTTCGACCAGCGTGGCCATTTCCCGCTGCAGCCGCGTAATGCCTTGAAAACTTCGCCGCAGCCCCTGGGAAACTTCGGCCAGGCTCCGGATGGTTTCGTCACCGGAGGGCGGGGGCGGGGGCGTCTGCTCGAACAGGTCCCGCACCCGTCCGAGTTGGGTTTCTAATTGCGCCAGGTGGGTCTGGACGCCTGAGTACTGCGCGATGTGCACGAGGCAACTGACGCAATAGGTGGCGGGGGCTTGGGCCAGGTTACAGTGGGGACAGGTGATCGTCTCGGTCGTGGGTTCCATCATGCAATGCTCCGGTCAGGCTAGGGCAGCCTTTGTAGTTCATGGCCCAGCGCTTCGGCTGTGAGATAGCGATCTTCCGGCTTTTTCTCCAGGCACTTCATGATAAGCGTCTCGAGCGGCCTGGGGACCTTGGGGTTCAGGATCCCTGGTGCCATGGGGGGTTCATGGAGGTGCTGGTAGGACACGTCGCCTTCTATGAAGGGGACGCGCCCCGTCAGGAGTTCGTAGAAGGAGATGCCGAGGGCGTAGAGATCCGTTCGGCTGTCGACCGGCTTTCCGAGGATCTGCTCCGGCGCCATGTACCAGGGCGTTCCCATGACCGAGCCGACCTGGGTCAGGTTGGAGGTGGCGGCGTTGAGATGGGCCAGCCCGAAATCCGCGACTTTGACCTGCCCCTCAGCCGTCAGCATGATATTGTCCGGTTTGATGTCGCGGTGGACGACGCCCTGGGTATGGGCGTAGCCGAGCGCGTCACAGAGCTGGAGGGCGATTTTCTTGACCAAGGCCGGGTCCATCGGGCCGTGTTTCAACGTGTCGCGCAGGCTTTCGCCCTCGACATGCTCCATGGAGATGAACACGGGATCACCGACATTGATGTCGTAGATGGCGACGATGCCTGGATGCCGGAGATGGCTGGCGGCTTGTGCTTCCCGGATAAACCGCGGGACGGCATCGGCGACCTGTTTCATCTCGTCCTTCATGACTTTGAGCGCCACTTTCCTGCGCAGGACCCGGTCCATCGCCCGGTAGACGGTGCCCATGCCGCCGACGCCGATCTGGACGATATCTTCGTACCGTTCCCGCACTTGGTCCCACCCGCTGGCCGGCAGCGCGGCCGCGCTCGCGCTGGCCACGGCGGGGAGCTGCTTCAGCCTGGGCAGGACATCTTTGTAGCTCAGGTTCACTTCCAGGATTTTTCCGTAGGCTGCACGGGCCTTCTCCAGGCGACCCGCTCCTTCGCTGGCCACCCCGATCAGGTACAGGCCCTCCGTCAATGTGTCCGTGGGCATGGGCATCTGGACAAACTGCTCAAACTGTTTCTCCGCGAGGTCGACCATCCCTTTGCGCAGGAAGCTCAGGCCGAGCTGCAGGATGGCCTCGGCCTGGCCCGGGAAGGGAATGCGCACGAGCTGTTGATAGATTGAGATGATCCGGTCTTCGGACTCATGGCAGGTTCGATAGATGTCGCTCAGTTCCTGCAGGACCGCGAGGTGGTCCGGCCCGGACAGGCGTCCCGACTGCAGCCGTTCCTCCAGCTCGCCTTTCCGTTTCTGGGTCAGCAGTTCCTCCAGTTCGTTCAACTGGTCCCGGACCGCTTCAATATAGGGATCCAGGAGGAGGATCTGCTGAAGGATCACGCGCGTGATTTCCAGCTCGCCCATATCCATGGCCTGGTCGCCTGCAATGGCCAGTTTCTCGAGGAGGTTCAGGCGGAGCTCGTCCTCCTGTGGAGGAAGCGGGAGGAGCCGTTCCAGCCAGGCGCGGCTCGCTGCGTGCTGCCCTGTTTCCAGGTTGAGCGAGAACAGTTCGGCCAGGATGAGCTTTTGTCCGGCTCCGCCCACTTGGTTGACGGCGGTCTCGAGCTTGGCGAGGACCGTGTTTCGTTTCTCGGGCTGGCGTTCGATGAGCGTCCGGTATTGCTGGAGGGCCTGCAGCACGTCTCCATAGCGCAGGGAGAGCTCGGCCAGCCGCCAGCGCAGATGCGGGTCGTCCGGGCATTGCCGCAGGTATTCCTGCAGCAGCCGTAGCGTCTTGTCCGGTTCGCCCAGGAACTCATAGTAGTGACTGATCGCATAGATCGCTTCTGCTGCGGCTTTGCCGCTCGCGACGGCCCCCTCTCCCTCCTGAATGACGGATGGGAGTCTGGCTTTCTCCCGGTGGATCTCGAATAGCAGGCGGTGGGCCTTGGTCTGCATCGGATATTTTGCGAGGATGGACTGCAGCTCCTTGATGATCTTTGGCTCCCGGTCCGGGCGCAGCTTCCACATCTGCTCGTATTCTCCGATCGCCGGATCCACCCGCTCTTGCCGCAGCAGGATCTGCGCGATGTAGTGGAACTTCTCGGAGAATTGCCCCTTCAGGCATTTCAGGCCATTGAAGACCTCCAAGGCGGCCTCGAATTGTCCCCGTTGATGGAGGAGCATGCCGTAGATGATGTGATGGCGCATGTAGCGGGTTCCCGATCCGCTCAGTTGCCGGACCAGGTTTTGGGAGGGGAGGAGGCTCTGCAGTTGCTTGCAGATCTCGAAGGACTGGTCGAATTGCTTTGTCTCGAAATAGGAGACGGCCAGGTCGTTGAGCGTCTCGAGATCTTCCGGATCGTCTTTGAGCAGCTTGAGGGCGTAGGTGATTACCTGGCCCCAGTTCGCGTCCCTGTAGGCCTTTTCGCGTTTGTCACTGAGGCTGCTGAGATTGAACATGGCCTCCCTGCCGGGGTTGCGTCTTCAGGACCTTCTGGCAAAGGTTTCCCCAGTTACGTTTAGTGAAAGGCGCCATTGTTACGTGGCGCCTTGTGCTGTGTTGACGGCGCGATGATAGGTCGTGCCGTGAGGCTGTGGCAGTACAACGACTCTGCTGCAGACTGTCAAGCGTCCCGGGAGAGCTCCTGTGTGATACGGCGTGGTAGATGTCATTTTAGGCCATTATATACGTCTCGTGGCGGAGAGCGCGAGGTGATATTGATTACGCGACAGTCTTCGATCGTGCGTGATTCGCCTCATGGGACCGCCTGGGTCTGATGCTCCGCCGGGGGCTGCCGAAACGGGGGCGTCACGGCGTCTCACGCAGGTCGGTGCCTGGAGAGCCCTGTGCCGGTGGCCGGTCTGTGTATCTCCGAGAAGCATGCGTATAGTATATTTCGAGGTGTTTTCTTGCGCGGCGCAACGGCCTCGGAGAAGATACGAACGGGATGGCGAGCTTCTTATCGATCACTGAAGCAGGAATTATGAGCGGGGACATGACACCAAATGCGCAGGGTCGTCGCCTGATGTGGCGGGGCACGGGACGGACCCATGCGGGCCTTGTCCGATCAGACAATCAGGATGCCTTTGTGGTGCTGGATCAGTTCGGTCTGTGGGTCATCGCCGACGGGATGGGGGGCCATGCAGGGGGTGAGGTTGCCAGCCGTTTGGCGGTGGAGACCTTGTCCGCCTGGGGACCCCGTCTCGTTCAGCCTGAAGCCAGCGCCTGTCAGGATCGTTCCCTTCAAGAGAACGGCCCGTTGCGTGAAGCGATTCAAGCGGCCAACGTGGCCATACGGGAGCAGGCGCTGACCCATCCTCAGCTGGCTGGCATGGGGACCACGTTTGTGTCCCTGCAGATTGCAGCGGGATCTGCTGCGGGCCCTGCCGCCTGTGCCACGGTTGCTCATATTGGTGACAGTCGTGCCTATCTGGTTCGTGGTAACAGTTTGACCCAGCTTACGAGGGACCATACCTGGGTGGATGGGCAGGTCCAGCAAGGGCTGCTGACCCCGCAGGAGGCATCGGTGCATCCCTGGCATCATATGTTGACCAAGTCGTTGGGATCTGCGTCCGTGGCTGAACCGGACTGTTCCGTTCACCCCCTTCGGGCAGACGACTGGATTCTTCTCTGCACGGACGGCTTGACCAATATGCTCGAGGATCGACAGATTCTCGAGGTGCTCTCTTCTTCCGGCGCTAGCGCCGAGAGGGCCTGTGATGCCTTGATCGCTGAAGCGAATCGGCGAGGGGGGCAAGATAACACCACAGTGCTTCTCGTCCGGGCCGACAGCGGGACGGCGTAATTCGCTCTGCCGGATCGCACTCCGTCTCCCTGCAATAGACCCAATTTTCAAATTCTGACTGGTACCCTTCGCGGAGCCTGTCCGTCCGGCCTGAACGGGCGGGCCGGATCCGGTGAGGGGGCGGGCTATACCGTAATGGTCTGTCCTTCGGTGAGAACCATGAGGTTGGGAAGGCCCAAGTCCTTGAGCTCCCTTGTGATCTGCGTTTTGTGGGCCGGCTTGAGGTGGTAGGCATAGATGGCGATATCAGGGCGGGCGAGTTTCTTCAGTTCCTGCGCCAGTAGGGAGGGGGTCAGATGTTTGCTGATCCGGGCCAACTCCATGTGGGTATTCGGATAGGAACATTCAATGAACGCCGCCTTGAGCTGTGGAATCTGTCTGGCCTTGAGCCACAAGGCATCGGTGAGATAGGTATCTCCGCTGTAGAGGAAGGCCGAGGCGGCATCCTGCACGATGAATCCCACGGCTGGCACGGTATGGTTGACGAGGATGGGCGTGACCTCGAGCCCTGAGATGCCATAGGTTGTTCCGGCGTCGAGCATCTGCGAGACGAGCGTGGGGCTGTTGGGGGTCGGAATGGTGAAGAAGTCCGGATAGACGGCGGCATTAAAGATATGCGCCTTTAATCCCGTGATCACGTCGGAAAGGCTGGCGACGGTCACAGGCGATGCGCCGTCCCCGCTGATGTTGTCGGCGAAGGTCGGGAGGCCCTTGATGTGGTCGAAATGCAGGTGTGACAGGAGAATGTGACGGATCTGTTGTTGCTCCTTGAGCGGGAGCTTCGTGGCCACGGTGCCGGCGTCGACAAGGACGGTCCCATTCAACAAAAACCCGCAGGTATTGCAATCCTGAGCTCCATGGCTGCCGTCCAGTACACCGTCTGATCCATGACAGCCGAGTATCCGTAGGTCCACGTTCTAGTCTCCAGTAGGGTGGCGGTACCGTACCATATCGTTATTTCCGATGAAACTGGCTGGGCCTCTGTGTAAGCGGGTCGCGAGGCTGGGCACGGCTCGGCTCGGACTGTCTGACATAACTGTTCGCGTGTGACGAGCGTTCGTCTGTGATCGTCCCTGTCTAGCCGGATACATATCCTCGCAGCTGGCGGGAACGGTGCTGGCGGCGCCGCGCGCTAGAGGCCTGCCTGAGGCGCGGATTTCGTCGGGTCAAGAGGCAGCAGCAGATGGAAGGTCGTGCCAGCGCCGACCTCGCTTTCTACCCAGATCTTTCCCTGATGGGCGTCCACCACGTCTTTCACGATTTTTGTGCCGAGGCCTGTTCCGCCCTTCTTGGTACTCATGGCACGGGCTGAAAACAGCCGCTCACGGATTTCAGGTGGCATCCCACGGCCCGTGTCCGTCACCCAGACCTCAATGGCGCCAGACGTGGGGTCCGGACGGCCGCCTACGGTAATGGATCCGCCAGGGGGCGTTTCCGGGATGGCGTTATTCACGAGATTGTAGAAGGCGTTATAGAGCCGCCGCTCGTCGGCCTTGAACTCGGGGAGGGAGTTGAGACCGTCGGTGTGAAGGGTAATCTGTTTTTCCTTGGCGACGAGGAACAGGGTCTTGATGACATCGTCGATGACCATGTCGAGTTGGCAGGGAGCAAAGTTGGGATCGGAGTTGAGGCCTTTGACGCAGTCCGCGATCTCCTTGACGCGGTCATGCAGGCGTTCGACTCCTTTCTGCACGATGCCGGCCGCGTCATCGCACAGACGCTGGCTTCGTTTCTTCTTCTGGAGTTCCGCTTCGTCCATGCCGGCGAAGAGGTCGTCGACTTCGGCTTTCAGCAGTTGGGCGCCGACCAGGACTGGCTGGAGCAGGTTCTTCATGTCATGCCCAATATCGCCCAGCAGGGTGAGGGTTTCGGCCTTTTTGGTATCTTCAAATTGGCGGGCCTGTTGGATGGCTAAGGCGGCAAAGGCGGAAATGATCGTTAAGAGGGAGAGATCGTCGTCGGTGGGAGGCCCCTTCCGTTTATTCAGCACGTTGAGGACCCCGATGGGCTCTCCCCGCCAGCGCCGCAGCGGCAGGGTGATCATATTGCGCGTGACGAATTCGGTAGTTTGGTCGATCTGACGGTAATGGATGGTGCTTTGGTTCACCGCGGACGTCATTTGCGGCTCTCCCGACTGAAACACGGCGCCGGAAATTCCCTTGTCCCAGGGAATGGTGGTGCCGCGCGGCACCGGTTTTTCGCCGAGCGAGTATTGGAACACCAGCTGCTCGGTCTCGTGGTCGGCCAGCAGGATGGACCCGGCCTCGGCATCGACTTCCTCCAGGGCGGCGCGGAGCGTGACCGCCACGAGTTGGTCGAGGTCGATCGTCTGAAAGAGGGCCTGGCTGATCCGCTGAACTGCGGCCAATTGATGTTGGGCCTGCAGCAGTTCGGGATTGTTAGACTCCGGCTGGCTCACCTTGGTCATTATCCGCTCCTTGTGGAAAAGTCATACTTGCATCCTTGCCGCACGATATAGCCTCTGTGCCGTTGCAAGGACCGGCCCGCGTTATGGTCAGATGGCACAAGGATATTGCCAGTTGCCGGCGTGCAGCGCCAGGAGAAACCGTGACCGTTAATGGTGCTGAAACATTTGAGGCACTGGCCTCGTTGTGTGCTGGTGAAGCGACTGTTGGAGTGTCTGTGCCAGGCCAGCGCTTCGCCCTCTTCATTGAGGGCGAGGGTGTTGTTTGGTTGCGCGATGGTCGGGTCTCGATTTCTGTGGCGATGCGGACCGCATCGGGAGTCATACCCGCACAGAATGCGGCACTGTAATTCCGTGACAGGGAGAAGTCAAGGTTGCGGGTTGCGTGCTCAAGGCCGAGGCGTTCTGTACAGACACCTGGACGCAGGCGGCCGCAATGGCACTCGCCGCGTCTTGACTTGACGTCCACATGGCAGACGCGTTGTACTGCGAGGGCTCGAGGCCTTCGCCCCTCGCCGCAGCGTCAACATGCTGCGAGGCGGCACGGCAGGACCGGACCTGACCGGAGGGTGTTGTCGTGGCAGAGGGGGCTGTTGTCCGCAAGTCGTTGAGGAGCATCGTGCGAATGAGTGACAACGTAGTGAGCCGAACAACGGGCCAATTCACGCATCCCCCCTATCGGGCAGATATTGACGGGCTGCGGGCGATCGCCGTTCTGGCTGTTGTGGGGTTCCATGCGTTTCCTGACATGGTGGGGGGCGGTTTTATCGGGGTCGATGTGTTTTTCGTCATCTCGGGTTTTTTAATCTCGACCATTATTTTCGACAATTTGTCGCGCAACAGCTTCAGCTTCGTCGAGTTCTATAGCCGCCGCATCAAACGGATCTTCCCGGCGCTCCTCGTGGTCTTCATGGCGTGCTTTGTGTTCGGGTGGTTTGTGTTGTTTGCCGATGAATACAAGCAGCTGAGTAAACACATCGTCCGCGGCGCCCTGTTCATCTCGAACTTTACCCTGTGGCGGGAATCCGGCTACTTCGATAACAGCGCCGAGACGAAACCCTTGCTGCACCTCTGGTCGCTGGGCATTGAAGAGCAGTTTTATATTATCTGGCCGCTGTTACTCTGGTGCGCCTGGAAGCGACGATTCAATCTGCTGTCCGTGACCCTCGCGATTACGGCGATCTCTTTTGCGTTAAATCTCTGGAAGGCCGACAGCGATGTGGTCGCCGCGTTCTATTCGCCGCAGACGCGTTTCTGGGAATTGTTGATCGGCTCGTGCCTGGCCTACCTGACGCTCTTTCAGTCGCAGGTCTTGCGGCAATTCAAGATCCGCAATGACCATGTGCAGTCGTTCTGTGGGGCGGGGCTGCTTGTGGTTGGCCTCGTCTGTATCACCAAGGAGCGGGCCTTTCCTGGCTGGTGGGCTCTGCTGCCAACGGTTGGCGCGGTGTTGATTATTTCAGCCGGTGCGCAGGCCTGGTTCAATCGTGCCGTGCTTTCCCATCGTCTGCTCGTTTGGTTCGGCCTGATCAGTTTCCCCCTCTATTTATGGCATTGGCCCCTGCTTGCCTTTGCACGGGTGATCGAAAGCGAAACCCCGTCAGGTGAGGTGCGACTGGCAGCCGTGGCTCTTTCCGTCGTGCTGGCTTGGTTGACCTATCGATTGATCGAGCGGCCAGTGCGATTTGGTCAGGCTGGTAAAGCGTGGGTGCTGGGGTTGCTGGGGTTGATGCTGGTGGCGGGACTTATTGCCGGCCTCAATCAGCAGAGGGGGGGGCTGTTATTGAAGGAGGGCCGTAGTCCGCAGGAAGTAAAACATGAGGGCGATATCGGGCAGGATATCTTTCATGACTATGTCCGCAGCACATTTTATCTTTGTATGCCGGTCAACATCCGACAGGAAGCGGTGCTGTTGAACGGCTCGGTCCGATGTTTCCAGTCGCAGAAGGATGCCCCCGCGGACATCGCCATCATTGGCGATAGCCATGCGGAGCCTCTGTTTCTGGGGCTCGCAGAGGCGCTCCCCGCTAGGAACGTGGTGTATTACTTCAGAACGAGCATGCCCTTCACGAGCTCCCGTGAATTCGAGCATATCTTCAGCCATGTGATCGGCGATGACCAGATCCGCACGGTGATTCTGTCGGCGAAGTGGAGCGGGAACGGCAGGCGGGGGTTGACGATGGATCGCGACACGTTCAGAGATGAACTCGCAGCCACGGTGGCCCGGCTCACGGCGGCCCATAAAACCGTCTATGTCACCGACGACGTCCCGAACTTCCGGTTTGATCCGCCGAAGTGCAAGTATGAACGATTATTTAGCGGGACGAGCGCCTGTGCAGAAAACCGCAACTATTTCTCCCATCAGTATGACTCCTACTATCCTATTCTGGAGTCCGTGGTGCGCAGGAACGGCCAGGCGAAAGTCATGAATACCGTCAAGTATTTTTGTGACGACAGGCTCTGTACGATGGGGAGGGATGGGAAGTTGCTCTATCGGGATCGCAACCATTTGAACATCAATGGCTCACGCTATGTAGGCGACATGATCGTGCAGGATCACCCGCAGCTTTTGAACCGCTAGGCTGCTGCCGGGCCAGGTCGGCTTTCACATGGCAGAGCGGCGTTCTCGCTATCGTTGGTTGAGCAGGTTGAGCGCGAGTTGCCGGATCGAGGTTACGAGCGAGTCGCCCATGGCCCGGAGGTCCTCCTGCAGGGACGGGAGGTCGCTGGCCTGGATCTCGGATGACTGGAGTCCTTCCGGCTGGATTTGAAAGAGGGTGGCGCCGCCGGGGGTATGGGGACAAAGAGATACGGCCCATTGATGGTGCAGCTTCCCGCGAAATTTCATGTCGGCGAAATAGGCGGTGATGAGTTCCGGGTAGACGGTAGAGGCGGAGTAAAACCATACTTGTGGGAGCCGCGTGAGTCCGCCGATCGGACGGAGATGTCCTTCACAGGACCAGCAGGGCGGCACGATCCGTAAGCTGCTCAGGGCATAGACCAGAGGGACCATGTTCGGTTCAATCGGGTGCTGGGCCGGCTCGGAGGAGAGAAAGGTGGGGGCGTCTGGGCAGCGGGCGGAGCAGCCGCAGCAGCAGTCGGTTGAACGGGAGGGGCAGTTGCACGGGGCGTTGCAGCTCTGGCAGGGACGGCGTTCGTGATCGCTCGGTTGTTGCAGCAGCCTAGTCAGATCATCAGTCCGCGCCTGCTTCACTAGCGCTGATTCATGGAAAGGAATTAGTTTCAACGCACGTCCTAACTCCGGCCTAACTGTCTAATCGGTTGTGTACTGAAGAATCTAAAGCGTGTCATCCTGCTCTCCTGAAAAGAAACCGAAGTGTGTCATGATTTCAGGTGGTTGTCATGATTTTTGATAGCTGTCACGGTGGGGACGAACCTGTCAGGCAGTTGCCCTGAAGGCTTGACTCGGCTAGAGGTCGCGCATAGTATCGCGAAATACTGGTATTTTTGGAGGTGCGTCGATGGCCGAGTTACGCGTGATTAATCGCAAGAAGCAGACGGCTCCGGTGTCTGCTCGGCGGGACGCATCTGCGACGATAGCTCAGGTGGTCGCTGGGTTGGAAAAGATCGGGCTGGCGATGAAAAGCCGGACCTGGCGACGAGAAGGTCAAGCCGGTCTTGGGCCGTTACAGCGGCAGGTCCTCACCTTGCTGCGCACGAAGCCAGGGCAACGCGCGCAAATTTCTACGGTGGCGAACGAGTTGGCCGTCCGGCTTCCGACGGCGTCGGAAGTCATCGCCACGCTCGAACGGAAACAGTTAATCAAGCGTTGTCGAGACATGAGCGATGGACGGGTGGTGATGGCGCAACTGACGGCCAAGGGGAATCGGTCTTGTGCCCCCGCTCCCGGCATGCCTGATCAGCTGGGGACGGCGACAGCCACCCTCTCGGCGTCAGAGCAAGTCGCGCTGCTCACATCTCTGGTGAAGGTGATTCGCAGTCTTCAGAAACAAGGGGAGATTTCTGTTGCGAGGATGTGTGTGTCTTGTCAGTATTTTCGTCCCAATCAGTATACGAATGCCGACCGGCCCCATCACTGTGACTATGTGAATGCCCCGTTCGGTGATCGTGCGCTCCGGCTGGATTGCCAGGAGTATGAACCGGCTTCGTCCGCACAGGCCAGTGCGGCTTGGGTGGACTTTACCGGTTCCCGTACGGCCTAGGAGCCTGCAGTCTTCCCCTCCTTAGCGTGGTTCTTTTCGATACAAGAGGTGATCGGCTTCGATCTGCGTGAGGAGATCGTCCAGTGCTGCCTGGACTGTTTCTGCAATGGGAGTCTGGTCCGAAGCCGTGACCCAGCGGATGTTCGATCCCACCGCGTCTTTCTCCACCAGATAGGACTTGATCTGCGGCTGTCCAGAAGGCCCAAGGGTTGATTCCCGATTGAGCCCGACACCGGCCTGGGGCGTTTTTGACGGCCCAAGGGTTGTTTCCAGGCGCAGCTTGTAGCGGTAGTTATCGCGGGATCGCATTCTCAGCCAGGCCTTGACGGTGAGGGTGAGATCGGCGGGTTTGCCGTCCGCCTGGGCAAAGGTCCTGCGCGATTGGATGTAGTCGATCACAGCGGCGCGAAGGTCCTGTGCCGGCCACTCAAGCAAGGGGATTCCCGGCATGTGATCGGCCCCTTCGATGGCGAGAAAGGGCACGAGCACCTCCACGGATTGCGCGATGGTCACAGGGGCCGTGGTTGGAGGCACAGGGGTGACATGAATCCGGTGGACGCAGCCCCAGCTGAATAGGAGGAGGCCGCAGAGCAAAATGCGAGAGGTGTGGCGCAGGAGCCGTTCGTTGTTCATCATGCTGGTACCCTTGTCATGGCAGAGGTGGATGGCGAAGGTCCATATTCTTCACGGCGCGCCTGGCCTGCTTCCGGCAGGGACAGGCTGCGGAAGTCGTAAGGCTGCCGAGCGGGTGCCGACGGGCCTCCATCAATCGATATGCCGTGAATCGGGGTCTTGTCATGAGCGTTGTTCCTGAGCCCTATCCGGTGACGCGTCAATGTTTTCGTGCGCGTGATCCTACCGAATTCGGCGAGGAAAGGCGACGGGGCTCCGCGAATCTTCCTCGCCCGCTAGTGACACATGCGTCTGAAGTGTGATAAGAGTCCAGCTCATTCTGCGCGTCGTCTTTGGTCCCCATCGTCTAGCCTGGCCTAGGACATTGCCCTTTCAAGGCAGTAACACGGGTTCAAATCCCGTTGGGGACACCAAACTTTTTAACCTTACCTAACCCACTGAAAAACCTACCGACCGCTGCCACCCCCTGGTAGCGGTAGTGTTTCTCCTCGCCCACGACCTCGCGCCAGACCCGAATACGGCTGGGAAGCAGCTTCCGAAGGATCTGTCGTGTCTGTGCGTGGTGCCGGTGCGCGAGTGAGGGCCAGTCCTCCAAATAACTCCGCAATTCATGCTCCATCGTTGCGGCGTCGAAGCGTGCGAAGGGTATGCCGTCGAGTGCTGCGAGTTCCGCGTGCAGCCGTGTCCGTCGTTCCTCGCGCTCGTGAACGGCGGAGAGTAACGTGGCCATTGAACCGCCGGATGCGATAGCGGTCGCGAGCCGAGCAAGTTCGGCCTCAACGTGGGCCACGTCCTTCCGTAGCACCTCGCGGCGTGCGTCGGGTTCGTTATCGTGGATATGCAATTGCTGGAAGGCCTTTTCTACCGCCTTGACGAGAATAGACGGCTGGAGCACGTCCTGTTCGAGGGTTTCCAGAATCGCATGGTTAAGCAGCTCCATCGGGAGGAGCATCGGTTCCGAGCATGCTTCTGGCCCGCGCTGATAGTGCGTTGTGCAGGCATAATGAAAGGCCCGCCGCTTGCCATGGCTCCGGCTCCGAATAAAGAGGCTGCCTTTGCATTCTTTGCACTCGGTGAAGCCGGTTAGGATGTAAGGGGACTCGTGCCCGTTCGTCGGGCGGCCATGCAAGCGCCCGTCCGTGGCACGGAGGTATAACTGGCGCACGTTCTTCCAGCGGTCTTGCGCTTCTTTCCACAGGTCGGGCGAGACGATTTGTAGCTGGGGGACGGGAACGATGATCCACTCTTGTTCCGGTCGGTGCTGGGCTTTCTTGACGCCGGACGGCGTGCGCTTCTTTGTGCGCCCCCAGACCTGTTCCTCTACGTAGAGGCGACGGAGAAGAATTTGACGGACTGACGAACTGACCCAGCCGTGCGGCTTGTTGAACGAGGGGCGGGGGCGCGGGCAGATGGCCCTCTCGGCATTGAGCGCCTTGGCGATGCTCGTGAAGCCGTGGCCCTCTGCATACAGTCGGAATATCTTGCGGACGACTTCGGCTTCCCCCTCGTTGATCCGTAACTCCACATGGGATCGCTTCGGGCGGCCCTGGGCGTCCGGCAGGGTTCCGGCGATGTCGATGTTGTCGTAGCCGAAGACCGCTCCTCCCGTCACATGCCCCGCCTTGGCCTTCCGTTTCATGGTGTCATAGGTACGTTGCTGCGCTTTCTCTCGTTCAATCTCTGATGCGAAGCCGGTGAGCGAGCCCATGATCTTGTCCATGGCGGTGTCGAGCTTGCGCTCCTGATCGCTCAGATAGAACCAAACTTGCACCCCCGCGTCGGTGAGCCGCTGAAGGGCGTAGGCAGTTTTGATCTGCTCACGACCGAGCCGTGATTCTTCGCTCATGATGAGCACCTGAAAGGGCGGCTTCGGTGCAAGTGCGTTCATTAGCCGGATAAAGCCAGGGCGCTTTACAAATTCCGCACCGGAGATGCCGTCATCCGAGTAGATATGCTCCTCGGCTACGCGCCAGCCTTTTCGCTTGGCGTAGTCGGTTGCGTGTTCAATCTGACGAGTGCTTCCACGACATGGCGAATGTAGCCGCTCACTGTGTAGCCCTCGGCGCGGAGGGCGTCGAGTTGCTGCTTCATAGATTCCGGTAGGCTGATCAGCATTTTGCAGTGTTTCATGGTGCCACCTCCTAATGAGGCAGTATATCCTAGCATATATAAATAAGTAAAGAGATAGTTGATTCCCATTGGAGTGAGTGATACCCTCCGCAGCGATCATGCCGCCATTAAAAGATAGGCCAGAGAAAGCCGGAACCTGGATCGTCAAAGATGTACCTCGCGACTTGATGTACCGCATGAAGGTGGCGGCAGCGATGCAGCGGAAGACGGTCAAGCAGCTCCTGTTCGACCTCTCGGAGGCGCACTTGCAGGAGCTGGAGCGGAAGGGCATTTTGCCGAGAAGCAAATGATGCGGACGATCTCCACCATCCTCTCGTTAGCTTGTTTTCTTATTTCGTTCTGTTCTCCCGCTCTTGCCGAAACCAAGACCATCGTGTCCGAAGCCACCTACTCAATGGGAGACGGGGAGACGCCGTCCTTTGCGGAGGCGATGGTCCTTCAGAGAGCCAAACAGCGGGCGCTTGAAGAGGCCGGTACCTATGTGGAGAGTTACACCCATGTGCGAAATCTTGATCTTACAGTGGACGAGATCAAGACGATTGCGGGTGGTGTGATGAAGACCGAGATTGTCGAGCAGAATCGGGCGCTGGAAGGAAATGGAGTTCGCTTTTACGTAAAAATCAGAGCCGTGGTCACGACAGATAAGATCGAAGACCTTGCTCGCCGAAAACAACTAGGACCCTTGGCCGCAGAGAATAAGAAATTGCAGGATGATGTGGCTAAGCTGAGCAGAGACCTAGAAGACTTCAAGCGACAGATTCTTCAGTCGAAAACGGAGTCGGAGCGAGAAGTCGTTCTAGAGAAAATCAGAGACGTAGAGAAACAGTTTCGTCAAGTTCGACTGACTGAAACGACTCTCTACAGGCGGCTTGTATCTGGAGAGGAGCTGTCGGCGCAAGTGGACAAGGCCTTTCGAGAAGAGCAACGGCGACGGGAGGTCGAGCGGAAGCAGCGTGAGCGGCAAAGAGAGGCTCTAGAACGAGCACTAACAACCTTGAAGACTAATGGTCATACACTCACCATTGGTCCACCAGAAACTGAAGTGTCACTTGACCTGCCCGATACTGTGGCGCTTCGATTTGTCGTTACAGCCGAAGCTTCAAAGGAAGCGAAGTCCGTTATTCATGACTTAGATGAGACATACAACGCCGACCTTCCCGATGAAGAGCCAATGCGAAATGCCGCAGCAGCGCAGATAGACGAAGTGTTGGACCACTTAGCCCTTGTCTTAACCGTCTCCCTTAAGGATGGCCGTGAGTATGTGGGTAAACCACAGCACATGCACAACTATAAGAGTGCTCGGGCATACGACCTAAATAAAATAGTGCGAAATGAACCCACCGTAGCTCATGTAACAGTTCCGATACCGAGAGATGTGGTTAGCCTGGTTTCCTCAGTTGAAGGGAAAATCGAGGCGCAGGCAAAGCCAGTGGCCCAGCAAGAGGGGTCGCAACAATCGTAGGTCATGCACGATCTCAAAAGGGAGATGGAAGAAGAGCTGAAGAAGATCAAGTCGTTTCAGCCAGCAGCCAAGCTGGATCTGCTACGCGAGAGCAAGCTCCGCAAGAGACCGGCAAAGCAGGCAGCGAAAGTTTCGACAATGAGGATTCCCGAGACGACGTTGAAGGTTCTTGGTGAGGCTGGGTCTAATCCCTATTGGGCTCGCGTGGCAGCGATTATCGGTAGCCAGTGGGAGCCTCCCCCGGTCGATATGGCGGGTATGGCGGGGCAAACCTACATGGTCATCGTGCAGTTTCGGGTGCAGCGGGATGGGATGATCAAAGATGTGGTGGTCAAGCAGACCTCCGGCAATGCCTACTTCGATATGGCGGGGCAACGCGCCGTGTTGCGGCCGCGAGTGCTCCCGGCCTTTCCTGCCGATATGACGGACGACGATAAAGATATGGAAATGGTATTTCGAGTCGGAGAGTAGGTGCCTCACGTCATATTGGCACAGTGGGGCGCGGTCCCTAGCAAGTGATAAGCGGGCTAATGGGTAGTCGAGGCGTAAGCGTATAAATTTAATTATTCGCAAGAGGGAACTTTAAATGCGTGGTTCACTTATCATTTATTGCTTACTTTTCGCTCTCGCTGGCTGTGCTTCATCTGGCCGAATCGGTGAACTGCCATTGCTCTCCGCTGGTACGCCAACGGCGAAGTTAACGGTGATGCGGGTTAGTAGTATTGTAGGAGTAGCAGTCACGTTTTTTGTGGTCTTGGATGGGGAGGAGATTTTTGCTATTGGCTCTGGGGAGCACACAGAATTCAAGATCGGAGTCGGCGAGCACTATGTCGGCGCGAAGCACTTCGGTGGATGGACGCCAACGTGGAAAGAGAACGCGGTGCGATTTACCGCTCTCGCCGAGAAAGAGTATTTCTTTGAGATCAGTCCAAATTTATTGACAGGCTCGGCTGAAATCCAATCCGTGGAACCCGCTGCGGCGGAAAAACGTATCGCCACAAGTACGTTCATCAGTCCTGAGACGAGATCGAGTTCCCACTAGAGACGTAAGGCACGAATGCTGCCATTTCTCAGCACGACCATAGAAATAGGCGAGCCCTGCTTTCCCTTATCATGCCGATGAAGTTTTTCGCGAGGGCGTCCCTGCGACCGTCATGATGCCGCCATGCAGCGGTGGGGGCCGGTCACAGGGTTGTGGGCCACGGTGCCGCCCAGCGCCGCGAGGATTCCCCCCGTTTCTTAAAGCCAGCCGTCTTTGGTGAACATCTGCCGCCGGAACGTCACGGAGCCCGTTCGGTTTGGTTCGTCGAGCAGTTCGACAAAGGGATGCGACGGGGCTCGTCCGCCTAGTCGGGTCGTCTGTTCATCGTAGACCCGAATTTCCTCGGCGATCTCTTTCGCCACGTCTAGCCGCTTGAACAATTCCCGCATGAGTTCACGGCGTGCCGCAACCCGTGCCTGGTCGAGCAATTGGGTCTCCGCTTCCAGCACCGTTTGAGCCTGGCGCTCCGTATTCTTGAGGACGATGTCCGCTTCCCAGTAGACTTGTCTCGCTTGGGGCAGTGCGGCCCGTGCGCGGATCACCGCGATCTCATCTCGAACGCACACGGCACTCGATGCCGATGTGGTTTCGGGCGCGACGGTCTGTTCGAGTCTGTTCAATGCGTTCAACGCTTCGGCCTGAGCCGCGCGGGCCTGCATGAGTTCGGCCTTCACCGCTTGCACCTTTGGGCGGTCCTGCACCGCTATCATGGCGTTATCCGCTACAGCGTCCTTATCCTTCAGCAATCCCAACATAATCATCCTCCTTGGTTAATCGACGCGCCCAGTGAGTGCATTCAAGGCGTTCCGCACAGCCTGCCCGGTGGCCTCGCGCATACCTGCCCGTGTCCCTGCCACAATGGCGGGGACCATGCTTGAAATAATTCGATTCACGTCGCGAGGGTCAATGTTGATCTCTTCGCCGTTGATACGGTCCCAGTCAATTGGGTGGTCCCTCTTGCGTGCGGAGCGATTGATCGCGTTCCAATCCACTTCCTGCTCCCCATCGTCACGCTGCGCGTCCCAGAGCCCTAGTGACTTCAACGCACGCACGGCGGTGGGATTGGCGGGAACGCTGCACAGACTTATTTCGAGCAGTTCCCATACTTGATGATCTTCCCCGCCGAACTCGTTCCGCACCGATTGCTTCGGGATGAAGCCGATGGACGCGGCCCGCACGATGCCTTGCTCCCAGGCGTTCTTGACGCGATCAGCGAAGGGGTCATTCTCCAGCCACTTCCACTGCATGCGGATACCCGCCTGGCGGTCGGTCGAGAGCTGGACGACTGACCCGATTGGAATGTCTGATCGCGAGTGCCCCCAACATAAAGCCGGATTGTTAAGAAAGTTTTTGAAGTTTCCGCCTTCGGGGAGTACACGGTCGTTGTCACGATCCACCGCCGCCGTCGAGACGGTCATCGACGGAAGCGTCCCGTGGGTGTCTAACTTGGTCGCGCTTACGGTCGTGAATGCGTGCTTGCTCATGGTGTCGCTCATCTCATCCTCCCTTGTTTGACAATCATCTGTTCGAGGAACCGTGGTTGCGGAGGTCCGCTGCTCACGAGCTTTGGTGTCTTTTTCGACTTCGGCTTCGGTTTCTTTTTCATCGATCCTCCTTGGTTAATCCGGGAACCCGTAGTACCCATCCTTCATACACGCGACCATGATCGCCTGTGCGCTTTCTTCTCGCCGTCGTACATATTCACGTTGATTTTCTTCCTCGATTTCGGCGGTGGTCAGGGGCCTCTCGTTGCCGCCGAGTAATTCCAGGGGTGGTAACTGGCAATGATCGAGTGCGGCCACGCATGCCATCGACAACGCCACAATTGCGTCGATCTTCCGACTGGCCTTTTCCTTCGCGATCCTGAAGCCGCGCGGCGTTTCAATCGCGACGGTATTCATCGCCTGTTGACGCAGCTCCTCATCCTCGAAGAGCACGAGATTCTTGCCTTTTAATAAGTCGTACATCGTTTGGGCCATGCGTGTGGTGTTGGCAACGGTTTGCGGAAATTCCTCGATAGGCAGTCCCGCCGTCTTCAACGTTTGGATCGACCGTGCCGCCTGCCAAGGGTCAACAAGAATGAGTCGGACGGCATTCTGCTCGTGAGTCTCGCGTAAGTAGGCCTCGACCGTTTCTTCCAGGTTCAACGGCTCACTTTTGGTCGGTTTCCATAGGCGATAGCCCGCGAGGACGAGCTGATTGCCCCGCCGCCGCACCCGCACGACCGCCGCGTTGTCACTTTTTAGGCCAATATCGACGGCGACGAATTCGTCTTCGTGCTTCGAGGGCAGCAGGGGTCGATGGCCAGGATCTACGCACTCGTCCCACAAGTTCGGTGTGATGAACGTCGATTCATTCGAGATCCATGTATTTTCATGGAGGCGGGCGAAGGTGGACGGGCGAAGAATCTGCCGCTGGCTCGCGTAATACGCTGCCGTCTGCCACGGCTGGCGCGGGGTGTGCGACCAGAACATTGTGAGATCGCCGTTGCGGTAGAGTTCCAGCTCATTGTCGATCCGCTCACCGGCCAGCCCGCGTTTGTAGAGCCGCTCCAGCAAAGCCGATTCACCGGTCCAGCCTGCATACGTGACGATCAATACCCAGGCGTTCGGCTCGGTTGGCGGCGGCGTGAGTTCTTCAAACAACCGCTCCGCGCGTTCAAGGGAGAAGCCCCAGATTTCGTCGTAGACGACCAAAGACTGACGGCCTCCGGCTGCGCCTTTGTAATCGGATGAGATCGCCGTGATGGTGGTTCCATTTGAGAGCGCGATGCTCTCAGCCAAGACTTTGGCCGACACGGCAAGGTCGGGATTGTGGGCGAGGAGTTGCGCAATGGTTTTGAAGACACGTCCCACCGATTGCTCAAGGTCGTTCGCGACGATATTGATCTCGGTGTACGGGGTGATGAAGGCCCACCAGAGCGTCAATGCACCAGCGAGAAAGGTCTTGCCGGACTTCTTCATCTCCCCCCACAGGAAAATGCGCAGCAGTAACCGCCCGTCCTCGTCCCACTGGATCGCCCGCTCCAGCACGCGCCGCTGGTGGGGGCTGAGCTGGAATGCACGGCCTTTCTCGTCCCGTTTCACGTACCGGTCAATGAAGCCGACTGGATCGTGGATCAGTAGGTCACTCGCCATCGACCTGCCTCTCCGCCTGGATCTGCTTCGCGAGGTCCTGGATCGGCTTCGCTCTGCGTCCGAGGCCGAGCGTCTGTAAGCTCGCCCGTTCGATGCTCAGGAATTTCGCCAGCTCCTTGGAACCTGGGGATAGGTCCCACGAGCCGTTTTCTTTCTGGATAAAGCCAGAGCGGGCGGCTTCCGCCAAGATCAGCATGGATGCACCACGAGAGATCTGTGCAATCTCGATCAGGCGGGATTCGGCCTCACTCAATCCCGGTTTGTCAGAGGCCAAGCCGCTGGCGTAGGACTCCAAGGTCGGGAGAATCCATTTATCTTCAGCTCGCAGCGCACGCCGACGCCAGAACGCGCTCCACGGGCGGCGGCAGTTATTTAAATTCCCTGGCGGCCCACTTCGACCTTGTTTTCCAGCCATCGAATGACCTCTCGAACGGAGTTGAATATCTGCTACGTGGAAGCGGCTTGAGTCTCGGTATCTTGTGAAGATGAACCGCCTGTTGTCAGGCCAGTTCGGCAAACTTTTCCGCTATAACAAGTTGATTTTACTGTGCTATCAGCCTCTATGGTTACAACCCCCTGGGGACGTAACCGTGACGCATGCCTGGCCCGCCACTCCGCAACCAGCATGGCCGCCAGCGAATCCGATATAGATTCGACTAGCTCAACTGGAAGCTGGTTCGGTCTGGGTGGCGATGGCTGTATGTGTCTCTTCATTTCAAAAGCCCGCAGAGTCCTACTTGGCTAAGATGAGAGCCGTCTGTTCATCAGGACTGGTCCCCGACCAGACGGGGTAATCCGTCCGGTCGAGGCGGGTAGGTGCAATACCAGCCGTGGGTGCCAGGATGGGCCCGTTCCCATCCTCGTCGGACGGGGGTAAACCGTCCGATGTTTTGCCAGGTCCAGAATCGCCAGAACGGCGCGAACGCTTGCTGGGACTATCAAAAACACCCCCCGCATTTCCAGGACTGGGTGTTGGTGTTCTTGTTCCTGTTCGTGTTGGTGTTCCAGTTGGGTGTTATTGTTCATGTTCCTGGTCCTGGTCCTGGTCAGGTTCTTGGTCAAACTGCTTTGGAACAGAATCTTTCTGCTCCTGTTATTGAGAATGCGCGGTGTGCGGTTTGAGTTACTCACGGTGAAACTCATTATCCTGTCACCCTCTCGATGAGTCGTTCGACCTTGCTGTAATGCTGTTCTACGGGCCGTTCGTCGCCATGTTGGCTGCGCGTGACCGAGCGAATGGAAGCACGGAAATATTTGCCGCGGAAAATTTTGGTCGAGAGCCGGTCCCTGCGCATTGGCCATTGCCCTGCCGCAATTCGCCAGGCGTCCACAAACTTCGAGCCGATGCCGAATTTCAGGCTGCTTGGAACCGGACAACAGAGGTACAATTCCTTCTCCGCGTGCTCGATTGGCTCGACGATTTGGAACCATAGAAAAATACGTACCGCACCGCAGAATGTGCCCTGCTCGGCACGGCGGAAGCCGACGATGTAATGATCGCCTTCAGGAAGCAGCGACGGCGCGCCGACTGCGGTTCCGACCTCAAAGTCGCCGTCACCGTTATGGTTGCTTGGCTTCAGCATTACCTTTCCGTCGTCAGCGCACCTAAAAGGCTGGCGACTTCATTCTCGCGAGGTTCGCTGAGATGGTGCTCAATCTGAAAAATTCGCCAGGGCTTCACGTCCGATAGCTCGCCGAGCCTGCGTCGAGACAGGCCCTTCACGACCCGCATGACTTGAATCGAATTCCCTGAGACTTTGAGTGGCCCGTAAATGACTGGCATATGCCCCCCTGTAATAAAGTTATAGGTTGAGGATATAGCGGTAGGCAGCTATCATCCCGCCGCTAAACTTCAAATTCGGGTACAACGCGAGAACTGCGATGGGGCGAACAGGGGGAGCAATCGAAAGGGAGCGAATAGGGAAGGAAGGTCTACTTGTCCAGGTTGAGCGTGCGGGCCGCTTGCCCTTCTTCTCCCAGGAGCAGCTCGAACCACCAAGCGAGCCGCTCAGGACGGCTGTTGAAGAATTCAGTGAAGGACGTGCGTGTGGCTGGGTCGAGGATGTCGGAAATGTCGCGGCGGTCCACGAGCGCCTTGATGTGGTAGCGGACGAGTGCTGGGCGAAGCGCACGATTAGCGAGAGTCAAGATCCGTAGGGACTTTCGAGCCGCCCACGGGCATTCCGCTCTCACTAAAATAGGTTGTAGGCGACTCCGAAAAGCCTGGTCAGAGGTAGCCTTCTTGACCAGTTCCTCTGCTACAAAAACGGCACACTGAACCACCACCATCAGGTGTTTTTGGATCAGGGCGTGCTTCTTCCCGCGCGGGAGGCCCCAGGCGAAGTGGAGCAGAAACATCGGGAGTAGGGACCATTGCACCTCGGATAGCAATCGGCGAGCGCCGGGTTCTGTGGCTATGACCGTTTGCAAGACTTGGAGGGCGTCCCGATCAAGTGCGAGCCGGTACTCGATTCCCTCAAAATATCCATGGATGATTTGCAGTCGTTTACGCGTGCGCACTTTGAATGTAGGGACTGTATAGAAGGTAAACTGCGGATCGTCGGGCTTTGCCATCGAGTCATGTAACGTGCAAGCGATATGGCATCCCCATTGGCGGAGCAGGCCATCCGGCGACAATTGCTCGATGCGCCCATCCCATTGTTGAGGCCTGAAGCGATCCAAGTATTTTTGTTCTGTCGTGGTCAAGGGGAGGGCCTTCTGTTCTTCCCTCTGCGCGAGACTTCGCAGAC
>JAPLLI010000263.1 GCA_026387615.1 Nitrospirota bacterium
GAATGACGCGCGACGAGGCGAAGAAGCGCGCGGTCGAAATGGTGCAACGGGCGAGGGGCTACGTGGACGATGTGGAATTTTCGCCCATGGATGCCAGCCGTTCCGACCCAGCCTATCTCTATGAAGTGATCGAGGCGGTGATTGCCGCGGGAGCCGGGACGATCAATATTCCCGATACGGTCGGTTATGCGGTGCCGCAGGAATTCGGCAAGCTCATTCGCGGCATTCTCGAACAGGTGCCGAATAGTTCGCAGGCGGTGATCTCCGTCCATTGCCACAATGACCTTGGCCTCGCCGTAGGAAACAGTTTGGCTGCGGTGTTCGAAGGGGCAGGCCAGGTTGAGTGCACGATCAATGGAATCGGCGAGCGGGCGGGGAATACGGCGTTGGAAGAAATCGTCATGGGGCTTCGGACCAGGAAAGATTTCTATCAAGCCGATACGAAGATTCATACCGAAGAGATCGCGAAGACCAGCCGATTGGTCAGCAAGATCACCGGCATGGTGGTGCAGCCCAACAAGGCGATTGTCGGGGCGAACGCCTTCTCCCATACCTCCGGCATCCACCAGGACGGGTTGCTGAAGGACAAGACGACCTATGAAATCATGAAGCCAGAGACGATCGGGCTGGTCGAGAGCAAGATGGTCATGGGGAAGCTCTCCGGGCGGCATGCGTTTCGGCAGCGGCTGGTGGAATTGGGCTATACGCTCTCGGACGAGGAGGTCAATCGCGCGTTCGAGCGGTTCAAGAAGCTGGCCGATCAGAAGAAAGAGATTTACGAAGAGGATCTCGAAGTCATTGTCTCCGAAGAACTGGCCAAAATGGCCGATCGGATCACCTTGAAGTCGTTCCATGTGGCCAGCGGGACGGATCAGGTGCCGACCGCCACGGTCGAGCTTGAGTTCGACGGACGGACCGTCACGCAGACTGGAACCGGCGATGGGCCGGTGGATGCCATCTATCGGACGATTGCCGCCATCACGCAGACGAAGAGCACGCTCCTCATGTATGCCGTCAAGGCGATCACGGGAGGGACTGATGCGCAGGGCGAAGTCTCGGTCCGGGTGCAGGAAGAGGGCCGCACCGTGTCAGGCCATGGGGCGGATACGGATATCATTATGGCTTCGGCGCGGGCCTATCTGAATGCCCTGAACAAGCTCTCCTATTTGGCTGGCAAGCAGGCGCAGGGCGAGCAGAAGGTGAACTTGATTTAGGGAAAGTGGCCACGGTAGAGTCACTGGCTCAAGTTTAGGGCGGGAACGTATTATTGGCTATGAGGTGCTCCGTGCTGCATGTCACCCTGGCAGACCGGCCGGAGATTCTGGCCGGCGATCATACAGTCCTGCGAGAGCTGCTGCATCCGGCCAAACAACCGCTCTCGCTCGGCTATAGTTTGGCGCAGGGGACCTTGGCTCCCGGCGCCCGCTCGAAACGGCATAGGCTGACATCTTCAGAGGTCTATTATATTATTGCCGGGTCCGGGCGATTGACGGTGGACGATTTGGTCGTTTCGGTGGGACCTGGCTCCGTCGTCTATGTGCCTCCCGGAGGCAAGCAGTCTTTGGAAAATAGCGGATCCACTGCCATCGAGTTCCTCTGTTTGGTCGATCCAGCTTGGAGGCTGGAGGATGAGGAAGTCCTGGAGTAGAGGTCCCTGCGGTCATCATTTACAACGAGGGAGAGTGGTCTGTGAAGGCGAAGATTGCCGTACTAGCTGGTGATGGAGTGGGCCGGGAGATCGTGCCTGAAGCGGTAAAAGTGTTGAAGGCTGTCGCCGAGAAGTTCCAGCACCAGTTCGAGTTAGTCACCGGCGATGTCGGCGGCCAGGCTCTCTACAAAGTGGGGGTGCCGCTTCCTCAGGAGACCTTGACCTTGGCCAAGCAGAGCGATGCCGTGTTGCTTGGCGCGGTCGGCGGTCCTAAGTGGGAGGGGTTGGAATATAGCTTGCGTCCGGAGCGAGCCTTGTTGGGATTGCGCGAGCATCTGGGCCTCTACGCGAATTTGCGTCCGGCGAAATTATATCCCATGTTGGCCGATGCCTCCACGTTGAAGCGCGAAGTGATCGAAGGCATCGACATCCTCGTCATTCGTGAATTGACCGGCGGTATCTATTTCGGGAAACCCAAAGGGATCGAGAAGCTACCGAACGGGAGCGAGCGAGGGTTCAATACCGAGGTCTATACCACGGAGGAGATCCAGCGCATTGCGAAAGTGGCGTTCGAGGCGGCCAGGAAGCGGCGGAAGAAAGTGATGTCTGTCGATAAAGCGAACGTGCTGGAGTCATCCGAGCTTTGGCGTCGTGTGGTTATCGAGACCCATAAAGATTATCAGGATGTGGAGTTAAGCCATATCTATGTCGATAATGCGGCGATGCAACTCGTGCGCAACCCGAAGCAGTTCGATGTGATGCTCTGTAATAATATCTTCGGCGATATTCTGAGCGATGAAGCGGCGATGTTGACCGGTTCCATCGGCATGTTGCCCTCGGCCAGTATTGGCGCGAAGGTCGGATTGTTCGAGCCGATTCACGGTAGCGCGCCGGACATTGCCGGGAAGAATGTGGCGAACCCCATTGCAACGATCGCTTCGGCAGCCATGCTGTTGTCCTATGCGTTCAAGTTGGATAAGGAAGCGGAAGCCATCGAGCAGGCGATCGTGAAGACCCTCGAGCTCGGTTATCGCACGAAAGATATTCATAGCCCCGGGACTCGCCTCGTTGGTACGACGGAAATGGGCGAGGCCATTCTGAGAAATCTGAACTAGCTAGGCCTGTCGACGTTGATGAGTACGAACCTCACAGCAGTTGAGATCAAGACCCTGGCTGGCACCGGCAACCCAGGCTGGTCTGGTGACGGAGGGGCGGCTTTGGCTGCCTGCCTGAACGAGCCGAAGAGTCTCACTCTCGATGTAGAGGGCAACCTGTTCATCGCCGACTCGGAGAACCATGTCGTCCGGAAGATCGACCGGAAGACTAACGGCATCAGCACGGTCGCGGGCTTCATTCAGGGGGCTGAGCCAGTCGCAGCGCCAGTTGCGCCAACCCCCGTGACGGATGGAGTGGAGGACGACCCATTTGCGGAAAGCGACTCGGTCGCATCACATGCCTTCACGCAACAGACTGACTTGAGCGGGACCGTTCGATATGTGGTGGCAGGGACCGCGCCGGCTAAACGGTTTAGCGGCGATGGCGGCCCTGCCGATCACGCATTGTTGAATTTTCCGACTGCGGTGGCGGTCGACCGGGCCGGGCATCTTTACATTGCGGACACGTTGAACCATCGGGTGAGGCGGGTGGATGCGAAGACAGGGGTGATCACGACCGTCGCAGGGGTGGGGTTGCCTCGCTATTCCGGTGACGGAGGCTTGGCGGTCGAGGCTGGGTTGAATGAGCCGGCTGCGTTGGTGGTGAGTGGCGGAGGCGTCCTTTATATTGCCGACCAGAGCAACAACCGAGTGAGGGCGGTCGATTTGGCCAGCGGGATGATTCGCACGGTCGCAGGGACTGGCACGGCTGCGTATAATGGAGATGGCATGGCTGCGACGGAAACCGGTTTGGCCGGTCCCGGCGGATTGGCGCTCGCCTCAGACGGCACCCTGTTCATCGCGGATAGCTTTAGCGGAAGAATTCGCGCTGTTGATCCCGTCACCGGTTTCATCAGGACGGTGGTGGGCGGCGGCGGTGAATATCGATATCAGGGGCCGGACGAACCGCCCAGCAACAGTCTCTCCCGGCCATCTGGCATGGCGCTGGATGGGGAAGGGAATATCTTTTTCACCGACTCGGATAATCATCTGGTGCGGCGATGGGATCGGGCCACTAAGCTGATTGAGCGTATCGCCGGTGTCGGTGCGGCCAGTTACGGGGGCGACGGGGGAGCGGCCCGCGACGCCAGTTTGAGTTATCCATTTGGAATCGTGATGGATCGATCCGGGCATCTGCTCGTGGCCGATACCTTCAATCATCGTATTCGTGAGATCTCGCTGTAGGTAGGATCAAGGCTTATGTTGAAAAAGAAAACAGGCTATGTCGTAGCGATCGTCGGCGCAACTGGGGCTGTCGGGACCGAAATGATCGAGGTGCTTGAGGAGCGAAAGTTCCCCGTGTCACGTCTGGTCCCCCTCGCCTCCACCCGTTCCGCTGGCGGGATGGTGACATTCGACGGAAACGAGGTGCCGATCGAGGTCTTGACGAAGGACTCGTTCGCGGGCGTGGATATCGCGCTGTTCTCAGCCGGGGCGGATCTCAGCCGGGAGTTTGCGCCGATCGCGGTGAAGGCCGGGGCGGTGGTGATCGATAATAGTGCCGCCTGGCGGATGACTCCCGAGGTGCCGCTGGTGGTGCCCGAAGTGAATGCGCATGACATCTCCGGGCATAAGGGCATCATTGCCAATCCGAATTGCTCCACGATTCAAATGGTCGTGGCGCTGAAACCCCTGCATGATGCGGTCAGGATCAAGCGGATTGTCGTCACGACCTTTCAGTCCGTATCCGGCACGGGGAAAGACGCTATGGATGAGTTGATGGAGCAGTGTCAGGACTTGCTCAGCTTCAAGCAGCCAGATCCCAAGGTCTATCCCTATCAGATCGCCTTCAATTGTTTGCCGCAGATCGACGAGTTCCTGCCGTCCGGTTATACGAAGGAAGAGATGAAGATGGTCGATGAGACCAGAAAAATCATGGGCGACCAGTCGATCCATGTGACGGCGACGACGGTGCGAGTCCCGGTCTATGTCGGCCATTCGGAAGCCATCAACATCGAGACGGAGCGGAAGCTTTCGGTCAACGAGGCCCGCGCGATTCTCTCGACCGCGCCAGGCGTGTTGCTCTATGACGATCCGGCACACAAGATCTACCAGATGCCGCTGGAGGTTGCGGGGAAGGACGAGGTCTACGTCGGCCGTATTCGTGAGGATGAGTCGATCTCGAACGGCCTGAATCTCTGGGTAGTGGCGGACAATTTGCGTAAAGGCGCCGCCCTCAATGCGGTACAAATCGCTGAACATTTGATTAAAGGCTGATGGCTGAGTGGGGGAGTCTTGGCAAAGTTTTCATCGGGGTCGGGCTTTGCATCGCCCTGGTCGGTCTGCTGCTGTTGATCGCAGATCGTGTCCCGGGGGTGGGGCATCTCCTGGGATGGTTCGGTAAGCTGCCCGGCGACATCTCCATTCGGCGGGAGAACTTCAGTTTCTATTTTCCCTTCGCAACCAGTCTGTTCATTAGCATCCTCCTGAGTCTGGCATTCTATGTAATCGCATGGCTATTTCGCCGATGATGCAATTGAAGGGTGTCTGCTGTGCCATCGTGGCAGGGGCATGCTTCTTCAGTATGTCTTCGGGGGCTGAGGCGGCGCAATCGATCCGGGTTCTGCTCTCGGCCGATGTGGCACGGCTTGATATTCGTGCGGACCGTCCCTTGTGGGTGACGGATGCCAAGGGCCATGGTCGGGCGTTGCGTTCGTCGGTTCAGGTTGCCGCGGGTGGAACAGGGTTTGTGCTGAACGGCGTCCTCATGCAGACGGAGCAGTTGACGCTGGGTGGCGGCGAGCAGGGCCTCACGTTGATATTCCCGCGGCCTGCCAGGAAGCCCAACGGGGCAGCGGTGTCATCGGGTGACTCTGGTACAGGAATCTCGGTGAGCGGCCTCATTTCCCTCGTGCGAAAAGGGAAGGGGTTTCTGGTCATCAACCGGGTGGATCTGGAAGAGTATGTCAAGGGCGTGGTGCCTGCCGAGGTCAGTTCGACCTGGCATCCTGAGATGTTAAAAGCGCAGGCGGTTGCGGCTAGGACCTATGCGCTCTATCAGCAGATGTTGAGCGCGAAGCGCGATTACGACGTGGCGGCGACGGTGCAGGACCAAGTCTACCGCGGGAAACAGGGGATCGATGCCGGGATTCTGCGCGCGGTGGAAGACACGCGCGGGTTGGTCGTGACCTATCAGGATGCGCCGATCTATGCCGCCTTCTCATCGACCGCTGCCGGGCTGACGGAAGATGCGATGAATGTGTGGTCGAAAGAGTATCCCTATCTGAAGGGGGTAGAGTGCCCCTTCGACCTTGCCTCACCCAATTATCAGTGGAAGTCCTCTTTTACGGTCGGCACGCTCGAGCAGAATTTGCGGCAGCAGGGTTTCTCCGTGGGAACGATTGCGACGATGGAGCCCGTGGCGTTCAGCCGGGGGGGGCGAGTGGCGAAACTGCGCATTCTCCATTCCGGTGGGGAATTGATTCTCCGTGGAGAAGAGTTGCGGAAGGCGGTCGGCTATACCATCATCCCCAGCACGCAGTTTGCCATTGAATCCATGGGCCGAGAGGTGGTGTTGTCCGGCTACGGCGCGGGTCATGCCGTCGGCATGTGCCAGTGGGGCGCGAAGGAACTGGCGGAGCTGGGCTATCACTTTTCAACGATTCTTCAGTATTATTATCCGGGGACCGAGTTGCAGAATATGATGCTGACTAAACCTCCGACCCCCCCGTCCTCTTGATGTTGCTCTCCGAATTCGACTTTCCGTTCGATTCCTCGCTGATTGCCGCGCAGCCATGCCTGCCGCGCGATCAGGCCAGGCTGCTTATGTTGCAGCCCCTCGACCGTTCGCTGGCTCATCGCCGCGTCGATGCGTTGCCGGATCTCCTTTTGCCAGGCGATCTCCTCGTCGTCAACAATACGAAGGTGGTGGCCGCTCGTGTGGCTGGACGGAAACGTCCTTCCGGCACGGAAGTCGAGGTTCTGTTTGTGAAGGATCTGGGCGATGCGATCTGGGAGGTGCTGCTCAAGGGCACGTTTCGTCCTGGCCAGGTGATTGAGATCGGGACGGATGCTTCTGCGGTGGTGGTCGCGCGTGGCGCGGATGGAACGAGGGTTCGGGTGGAGAGTCCGATCCCGTGGTCCGAGTGGCTACGGCAACATGGCCGGATGCCACTGCCTCCCTACTTGAAACGGGCGCCGACCGATCAGGACCGAGAATGGTACCAAACTCTCTTTGCGCAACATGAGGGGGCCATTGCGGCGCCGACTGCCGGGCTCCATTTCACGCCTGATCTGTTAGCGCGGCTGCAACAGCGCGGGATCGGGCTTGCGTCCGTCACGCTCCATGTGGGGATGGGGACCTTCAAGCAGGTGACGGCCGAGCAGATCGAAGACCATCGGATGGGGACAGAATGGATCGAGGTCGGCGTAGAGACGGTTCGCGCCATTGAACAGACACGAGCGGCGGGGGGGCGAGTTGTCGCGGTCGGGACGACCGTCGTCCGCGCGCTTGAAACGGCAGCCCGTGCGGAGGGGCTGATCCGGCCCTATCAGGGAGAGACTGATATTTTCATGACGCCAGGGTTCTCATTTAAGGCGATCGATGCCCTGCTCACAAATTTTCACTTGCCGCGCACCACATTGCTGATGCTGGTTTCCGCATTGGCCGGGACGGAATTTCTTCGAGAGGCCTATGCGGAAGCGGTTCGCGAGCGGTACCGTTTTTACAGTTATGGCGATGCGATGTTGATTCTCTGAGGCAACAGTCGGAACGTCGTCATGTCTTCAAGTCAGAAAGTCCAGGGCCGTGATCGTCCGAGACGTTGGGACTTGAAGGCGTGATGACGTTTGACGGGGATTAGAGCAGCTCGCGGTGAATGGTGATCGGGAGGGTGGTCTTGAGCGATTCCGTATAGGCTATCAGCGCGCGCTGCTGTTTTTGAAAGAGGACGTCCTGTATGGCCAGGTCTTTGGCCGCAGCGGCCTTCGCGGGATCCGATTCCGTCTGCCGGAGGGTGAGGGATTGCGCCTCGGCAATTTCAGCCGGGGTCAGGGCCACGGCATCACGGACGATCAGCCGGGCTTTATTGCTCAGCACTTCTTTGGCTTCCATCGCCTCGAAGATCGCCGGCGTCAGATGATTGGCTGAGAGCAACCGTTTGTAGACTTCCGGGTCAAAGGTGCCGTTCTTTTGGAAGTCCGGGATCTGCATGATGACGTCGCGCAGATCCTCGTCGGCTACGGTGAGGCCCATGTTCTTTGCCGCGATGAGCCAGGTTCGATTGTCGATCAGTTGCTCCACCACAAATTGTTTGATCGTTTCGTCCTTGAACTCTCCGGGGACTTTATCCTTGTAGAAGCGATAGGTGCTCTCATAGGCGCGTCGAAACTCATCGCGGGACACAGTGAGATCTCCGACGGAGGCGACGACGGTGCCGGACTGTTCGCCGAAGCCCCACCAACCCATCGTGATCACGAAGGCGAGGGCGATAACCCCCATGATGGACTTGAGAAGCCAGGGGTAGCTATGGGACGCGTCACGCATCAATTTGATCATGAGGACTCCTCGGACAATTCGTACGGCGGGATTGTACTCAGGGATCTTGTGCAAAGGCAAGAGAGGATCATGCGTCCAGGCGGCGATCTCGGGATTGAGTCGAATGGCGTATTCGGGAAGACGGGAAAGATTGTTCGCCTCATCGACCTGCAGGAGAATGGTCTTTGTTTGTGCTGGGTAGTGTGATTTGTTATACTTTGCCATTAATTAGAAGGAGATCCATTTGGCGGAGGAGGTCAGCGGGGTTCATTCGGTCGGAATCGGGGTTTACCCCAAGGCGCAGGTCTTGAACCGGGGTATCGCGAAGTTGATCGATCTGTTCATCGTTGCGGCAGCCGCACAAGTGATCGTGCCGGTAGGTTTTCTCGCGGGATTAGCGTATATACTGATCTCGGACGGGTTTGCCGGTGGGCGTAGTATCGGGAAGCGGTTGATCGGACTTCAAACGGTGTGTCCTGACAGGCGTGAAGCCGCAGGGTTTCGGGAATCGATTATTCGGAATCTGCCGTTTGCCGTAGCCCAGGTTGCCTTTGCCGTTCCTTATGTGGGCTGGATTCTGTCGGTGGCCATTCTGTCGTTCGAAGCGGTGTTGATTCTTGGAAATGAACAGGGGCGGCGTCTCGGTGACGAGGTGGCCGGGACCCAGGTGTTGGATGTCGGTCGACTGGCGCTGCCTGACTGAGCGCGCAGTCTGAGTCTGAGGAAAAGGGAGAGCACACGTGGGTTTTGCGAGTGATATCTTCGGATGGTTCTCAAACGACCTGGCGATTGACCTAGGGACGGCATCGACCC
>JAPLLI010000251.1 GCA_026387615.1 Nitrospirota bacterium
TCTACTGCTCCCGCGCCAACTTTACGAACACTTCTTCCAGATCCGCCTGCCCGAACCGCGCCACAATCTCCTGCGCCGTCCCCTCCGCCACGATCTTGCCCCGCTGGAGAAAGATGATCCGATCCGTCATCTCTTCCATCTCATGCATATTGTGCGACGAATAGAGCACGCTTAAGCCGGAGACGCGCCGCTCCTCCTTGAGGAAGCTCCGGATCTTTTGCGCAATATCGGGATCGAGGCTCGCGGTCGGCTCATCAAGAAACAGGATCTTCGGTTCGGTCAGAAAGGCCTTGGCCAGCCCGAGCCTCGTACTTTGACCCGAGGATAACTTGCGCGTGACTTTGTGGCGAAACTCCTCCATCTCAAGCTTTGTCACGATGCGATCGACCCGCTCCTGGATCTGCGACAAACCATAGAGCCTCGCCATCACCCAGAGGTTCTCCTCCACCGTCAAGGC
This sequence comes from Nitrospirota bacterium, assembly GCA_026387615.1. Taxonomy (GTDB): domain Bacteria; phylum Nitrospirota; class Nitrospiria; order Nitrospirales; family Nitrospiraceae; genus Palsa-1315. The sequence goes on from JAPLLI010000251.1 coordinate 458, forward strand.
CTGCGGCATGGAGACATAGGTCGAAGAAAAATTCACTTGCTGCAGAATGGCCTCGCGATCTGTCTCCAGATTCCGTCCGAACATTTGAATGGAGCCGGAAGTCGGCTTGACCACCCCGAGCAACATCTGAATGGTCGTGGTTTTCCCCGCCCCGTTCGGGCCCAGCAATCCAAGGATCTCTCCCGGCCTGAGGTCGAAGGAAATGTCGTTGACAGCGGTAAAATCGCCGAACTGTTTTACGAGATGTTGAACCTGCAGAACGGGTGTGGTCATAGCGAATCGGCGACTTAGTTGAACAATAAGGCGTTGCCGATTTTCTCAGGGAGATGGCAGGTTTCACATTTCCGGCTCACGACCTTCCCCTCATGTTCGGTCTTTCCGTCATGGCAGCGGAAACAATCCGTGAGGGCTCTGGTCCGCAAGTACGAACCTTCGGGATGGTCCGGATACCAGGGCTTCTCGTCGGCCGATACATGCCCGCGCGGGATTACGATCGGATAGCCCTTGATCGGCCGTTCATGCACGACCGACGAATGGCAGGTCGTACAACCCTCTCCCTGACTTCGCTTCGCAAAGGCCTCGATATGTTTGCGGTGGCTCATAATCAAACCAACCTCTTTAACCGGCGGAGGCAGATCGCGCGGAGCCACTTCGGAGACCCGCAGAATGTCTCGATGACAGCCCAGGCAGACGGCAGAATCGACCTTCGCCTGGAGGTTGTGCGGATCGGTCGGGCTTCCGAACAGGTAGATCGCCACATCCTTCGTCCCGGCCCAGGCCTTATCATGGAGCCAGCCTTCGAGGCCCGGCCGCACGTGACAGGCCACGCAGGTCACCTCTCGATGCGAGGATTTCTCCCAACTCTCGTACGAAGGCGCGATGGTATGGCAACTGGCACAGAAGGTCGGATGGTTCGTGATAGGAATGGCTATCGCGCCAAGCGCGATGGCGCCGAGGGTAAGGGCCAACAGGATGGTCGCTTTAGGCTTCCAGTTCATGCTCCGAATGAGAACGGGATTTGGGAAATTGCTTCATGATCAAAGCCGCCACGCCTGCGACATCGTCCAACCCGAACAAGGGCACGGACAAATCAACCTGCTTATCCGACACCACCGCCAGCAACCCTTCATGAGACACGGGAATTTCGCCGACCGCCTCACGGATGATGACGATCTTCGGATAGCTTTCGTGCTTCCACCCTTCGGCAATGATCAAGTCATAGCTCTGATCGAGAAACCGGTCCCGTATGGCTTCAACGCTCATCTCGTCTGACACATCGGCAAACATCGCCATGCTGCCCTTGGAAAGCACCATCACGCTGCTGGCCCCGGCCCGCTTATGGCGCCAGCTGTCCTTCCCTTCCGTATCGAGATCGAACCCATGGCCGGTATGTTTCACCGTCGCCACTTTATAGCCGGCCCGAACCAATTCAGGGATCACGCGCTCGATCAGCGTGGTCTTCCCGCTGTTCGATCGACCGACAAAGGACACAATAGGGACGGCCATACAAAAAGGTCCTTCGTTAGGCATCACACATCAATACCGTGGCACGGCCTCAGCAACAGGAGAGATGATGCCCGCCAGCCTGGACCGGGCCTGCGTGGTTCGCCCACACTTCGCCGCACAACAATTGAACCGAGACCAGGTCGCCAGGATTGACCCGCTCGACTTCGACAGGAATATCGATCAAGCAATTGGCCTTCACCATCGAGGTCAAAATCCCGGACCCCTGCGCGCCGGTGGTTCGCACCTTAAAGACCCCCGCTTCCTGCGTGAGGACCCCGCGCAGGAAATGGCGCCGATCCGTCCTCTTGGAAAACTTCTCCTCGAAGATCGCCTGCACGACCGGACGGCCATAGTGCCGATGTCCGCTCATTTTCAACATCGCCGGCCGCACCAGCTGCTCGAACGTCACCATGGAAGAGACGGGATTCCCCGGCAGGCCGAAGGCCAGCTTGCCCTGAATCTTACCGAACGCGAGCGGCTGCCCCGGCCTGATCGCCAACTTCCAGAAGTTCATTTCTGCGCCGAGCTCATGGAACACCGTCTTCGTAAAGTCGTAATCGCCCATCGAGACGCCGCCGGACAGGACCAGAATGTCCGCCGTCAGTCCATGTGAAATCTTTTCCTTCAGCGCCGCAGGCGTGTCCCGCGCGATCCCCAGCAAGAAGGGAATGCCGCCCGCTTCTTGAACTGCGGCTGCAATTCCATAACTGTTGGAGTTGATGATTTTTTCTTCGCTGAAGCGCTCGTCCAAATCAGCCAATTCGTCGCCGGTCGAGAGGATCGCCACTCTGGGCCGTTGATAGGCGAAGATGAAGGACTTGGCCAGGATCGCCAGCATCCCTGCTTCACCGGGCCGGATCTGGGTCCCCTTGGCGATGATGCAGTCGCCCTTCTTGACGTCTTCCCCTTGCGGACGGATGTTGGCACCTTGCTGCTCCGCCTTGAAGACGCGAACGGAATCTGGTGTATGTTCCGTATCCTCGACCTTCAAGACCGTGTCCGCCCCCTTCGGGATCGGAGCCCCGGTCATGATGCGAATGGCCTGCCCTTTGCCGACGGTTTTGGACGGCATCTTGCCGGCTGGCACGTCCTCGATCACCGTGAGCGTCACCGGCTTCTGAATCGTCTGCTCCTGCTTGATATCCTCCCAGCGCACCGCAAACCCGTCCATCGCGCTGTTGTTCCAGGGTGGATTATCCCGCTCCGCCACGATGTCCTCGCCCAAGACACGACCGAGCGCATCCAGGATCGAAATCTTCTCCAGGCCCAGAGTCGGTGTGGACTCCAAGACAATCCGCTGCGCTTCCTGTAGCTGTGTGAGCCCCTCTGTCGCGTCTGTGGCCTTCACGGTCTCTCCTCCATCAGTGCGCCTGCCGAGGCGCAATCTTCACAAGCGACCCGCTCTTCTTGCAGAACGCTTCGACCTTATTGGCAATGTCGTGATAACAGGCGGCTGTCGCCGAGTCCGAATTGAACATCGCAAAGGGCTCCCCGGCGTCGGACTGGATCACGACATCGGGATCGAGCGGGATGCGACCGAGAAACGGCACGCCCATATCCTGCGCCGCTGCTTCCCCGCCACCCTTGCGGAACACATCGATATGGTTGTGACAATGGGGACATTCCAGCCCGCTCATGTTCTCGACGATCCCAATGATCGGGACTTCGCTATCCTTGCAGAAGGTCACAGACTTGCGAGAATCCAGCAAGGCCACTTCCTGCGGCGTCGTAATGATCACGGCGCCACTGACATTGCCGAGCAGGTCGATGGTCGTGACCGATTCGTTCCCCGTCCCTGTCGGCAAGTCCACAAACAGAAAATTTAAATACTGCCACTCGACCCCGCCAAGAAGTTGGTTGATGAATTCATACTTGTATGCATCGCGCCAGATGATCGGATCGTCCGAGTTCTGCAACAGGAAAGACATGGAGGCGATCTTGAGGTTGTAGGCCTGAAAGGGGATGATCCCGCCCGAGCTGCTGATCTTGAGCTTCTGCCCTTCGGCCCCCACCATCTTCGGGATGTTCGGTCCATGGATATCCATGTCGCAAATACCGACAT
>JAPLLI010000182.1 GCA_026387615.1 Nitrospirota bacterium
GTCGCTTGAATTTTGCCGTCCTCGACGAAGGCCACACGGACGGGCCGGTGACCAACGGCGTCACTCATCTCAATCTCGAGCCGCGCGTCTGTCTGCGCTGCCCCTACGCTCAACTCGACCCGCACCGATGGCGACGCCGGAAAGCAGCGAACGGCGCGTGCGTAGTCGAAGGGATCGGCATCTCGCAGTTCAAGGCAATGTCCGGCCTTCTCATCGACGACGGCCACGGGCGCCCATCGTGGGCTGTAGACGTTCCACCCAGTAACGACACCCCCAAGCGGCTCCTTCGCGAAGTCTGTGGACGGGAAGGCCGTCTCATCTGCGGTGATGGGCAGCGGCACACGGGCCACCCAAATGTCTTCTTTGTGCATGCTGTAGATCAACCACATGGCCTGTTTGTCCGCAAAGGTGCCGTCATCGGCCCACTCGGCGATTCCGCGCATGTACTGGGCACCGGTGCTCTTATACCTGCCCGGATAACGAAGGGCGGGGACCTCGCCATGGACCACTCGGTAGGCGAGGGCGAAGCGCCCATCAGCCGTCCGTTGGCCCCAGATCTTCCCGGGGCCGGCAATCAGGGTCTCAGACTGGACCGGCTTAGACCAAGTCTTGCCAGCATCTTCGGATAGGGTTGCGAAGCCCATTTTGCTTAAACCCACCAGAGTGCCATCCTTGCGGTGATAGAAGCAGAAGGCCTTACCGAATTGGAAGTCGCCCGGGATCTTGATCGACGCATCACCGTGCCACGGCATCCGGCGCTTACCAAGGAACCGACCGTAGTCCTGTTGTTCGAGCAGAAGATTATTCCCCACCGCTTCGTCGCAAGCGGCAATGAAGCCGGGATCGGCGGCTGCCTTGTAGAAAGCCGGTTGGTCGGGCTGCGGTGCCACCAAGGTGTACACTTTGCCCAGTTGATGATCGGCCCCGATTTCACGAACCAGCATCACCGTCTTCATCCCTTCTTTGACATTCCCATCCCCTGTCTTTCCAGCGCAGAAGGTGAGCATCCGATCATTCGCGGCACGGTAGAAGTAGAAGCGGACGGGCCAAGCGTTTTCCCGCGGGAAAAGATCGGCCGGTGCAGTCCAGTGGAAACCGTCGGTGGTGGTGGCGTAGACGAGCTTGTAGGGCTGTATATCCTCGTCTTTGGGGGTCATCGCCCACGCGGCATAGAGCCGTCCCTTCCATGCCGCAAGGTCCTGATGGTGGGCGTAGGTCCAGCCATCCTGATCGGACAGTTCCGGCTGGCTGCGACTGGACCGAAATATCTGGATGTTGTGAACTCCGACCACGGGTTTCAGTCCGCCATCTGGAAGGCCCAGGTTAAGGCGACTCTGTTCGTCCCCACGCACATCGATAGGGGGGGCTTTCTCTTGCCGATCTTCACTCGCAATACCTTGGCAAACAAGACCGAGACACAAAGTCGCAAACACACCAAGGTTGTGGTTTTTAGTCATATCTTTCACTGCTTATTTTTATACTGAGAGGCGGCATGAGGCTGTTGAAACATCTAGCAGTCACTCGGACACGCAGTCGAATACGAGAATCCCGATCAGTCGGCAAACAACCAAACATCAATATAGAGGTCCGGGTACCAGGGCTTGTTGCTAAAGCAAGTGCGAGTCAACTCTTCAAAGCACGCCCCATTCTCGCGTGGCGTATGTGCATCGAAGCGGTACTTGCTAAGGATCGATTAACGAAGATCAGAGGCGTTCTTGCTGTCGGAACTTAAGCAGCAAAACGGCATCCATTTTCTAACCAAATTTGGCAAGGAAACCTGCCAGACGACAAGGGACGGCAAGGGACACTCTCCAGAAACAGAAAACCCGTAGAGCGCTTAACTAGCGGCATCTACGGGCATTTAAAGTGGTTGCGGGGGTAGGATTTGAACCTACGACCTTCAGGTTATGAGGCTCTTTAAAAACCTCTGTAATTCTGTCGGTCCGCAATTCTTCTCTGGAACGAGCCTGCGCATCCTGTGCAATGCGTGCATCTCGTGCGTTATTTAGGCACAAACCTACAGCGCTTCTGGGCACAGTCAATTCAGAGAGAATTGGAGCCGTTAAAAATTCTTTTTCCGGATTCTGGGGTAGCCTCATTGCCCTCCCTTCCACCCCAGCAATAGTCCGGCTGTCGGGATTAGTCCGATGAGCGCGACCGCACCTACAAGGAGCGCAACCAGCTTCCACTCTTCAGCCCGGTTTTGTTCCCGGATTGCCTCCGCTTTTAGCTGCTCCAATTCGACAGGG
>JAPLLI010000186.1 GCA_026387615.1 Nitrospirota bacterium
GTCCATATCACGGCGAAAGGGGAGCGTGGCATTAAGGCCGCCTACCGATCCGCCACGGAACGGATCGAGCGCATGATTACGCGGCTCAAACGTCCCCTCAGCCGCACGAAGCCTCATCGCCGCCGCAAGCCGGTGACCTTCACCTCGAACATGAGCAAGGCGGACTTCGAGAAGATGGTCGTGCGGACGAAGGAATACATCAAGGCCGGGGACATCGTGCAAACAGTGGTCTCTCAGCGGTGGGAGGCCAATGTGCAGGCACCGTCACTGCAGCTCTATCGTGCCTTGCGGGTGGTGAATCCCTCTCCCTATATGTATTACCTGCGTATCGCGGGGGTTGAACTGGTCGGTTCCTCACCCGAGACGCTTGTGCGCTGTGAGAACGGTGTCATTTCCGTCCGTCCGATCGCCGGCACGCGCCGTCGCGGCGCCACGCCGGAAGAAGATCAGCAGATGGAGCGGCGGCTTTTGGCGGATGAGAAGGAACGGGCCGAGCATGTGATGCTGGTCGATCTGGGGCGGAACGATGTCGGCCGTGTCGCGAAGCCGGGATCGGTGAATGTGGATTCGCTCATGCATGTCGAGCGCTATTCGCATGTGATGCACATTGTGTCGAACGTGACGGGGCAACTGGATGAGTCGAAGACGGCCTATGACGTGTTGCGGGCCTGCTTTCCCGCCGGAACGGTCTCCGGAGCGCCGAAGATTCGCGCCATGCAGATCATCGACGAATTGGAGCCAACCAGGCGCTGTCCCTATGCCGGCGCGGTGGGCTACTTCAGTTTCTCCGGCAACATGGATATGTGCATCAATATCCGCACGGTCGTCGTGAAGAAACACCAGGCCTTTATTCAAGCTGGGGCCGGCATCGTTGCCGACTCGAATCCTGAACATGAATATGAAGAGACCTGCAACAAGGCACAGGCCATGATGAAGGCAGTTGAACTGGCCGAACAGGGGCTTGAGTAAAAAGGAGTGATAGGTGATGAGTGATCTGTGAAGAGTTAGTTGGACTGGTTCCGTAACGCATCACGCATCACACATCACACATCACGGTTGCTATGCTATTGATGATCGACAACTACGATTCCTTTACCTACAACCTCGTGCAATATTTCGGGGAGCTGGGTGAGGACGTGCGGGTCTTCCGCAACAATAAGATTACGATCGAGCAGATCGAAGCCCTGCAACCTAGCCGTATCGTCATTTCTCCAGGACCCTGCACCCCGATGGAAGCAGGCGTGTCGGTTGAAACGATCAAGCATTTCGGGGGGCGTCTCCCGCTCCTGGGCGTCTGTCTCGGGCACCAGTCTTTGGCCGTGGCTTTTGGCGGCGAAGTCGTCAGGGCCGAACGGTTGATGCATGGCAAGACCTCGAAGATCCGGCATGACGGGAAAACGATCTTTCAGGGGCTGCCCAATCCCTTCGATGCAACCCGCTACCATTCGCTGATCGTAAAGCGCGACACGCTGCCTGGCTGTTTTGAAATTTCCGCTGAAACGGCCGAGGGAGAAATCATGGGTCTGCGTCATCGGACCCTGGGCGTCGAAGGGGTGCAGTTCCATCCTGAATCCATCCTCACGACGGCGGGAAAAGATCTCCTCCGTAACTTCCTGAAACTCTAGCCTAACCAGCCTGGTCCTCAGCCATGATTAAAGACGCGATTGCCAAACTCGCCGACCGTTCCTCCCTCACCGAACAGGAAGCTGAATCGGTGATGCTGGAGATTATGGAAGGGGCTGCGACTCCTGCTCAAATTGCCGCGTATCTGATGGGGCTTCGCTTGAAGGGAGAGACGGTCGAGGAAATCGCCGGCTCCGTCCGAGCCATGCGTGCCAAAGCCGTCCGCATCGCCATCAGCGATCCCCTGGTCGTGGATACCTGTGGCACGGGCGGGGACGGGGCCCATACCTTCAATATCTCCACCACGGCCGCATTCGTTGTGGCAGGAGCAGGCCTGACGGTCGCGAAGCATGGCAACCGTTCTGTTTCGTCCAAGTCAGGGAGCGCGGACGTTCTCGCGGCGCTTGGCGTGAAGATTGACTTGCCGACCGAACGGGTGGCTGATTGTATCAATGAGGTCGGGATCGGCTTTCTTTTTGCCCCGCTCTATCATGGTGCCATGAAACATTGCGCCGGCCCTAGACAGGAGTTGGGCATCAGAACCCTGTTGAATCTCCTGGGGCCTCTGACCAATCCTGCCGGAGCCACCATTCAAGTGCTCGGCGTCTATGAAAGCCGATTGACCTCCCTGCTCGGGAATGTGCTCATGAGGCTGGGCTCGCAACATTGCTTTGTCGTCCATGGGATGGACGGGCTGGATGAGATTACCCTGACGGCAAAGACGCAGGTTGCAGAAGCCAAGGGGGGCGTGCTCTCGAACTATCTCCTGGACCCGGCGGAGTTCGGCCTGGCGCTGGTTCCGGCCAAACAGTTGGCAGGAGGGACGCCTCTGGAAAACGCTGCAATCACGCGAGAGGTTCTGCAGGGGCGTAAAGGACCGAAGCGAGATATCGTCTGCTTAAACGCCGCACCGGCCCTTGTCGCTGGCCGCAAGGCCGCAAACCTTCAAGAGGCCTTCCTCTTGGCAGGCCAGGCTATCGATTCAGGCGCTGCAGCAGAAAAGCTGGCCCGCCTCATGGCCTTCACGAATAAGGGATAAGCGCATCGTGATCCTTGATCGCATTTTAGAACATAAGAAGGCGGAACTCCGGCATAAGCAAAGCCGCGGGTACCTCTCCGAGTTGAAGAAGAGGATTCTGGACGCACCGGGACCGCTCGGCTTTGCGGTCACTCTCGAAGCCACGAAAACGGCCGGCAGTCCCTCGCTGATCGCTGAAGTCAAAAAGGCCTCACCCAGCTTGGGCCTCCTTCGTCCTGAGTTTGCCGAGCGGTTCAACTATCTGGAGATTGCCAAGACCTACCATGCCCATGGAGCCTCGGCCCTGTCTGTCTTGACTGACAAGGATTTCTTCCAGGGCAGCCTCGACTATCTGCGCGAGATCAAACAGGCAGTACCGATGCCTGCCTTGAACAAGGAGTTCATGGTCGAGGAGATCCAGTTTTATGAAGCGCGAGCCTACGGAGCCGACGCGGTCCTCTTGATCGTCGCGGCGCTTGAACGGCAGCAGCTGATCGATTTCTATGCCCTTGCTCGCGGGTTGGGCTTGGATGTGCTGATCGAAACCCATCATGAGCGAGAGCTCGATAGGGTTTTGGAGCGAGTCCCTGAGGCTAGGATGATCGGCATCAACAATCGGGACCTTAAGACCTTTACGACCGATCTTGGCACCACGTTGCGTTTGGCGAAGCGGATTCCGGTAGGCAAATTGATCGTCAGCGAAAGCGGTATCCATAAACGGGAGGACGTGGTGCGGTTGGTCGAAGCCGGCATCCATGCCATGCTGGTGGGAGAATCGCTCATTCGCGCAGAAGACATGGCAACCAAGATGCGGGAGTTGATGGGAGTTCCGTCACCGTCACAGGCCTAAGATGTCCATGCCAACCAAAGTCAAAATTTGCGGTATTACCAGCGCCGAGGACGCAGCAGTGGCGGTCGAGGCAGGGGCCGATGCCTTGGGGTTCGTCTTCTATCGAAAGAGCCCTCGCTACATCGATCCGGTGCTGGCCAAGCAGATCATTATGAGCCTGCCCCCCTTGGTCACGCCGGTCGGGGTATTCGTCGATGAAGAACAACAAGTGGTCCGGAGCCTGATGGACGACTGCGGGCTGGCGTTCGCACAATTGCACGGACATGAATCAGCTGTCTATTGCCAGGAACTGGGCCGTCCTGTGCTCAAGGCCTTGCGGGTGAAGGACCGGAGTTCCTTTCTTGCCTTAGCGGAGTTTCAAGGCAGAGCAGGCGTGCGAGGGTTCGTCCTGGATGCCTTTTCCGATCAGGCCTATGGAGGCACAGGCCAAGTCATCGATTGGGAGCTTGCGGCAGAAGTGGCCAGGGCTGCGCACATTCTCTTGGCAGGGGGGCTCACGCCGGACAACGTTGCGCAGGCCATTCAATCGGTGCAGCCCTACGGAGTCGATGTCAGCAGCGGAGTCGAGCGGGAACCAGGCAAGAAGGATCACGAGAAAGTGCGCGCCTTCATTCGCGCCGTCAGGGTTGTCTCTCCACGGTAACCCTGTCTATACTGCGTCACTTGGCAGGATGCTGAAAAAGCCCGCCAGCGTCGTTCTCGCATCGCTCAGGCCCTCAACGATGTCGGAGGTCGGAAATACTGGAGGGGATTGTCCGTTCGCCAAGACTCATGATAAGGGCGAACGGCCCACACGAAGTGCGGTTTGTACCTCCTCGGGCCTTCACTCGCTGGGGCCTTGCTGGACGAACTTTTTGAGCATCCTGCGAGACCGGTTCATTTGTTCTAGGTATGTACGGTCGAAGGTCTGCCTCGCCATAGAAGGTTTTTGCGGCCAGCTAAATGAGCAAGAGGAAAGTCATGGGTTCTGTTCCCGACAAGCACGGTCGATTCGGTGAGTACGGTGGACGCTATGTCCCTGAAACACTCATGCCTGCTTTGCTGGAGTTGGAGCAGGAATATGCTCGCGTCAAAAAAGACCGGCGTTTCCAA
>JAPLLI010000208.1 GCA_026387615.1 Nitrospirota bacterium
TTGTGAATAATGCCGGAAAGTTCTTGCCCAAGCCCCTTGCGGAAACCACTGAGGCGGACTTTGATCAGATCATCGCCTTGAATTCCAAGGGGCCCTACTTTGCGATGCAGGAGGCGGCCAAGGTGATGAAAGAGGGTGGGCGCATCGTGAACATTTCCACCGATGCCACCCATATGAATCTTCCCGGTGCGACCGCGCATCTCGGGAGCAAGGCGGCACTCGAACAATATACGAAGGGTCTCGCCCAAGAGCTGGCGTCACGCAACATCACGGTCAATACGGTGTCGCCAGGGTTTACCGACACGGGTCGGGTGACGGAGCCGCTGCGGCAGATTGCCATCGAGCTGTCGCCATTCAAGCGGCTTGGCGCACCGAAAGATATTGCCGATGTGGTGGCCTTTCTCGTCAGTGAAGATGCCCGTTGGTTGACGGGTCAGAATATCCACGCCGGCGGCGGCATTGTGATGTAGGAGGAGCAGATGGGGCGGCAGAATATTTCGACTGGTGGTCCGTGGGAAGGCAAGATCGGCTATTCGCGGGCGGTGCGGGTCGGGGCTCATATTTCCGTGTCTGGGTCGACGGCGATGACGGCATCCGGTCTGGTCGGCAAGGGCGATCCCTATGCCCAGACGATTCAGACCTTCAAGACGATTGAGGCGGCATTACAGCAAGCCGGGGCGTCGCTCACGGACGTCGTGCGGACCAGAATCTATATGGCGAACATTGATCAATGGCAGGAAGTCGGCCGAGCCCATGGCGAAGTATTCGGATCAATCAGACCGGCGACGACGATGGTGGAAGTGAAGCGGTTGATCGATCCGGACATGTTGGTCGAAATCGAGGCAGATGCCATCCTCAGTCAGGGATAGCGCCAACGCATAGAGGTTGAGTATGGCCGATCAGAACAAACGACTTGATTCCAATGTCGCGGGCAATTTTTACGTCGATGCGACTTGTATCAATTGTGACACCTGCCGCCAGTTGGCGCCGGCGAGCTTCGAGGAAGTCGGCGACTTCTCCGCGGTCACCAGCCAGCCGACCGACGAGGGCCCTCTTCATCAGGCCTATCAAGCACTCCTGTCTTGCCCGGTCGGTTCGATCGGGACAGAGCAGAGCGAACCGGCACGGATGCAGGAAGCCATGGCCAGCTTCCCGCTGCACCTCGAAGACGGGGTCTATTACTGCGGATTTAATTCCGAGAAGTCTTTTGGCGCGAACAGTTTCTTCCTCGAACATCCGGACGGCAACTGGCTGATCGACTCGCCTCGCTACCTCAAACATCTGGTCGAGGCCTTCGAGCGGAAGGGCGGTCTGTCCTACATCTTTTTGACCCACAAAGATGACGTGGCCGAAGTGGAGAAGTATGCGGCGCATTTCGGCGCGAAGCGGATCATTCATCGCGCGGATCTCGAGGCGGCCCCTGGCGCGGAATGGATTATCGAAGACGTGGATAGCAGCCAGGTCCTGCCGCAGTTTCAGATCATTCCCGTCCCGGGCCACACGGCTGGCAGCATGGCCCTGCTGTATCAGAATAGATTTTTATTCACCGGAGATCATCTCTGGTGGGATTCGAAGCAGCAGATGTTACGTGCGCCGAGCCAGCTGGTCTGGAGAAAGCGCGTGTTGCTGGACTCCCTGCAGAAGCTTCTGGATTATCGGTTTGAATGGGTCTTGGCAGGACATGGGGATCGCGTACGATTGTCGGCTGAGGCGATGCAATCACAATTGCAGACGTTGATCGAGCGTCGCCAGCCTGCCAGAATGTCGCCCTAGTATGTTGATGCGACTCGCCAGTTGGATCGATCGCAATGTGTTAGAGCTGGGCCGGGAGATGCGGCTGTCCTATCTGCCGCCTCTCATGGTCTATGTGGCGGCGGGCATCTCCGGTTTAACCGGGATCGTCGGCACCTTTTTCGTCAAGGATTACCTCGGACTCTCCGCTTCCTTTCTCGCCGCTCTGTCCTTCTGGGCCGGCATTCCCTGGGCGCTCAAGATGCCGATCGGCCATCTGGTGGATTTGATCTGGCGCTGGAAGGGCTGGCTGGTCTCCCTCGGGGCAGGCTTGATCGCGACGAGTCTCTTGATCATGGTCGGACTGATCGGCAGCCGTGAGGCGATGACAGCCATCTTGCCGGCTGAGGCCTGGTATGTGATCAGCGTGCTGCTCGCGCCGATCGGCTATGTGATTCAAGATACGGTTGCGGATGCCATGACGGTCGAGGCAGTGCCGCGAATT
>JAPLLI010000075.1 GCA_026387615.1 Nitrospirota bacterium
GTGCTCCTGACCGGAACAGGCGGAGACGAATGGCTGACCGGCAGCTATCTCGGAGCCGGAGATCTCCTTCGTCAAGGGAAGCTCCTGACCTTAGGCCGCCGGCTCAGGAATGACTTTGGCGCTTCAGGCTTTCCCGATGGCCTGGACATGGCCCTACGCTACGGCCTCTGGCCGCTGCTGCCGCAACCCCTCCGTCAGCTCATCAGACGAGGGCTGGGCCGTCATAGATTCCCCTCCTGGCTCAATCCAGACTTTGCCAAAATAATTCACTTGCGAGACCGGATCCAGCTGGAGCCGGACCGGAGCCGCTACCCAAGCCTGGCGCAAGCAGATCTGGCTCTGACTATTAGAAGCGGCTGGTGGGCCCATATGTTCGAAATCGAAGATCGCGCGGCTTCATGGTTTTCGCTGGAAGAACGACATCCCTTTGCGGACCGCCGGCTCGCCGAGTTCGCCGTCTCTTTGCCAGAAGACCAACGGTGGCGCGGCCCTCAACGCAAACACCTGCTTCGTCAGGCCATGCAGGGAATTCTTCCGGAGACGGTGCGGCAACGGACGACCAAGGCAGAGTTCTCCACCGTCTTCCTCCAGACCCTACGCTCCCTTGGACAAAGCCAGATCTTCGACTCATTGCAGACAGCGAACAGGGGCTGGATTGATGGAGAGAAAATTCAACGCGCCTATGCCAAGATGGAGGCCGAGGCGAACCACCATCCAGACTCGGCCCCTTCAGGCCTCTGGCCGTTCTGGATGGTCGTCGGGATCGAGCTATGGCTCAGGCAGGCCATGCTGGAGCAGGATCGATCATCGAAAGAGTCGTCATTACGCTGGGAGCCAGCCCCACAACCGGTGTGATTGCAATCGCACCACTACAAGGAGAACCGTCCCATGGCACAAGAACAGACCCAGACCGGCAAGAAAAAACCCTATCGCGCCCCGACCCTGACAGAATATGGAAACGTGGCCAAACTCACAGAGCACAAACAAGGATCAAAGCCGGATGGAAAATCCGGCATGATCATGGTCCAGGGATCGGATAAATAATTAATCCGATCCACTTATGACTCTATGAGGCAGTCTCTTGTCGCTCATCCTGGATGAACATCGTCAGTACCTCTCCGATCCGGTACGTATGGCTGCCTTCCAGGCTGCCATTCAGGAAGTGGTCAAACAGGGCGACGTCGTGCTGGACCTTGGTGCAGGCACCGGCATCCTGGGCCTGCTTGCCTGCAGGGCCGGCGCCACACGCCTCTACTCCATCGAGAGCACGGACATCATTCAGCTCACCAGGGACATCTGCCAGGCCAACGGATTCGACGGCCGGACGGTATTCATCAACGAGCCCTCCACCAGAACCTCCCTCCCGGAACTGGTGGATGTCGTAGTCGCAGATCAGATTGGCTGCTTCGGATTCGAAGCTGGCCTCTTGGAATATTTCCGTGATGCGCGAAAGCGTTTCCTCAAACCAGGCGGGATCACGATTCCCTCCCGGATTGACTTGATCGTGGCGCCGGTCGAAGCTCAGCCACTGTGGGACCAGGTCGAGTTCTGGAATAGCGCCCCGGCGGAGTTCGACTTCCGTCCGGTCAGAGCCCTCGCGGAAAATACCGGTTATCCGGCCTCGTTCACCCCAAACCAGCTCCTGGGAGACCAAGCCATCCTGACCTCCCTGGACGCGTCCAATGCACCTCCGTCCTTACTGGGCCTGACGGCGACTGTGACGGTCTCCCGACCAGGAATCCTGCATGCAATCGGCGGGTGGTTCTCAGCAACCCTATCTCCATCAGTCACCCTGACCAATTCGCCTCTGAGCGAACAGAGAATCGATCGCCAAAACATGTTCTTCCCCCTGGGTCGCCCGGTCCCTGTCGTTCCAGGCGACCGCATCCTCATCACCATGAGCATCCTGCCGGAAGACCTCGTCATCACCTGGAACGTAGTCGTACAGGGAGCCACCGGGGATGTGACCAAAGCCAGCTTCTCCCACTCAACCTTCCAGGGCCTGCTCCTGTCGAAGGAAGCGTTACAGAAAACCAGACCTGATTTCATCCCGACCCTCACCCCTCGGGGTGAAGCCAGACGAACGGTTCTGGAACTCTGCGACGGAAAAAAATCTCTTGGGGAGATCGAGCGCGACGTCTACCTCCGTCACTCGACCCTATTCGGCTCCCTCGATGAGGCAGCGAAATTCGTTACCGAGGTCATGACCCGCAATAGCTTATGACCCGCTCACTCGATCAGCCATCTAAATTGCTCTGTTACCAGGTCAGCGGCATCACCCTGGGTAGCGACAGGCCGCTGGTGGAATTGTCGCCCACAGAAGACCTTGACCAGGCCCAAGGCTTGGACCTCTCTGTTCGTTTTCTTCCCCAGTTGGATGACAGCCTCTGCCCCTCTTCCTGGTTCCTCTCCATGGCAATGCCTGGCGAGGAGCCCTGGTTGTCCTGCGCCGATATCGAAGAGCAGGCCTTGCTCGGAGGCAAACCAGGCTATCTGCTCCGCTTTCATGATCTGGCAGACTTTCTGGTAGACCGGCAGGGAACGGAGGTCGTCGCCCTGGCCAACCGGGACGTGCCAGAAGAGACCCTGCATCACATTCTCCTAAATCAAGCGCTCCCCCTGCTGCTCAACCTGCGAGGACAGGATGCCCTCCATGCCACAGCCGTACTGACGCCTCAAGGCATCTGCGCCTTCGCCGGACCGGCCGGCGTCGGCAAGTCCACATTGGCAGCCAGTTTCCTCCTCGCAGGCTATCCGGTGATTAGCGACGATTGTCTCGTACTCAAGGAGCAGGAGGGACGGATTGTCGCGGTGCCAGGCTATCCAGGGCTCCGACTCTGGGACGATGTCACGCAGAGCCTCTCCCTCGATCCAGGCCACCTCCGCTCGGTGGCCCATTACACGGAGAAGCATCGATTGCTGCTCCCAGGTCAGAGCCAGGCCTTTCCGACTGAGCCGCTTCCGCTCGCTCGGCTTTATATCCTCTCGCAGCCAGAAGGCCCTGAAGCAGGCAAAGAGACCGGCACCTTCAGCCTCCAACCATTCCCGCCGCGCCTGGCCTTCATGGAACTTCTCACCTGCCTCTTCCGGCTGGACATCAGAGACAGAGCGATGCTGGCCAGACAATTCTGCTTTGTCGAACGGCTGGTGGCCCAGGTGCCGGTCAAACAATTGTCGATCCCTCAGAACTTCTCGGCCCTTCCCTCGGTACGTGATGCCATCCTCACCGATCTCCGCCATGCCATCTGATCACAGCACAAAACTCTGCCCCCCCTTGAGCCATGAGGACGAGCTGCTCCTCTGCCTGGCCCATCCAACATTGAGCAGGGAACGAACCCAACGACTTACGCAGCTCCTGGCCTCTCCCCTCGATTGGATCTCAGTCCTCGACCAGGCAGAGCTGCAGGGGATCACACCTCTACTCCACCAGCACCTGACGCAAACTCCAACTCTCACGGCCCCTGACACAGCAAGAACGACGCTGGCAGACCGGGCTCGTTCCTGCCTGGTCTGGAATCTACGTCTCCGTCACGAGCTGCTCCGTCTATTGGGACTCTTCAACCAGGCAGCCATTCCGGTGATTCCCTTGAAAGGCCTCTACCTGGCAGACCTCCTCTACGGAGATGCCGCCCTGCGCCCGACGTTGGACCTGGATCTCCTGGTCAGGACCCAAGATCTTCAGGCAAGCCAGCAGCTCCTCGAAGCAGCAGGCTGTACGAAATTGGCTGAGGAGGAGCAAGGAGCGGACTACCACGTCTCCTTCGTCACGACCGATGGAACAAGGGGACGCGTACTGATCGAATTACATAGGGATCTGGGGGAACGTCATGTCGCAGGGCTGGATATCGAATCGGTCTGGCGCTCGGCCTCTCCGATCACCTGGGAGGGTCGAAGGATCTGGACAATGGCCCTCCCGGACCTCTTCCTCTACACCTGCCTCCATGCCGTGAAGGATGGACTGGCCTCTCTTCGATCGCTGCTCGACATTGCCTTGCTGCTGGAACTCTATGGCCAGGACTTGCCCTGGCAGGACCTGGCTCAGCGAGTGAAACAAGCACGAATCGAAACGTCCATCTCTCTCAGCCTGCTCTTGAGCCATGAGCTCTTAGGCGCCTCCGCTCCCTCGGAATTTCTTGCAGCCATCCAACCATCGCGAAACCTGAGCCGGCTCCTTGGCCAGGCGCTCTTCAGGTGGAGAGGCGGAGTCCTGCACGTGCCACAAGCATTGCTCGTGGGACCCTTCATGGCCCTGCTGATGTTGTGCTGGGAAGACTCGCTCAAGGGGAAACTGCTGCAGCTGCGCCGCAACCTGCTGCCGTCAGAGAAGCTGCGAGGCCGTTGGCTCTCCTCTCCTTCCCGCTGCCGTCACTATCCATCCTGGCTCTGGGAGATCTGCCGCCGCCTCACCAGTCAACTGGTCTCCCGCGCTCACTCCAAATAACCAGGCCCGCACAACGATCACAAGCGGTCACGCCATTGTTGCCACAGCCTGGCCCAGTTCGCCTGTTCGCAGGCCCAGAGGCAAGAGGCTTTGTTCGTCGGTTGCCACAGCCCTTCTCTCGTTCGATGGACGTGAAGCTCCTCGCCGGAGACTTCTCCGATAAACCAGACACCCCCGTCACGATCGGTTCGCAGCCTCGCAATCCCTTCCGCCTCGTAGGCCTCAAGAACGGCCTGAGCCGGGTGCCTATAGGGATTATGACGCCCGGCGGAAAATACGGCATAGGTGGGATGGACCGAGGCCAGCCAGTCACGATTCAAGGAACTCACCGCTCCGTGATGCGGAACTTTCAGCACCTCGATCGGATCATGGGGCGTCGCGCTCGTCATCCGCGCCAAGCCCTCCCGCTCGACATCCGCAGCAAAGAGCATTCGATGGTGACCACAGGTCAACTGCGTCACCACGGAACGATTGTTCAGACTCTGCCCTCCCGCATGACGATCACGTATCGGCAGATTCACAGGCTTGTCCATTGGCGGGTTGAGGACCACCATCCGACAGGGGCCCGACGACAGGATGTCCTGTCCCTCTCTGGCCACCTGTTCAGATAATCCTCGATCGGCCAATGACTGTTGCAGTCGTCGATAGAACAGTTCTTCCCTGGTCTCGCCCAACACCCAATAATGCTTCACGCTGAAATTACGAACCACCCAGGCCAGGCCTCCGACATGATCCAGTTGCGGATGCGTACCGATCACCTGGTCGATGGTGCGGATTCCCCTGTTCCAGAGAAAGGGGGCCACCACTCCACGGCCCATGTCGAATCGCTCATAGGTCGCCCCTCCGTCGATCAAGACCACCTGGCCGTCAGGCAGCTCAACGACCGCACTATCCCCCTGCCCGACGTCCAGGAACGTGACGCGAAAATGCTCCCTATCAGGAAATAATCTGGGAGACCAGGCCCACCAGAACAAGAGCAGGAGCACGCCGGCGCCTGCTGCCACCCGCAACGCCGCTCTACCAGTTCGCTGCCATAACAATCCGAGGCAACCATAGAACAGCACCATGGTGAGCAGGGACGGAGCCGCGACATGCCATTCCCCTCCCGGCAACGCCGACAGCAGACGAACCGCTGCCACAAACTGCTCAAGCAACCACTGATTCAGCGACGCCAACGGCAGCAGGGCTCCCCCTGTCAGGATCTGCCAGATTCCTGCCACGAGCCCGATCGGGACCAGCACGATCCCCATCGCGGGAACTGCCACCACATTGGTGAACAGACCGAGCCAGGGCAGTTGATTAAAATAGTAGGCCACGAGAGGAAGCGTCACCAGCGTCACGACCCCGCTCATGAGCACTGAGTCTTTCCCCCATCGAGCGCAAGTTTTTCGCAGCGACGGTTCGTCCGGCAGCTCCTCCACCTCAACAGCGGTCTCCCAGGAGAGCCAACCGGCAATGGCAAGGACGGACAAAAATGAGAGCTGAAAGGAGATGTCGAACAGCGCTTGTGGATCATGTAAGAGGATCACCAGCGCGGCGGCAGAGATGGCATGGAAGAGACGGCGCTCCT
Organism: Nitrospirota bacterium; assembly: GCA_026387615.1. Lineage (GTDB taxonomy): Bacteria > Nitrospirota > Nitrospiria > Nitrospirales > Nitrospiraceae > Palsa-1315. The sequence continues at coordinate 6,012 of JAPLLI010000075.1, forward strand.
GGCCGAGCCAGATCGCACCCAGCCCCACCGCCACCATCAGCAATGAGCGCATCGTCGCCAGTTCCGCCCCGGCCAGACAGGCATAGCCAGCCACCGGCAGGATCGTACAGGCTGCGGCGATACGGGTTGGCGTGATCCGCCTGGACAGAGCCAGCAGCCAATCGGCAGGCAACAAAATGATCGCCCATCTGACGACCGCGAAGATGAGCAGAGCAACCAGGCCCAGGTGACTCCCTGAAATAGACAGAAGATGGACCGTCCCGGTCACCATGAACTGATCGCGCAGATCCTGATCCAAATAGCCTCGATCCCCGAGGATGATGCCCAGATAGAGTCCCAGAGCCGGCTGAGGAAGCGCCTGTACCGCAGCGAGACGGATGCTGCCCCTCCACCGATCTATTTGGTTCCAGATTCCCCACCAGGCATGACCTCGCCCGGACTCCAACAACTGCACCGACTCAGCTCCTGTCACGGTGGCGACCGATTCAATCCCCTGCCGCTCAAGGTAGGCCCCATAGTCGAAGCCGCCGGGATTCAATGAGCCGCTCGGACGGCGCACCATCCCCCGAAAACCAACTCGATCGCCTTGCAGAAATAATCGCTCCGGCATGCGCCAGGTCAGCCGCACCAGTCCGGACATTCCCGACGTCACGGATGGATCATCCGGCCTGATGATCATGACCAGTCGATCCGGCGCCTGTTGCACCGGCGTCACGATACGGCCTGTCACCTCAACCACTCGATCGGACGACGGCTCAACGAGTGAGCCATTGGCAGGCAGATTAACGGCCACGGCCCAATAGACCACGCCAGCCAGGAGCGCGCCATAGAGCCAGGTCGCCTGGCTGATGGAGACACGATGCCATCGTTCAAGGAGAACCGCGCTCAGCGCAGCAAAGAGAAGGAGAGAGGAAACAGAAAGGGGGACATAGGGAATCTGTGATCCGACGAGGAGCCCGGCAATGAAGGCAAGGGTTAGAGGTGGCAGCATGGGCCTCCCTCACGAGAATGCTGAAAAAGTCTGCCGACTAGGAAACGCTGAATCCGGCTGTTACCTAAGATTACCCGAGATGCGTCTTGACGACCTCGACCAATCTATTGGCCACATCGCGAATCTGGTCATCACATTCCCCTTCGACCATCACCCGCAACAGTGATTCTGTCCCGGAGTAACGCACCAACACACGTCCGCTGCCATTGAGGCGCTGCTCGCTCTCCCGGATGGCTCGTTGCAGCTCGGGAACCGTCTCAAGCTCAGGCTTCGTCGCCACCTTCACGTTGAGCAAGACTTGCGGCACCGCCGTCATCGCTTTGGCCAATTCGGACAGGGGCTTCTCCGTCCGTTTCATCAGCGACAGGACTTGCAAGGCCGACAGCAATCCGTCACCGGTCGTATTATGGTCCAGGAAGATGAAATGCCCCGACTGCTCCCCTCCAAAGTTATAGCCCTCAGCCGACATCCGCTCAAGCAAGTACCGGTCGCCGACGGCAGTCCGCACCAGCGTGATCCCGGCTTTCGTCATGGCCCGCTCCAGCCCGAAATTACTCATGACCGTTCCCACCACCGTCTGTTTGGCCAATTGCCCCTGGCGATGCAGATCCAGCGCCAACATTGCCATGATTGGATCGCCGTCCAGGACTCGGCCCTGCTCACAGACAAAGATGGCGCGATCGGCATCTCCATCCAACGCCACGCCGAGATCCGCCCCCTGCTCACGGACCGCCCGCTGCAACAGTTCAGGATGGACGGCCCCGCAGCCGGCGTTGATATTCATCCCGTTCGGTTTATCACCGATCACCTCGACCGTTGCCCCCAGTTCGCGCAGGACTTTTGGCGCGACCTTGTAGGCTGCCCCATTGGCACAATCGACCACCACCTTGATGCCCTTGAAATCAAACGTCTTCGGCAAGGACCGTTTGACGAACTCGATATAACGTCCCTCGGCATCGTCGATGCGATAGGCCTTCCCGATGGCATCGGCCGTCGGCCTGAGATGGGCAATCCCGTTCGACACGATGAGCTCCTCAATACGCTTTTCCATCTCATCGGGCAACTTGAACCCGTCGTTGGAGAAAAACTTGATGCCATTATCCTGATAGGGATTATGCGACGCCGAAATCATCACCCCCGCATCGGCCCGGAGGCTCCTCGTCAAAAACGCAATCGCCGGGGTCGGCATCGGACCGACCAGCAACACATCCACGCCCATCGAGCAAATCCCGGAGGTCAAGGCCGATTCCAGCATATAGCCGGAGATGCGGGTATCCTTGCCGATCACGATCTGGTG
>JAPLLI010000139.1 GCA_026387615.1 Nitrospirota bacterium
AACAACGCCGTTTGCGGGAGGCAATGGAGGCTTCTCGGAAACCGCCCTTCCACTTCACACCGTGAAGGCCACCACCCAAAAGACAGCGCCCACCAAGCCCGTCACCGCCAGACGGCGGGTCAATCACGCCCGCGCGGTTTGCTCCTGGATGCGCCGCAATCCGAACGCCATTCGCAGGCTGGCCAAGAGCTGAACCCGCGGGCTTTGGTTCCCCAACCTTGAGGAGGCCACTCTCTCTCCTTGGGTCGGCCCATGCCATGATGAAGACCCCCTCCTTGGCATTAACCACACTTCCCATTTCATGACACCACGAGAGGTCAAGGCCCAGCAGTTTACGGAGACGGCTCGCTCCCTGGCACGGGAGCGCACGAAGACGCTTCTCGAAGCGCACGAGGCGACCCGCCAGGTCTGCAGCCGCTGCAAGAAGGAACGCGGCATCGGTTACGTGGAGATGGACGAACACGGTGATCCAATCTGCATCTTCTGCCACGAGAAGCAGGCGAAGGCGCTCGCCGCCTCTACGGATACCCCCAGTACCAGCGCGTGAGCATGCTCGCGGGGTCACCAGTTTCCATCCGGTTCGAAGGAGGGACGGACCAGTGTCGCGGCCAATGCCGGCAAAAGCGGCCCTCTACATGGCGATCTATTTGTGCGAAGATGCAGGCGACCAAGGACAACTGTCATGAAGACAACCCAGACACCTCCCAGCACCCAGGGCACCCCACCCAAGGTCGTTATGGTTCGTCGGAGAATCAACTGGGCCAAGTACGCTCGGGCCTGGACTCGCCGCAGCCCTCGGCTCATTCGCCATCTGTCCCGGTAGGCCATCGGGGCCAACAAGCAGATATATCTCCGGAGGGGAAGGCTCCCGAGGGGAGCTGCCGGTGCCCAGAACCCGCTCTTCAACATGATCAAACTCTACGTCGATGACTGCCGTCCCTGCCCGGAAGGCTGGGAGTTGGCCCGTACCATCACGGATGCCATTCGGATCCTGGACAGCGGCTATGTGGCCGAAGTCAGCCTCGATTACGATGCCGGCTACCTTCGTGTCGGGGCCGAAGGGCATGAGACCGTGGGCGGGGAGACATTCGAGGCGATAGCCCGGTTCATCGTGCGGATGCCCCCGGATCAGCGCCCCGTGGTGAAGATCCACAGCGCAAATTCTGAAGGAGCGAGGCGCATGGCGGCTCTTCTCCGAGATGCCGGAGTGACGGTCGGGTAGGATCGCGGTGAACGCCTGTTGGATGCCTACGCAACCACCATGAAAAACCCCTCGCCGAACAAATGGGAGAACACCCTCTCCCCCCAAGTCATGACCGCGTTTGCGGAGCTTCGCGCCTGCACTGCCAAAGCGGTCGCGGCGGCCACGAGGATCCCGGTCACCCTGGAGCAGGCTTTGGACCAGGTGCTCCCGCTTCAGCGTGGAGAAAGGGGCAGGATCACCCCGCTTCGCTGGCATCCTTTCCCCTGCGAAGCGTGCTGCGCTGCGAACGGGGGTGAGGCGGTCCGCTTTAACCAGGCCCTCACACCGGAGGTGGATCTCCCGCGGTTCAGAGCACGAAGTGTTTTTTAACGCAGAAAAGAGCACCGTGATCAAGCTGACCCTGCCGCAAGGGATCTACGGCGACATTTACTACGTAGCGGATGGGCGTATCTGCCAACGGATGACCATGCCCATCGAGTACTTGGATCGTCTTCCCATCTGGGAGGGCAGTTTCGGAGGATGCGCCCCAAAAATTCTCGGTTTTACTGCGGATGGCAGGTTCGTAACGGAAATGCCGTTCATTCGAGGTGTTCGATCGGCCCAGGACGATGTGGACGCATTTCTCGTGCGCCACGGGTGGGAGCCTGTGAACCAGCGAGCGTTCGTCTGGAAGAAGCGACTGCATCCGCAAAACGACGAACTCTGGGTCGGGGATATCCGCGGGGACAACTGCGTCAGCGTACAGGATGGAACGGTTGTGCCCATCGATATTCGCCTGTGGAAGATACGGTAGCAGTAAACTTTATGAAAAAGAAAGAAATACAGATTCGAGACACTCCTGAATTCAAGGCGCGCATTCAAGAGAGCAGGAAATTTGAAAGACAAAGAGCGGCGCGGAGAAAATCCCTACGGAAATATCCC
>JAPLLI010000009.1 GCA_026387615.1 Nitrospirota bacterium
AGGGCATAGGCGACGGACGCCCGCATCGCCGTGTCGTTCTGCTGGGCCAGCGCTTGCGCCGTAGACGCCACCGTCCGATAGGGTTGGCCCAGCTGAAGCAAGGCAGCAATTGCCGAGGCACGGACGGTCGCGGCCCCGTCACCGAGCGCCCTGGTGATGGCTGGCACCGATTCCACTCCTCCCAGATCCGCCAGGCTCCCGACCGCCGATTCGCGCACGCCAGGGATCGGGTCCTTCAGGAGCTGCTCAATCTGTCCCCGCGCCTCCTTGCGTCCAAGATGCCCAAGCCCCCGAGCCGCAGCGCCACGAACGGAAGGCTGCTTGTACGTCAGCGACTCTATCATGATAGGGCCGCCTCGCTGATCGTTCAAATCGGCGATCGTACGGATCGCATCGGCTCGATCCTCAGGATTCAGCGACTCTGCCGCCTGCTGCAATTGAGCCCAGACTTCTTTCTTCCCGAGCCTGATCAAGGCGCCATAAGCGGCAATACGCACCGTGGTGAGCTCGTCCTTCGTCGCCGATTCGACTAACGGCAGGACGCCTGGATCTCCCGAGCGACCGAGCGTTTTCACCACGCGGGCCTTCACCAATCCTGCTTGATCCTCGATCGCCGCGCGTAACTTTGTCGATTTCCGACCCGTCTCGGATCGACCGAGCCCCTCGACGGCGAGGACCCGGACCGGTCCAGATCCATCGCTCAAGCCGTCCTCAAAATAGGGGATGACCTCGTCCGAATCCACCTCTTTCAATGCCGTATAAGCAGCCCCGCGCATTTGATCGCGCATGTCCTTTACCATCACGACGATGAACCCCAGCGCCACCTCTCGCAAAAGGGGCAACTCATCCTGCTTCAGCGCAAGTTCCAGCTTGTCATACTCACCGAGCGCCTCTTTGGGGTTGCCGAGCTTGAGCAGCGAGCGGATCTTGAGCCGACGAACATCTGGCGTCGCAGCCTGCTCCTTCTCCAGCTTGGCCACCTGCTCGAGGACCTGGGCATAATCTTTCTTCTCGAACGCCTCTTGCGCAGCTTTGGGCACCGATGACGTTCCGGCATAGCCCGTTCCACTCCACAGAAAAACGCAGGCCACCGCCACTGCGGCAAGCAGATTCAACCGGCACGAACGCCTGCACCTCATCACATCACCCATCGTCTCTCTACCCCCGTCCTTGCGGCGCAGTCGCCGTCACTCGTTTTTTATATCCTGGCGGCTCGTCAAAATAATACGCTGGCTGAGGCGACAGTCTAAACCGTTCATACGCAAACGACCACTCCCGATCCCGACTGACAAGCTTCAAAACCACGCCAGTCGCTACATCTACCCACTCGTAGAACCGTTCCACTCGACCATGATGATCCGTCTGCACTTCGAACAGCTGGGTCGCACGGCCAATAGCAGTCGCCTCCCCGACCAGGGCTCGCTCCCGCTCTCCCGGTAAAGGTGGGCTGATCGGAAGCAGATCATCAGGGTCCAGCCCTGTCACCAACAGTTCTTTTTGTTGCGCCAGCAGGTACCAGGTCTCCGATTTATCCAATCGGATGATCTCAATTGCCGAATACCCGTACTCGGTTCTGATCGCATACTTATACTCCAGCCGCACACGATCTCCCTTGGCAAAAACTTGCGCCTGGTACTGCTTCCCCTTCACGGTCTTGATCAGCGAACCGGAAAACTCTACCGGTGCAGCCATCGTCGCGTCAGCTGCCGCACGTTGAGACAGCCCCATCTGTCCCAGACACAGGACAAGCCAGAGGCAGAGCCCCCACCTCCAGGCCTTCCAGCCAGGGGCAATGGACAAGGTGCTCAAGGCTGAGACTCGACGAATGGCTGGATCGCGACTGAATAGCCAAAAATGGCACGACCGAAACAGGGATCGGCCATTGCCTTGGAGGAACAACCGTTTCCCTTCTGGGCGGGGAGGGACATCGAAACCGGAAAAACAGAAGGGTACAGGGCAATACCAGAGACGCAAGAAGCGGCTCGAACAATACA
>JAPLLI010000143.1 GCA_026387615.1 Nitrospirota bacterium
GTTCAGCGTTAGCACAAGAAGTAAGAAGGCTTTCATCTGGCTCCTTAGGTTTTAGCAAATAAGTGCTTTGGCGGGGGACTGTATGCCGAAAGTTGGAGGAATACAAGTAATTATATGTCCGAGTGGTTATACGCTGTGACCCCTGTACTCCGTGTGGTCTCGTGAAACCGTAGGTGCTTCATCCACTGTTTAGGATATGGTGCGCGCTGCAACGCTGCATCACAGACCGTAACCAACAGAGGGGGGATCATGGAAACGTCACACCGGGAAGACTGCAACAGAGAGTCACGTTCGTACGCTGGGCTGGGGACCAACTGCCTATTGTGCGAGGAAATATGACAAGCGTCCGCGCGCCAACAGGAACGTATCGGGATCGCGCTGTGGATGTTCCTTGGGTATATAGTGATCTCTATTGCTGCGCACTTTATCGGCTTCTGTTTCTGCTAGATTGGTTCAGGAACTTCCTGCCTGGAGCAGTTCGTCTTGGCCTTGCAGAATCGGCGGTAACTCGCCACCCTCCCTTCTGAGTTGGCTCAAGGTCGTGGTGTAGCAGTGTCCCCACCTTTGCTACACTGCCGCCCGATAGTCATTAGTTTCAAATTAATGACTTCAGCGGCACAGGGTAGGTTTTTGCTGTCCTTGTCTGTTCCCCCATATGACGCCCGGCGACGAAACGGGGTCGGGTCTTGCAATTGTGCATTCTGACGGGTGGCCTGCTCGATCCTTGATTGCGTGCATTGGACGAGATGAATGATCCTGCCAAGCTTGCTCGTTCTCTCCTCAGGGATGGGGGCTGATTGATCTTCTACTGCGCGTGTCCAACGAGGGGAGTCCGCGACCGCGCGTTGCACGAGCACAGGAGATCCTCTAGATCTGCTCATTCTTTCGGCTATGCTTCACGCGTAAGGAGATCATTGCTATGAAGGAACAGCTGCCCGCCGTGTTTCATCAAGTACCAGAAGGGTATATTGCGTTTGTCGAGGAGTTGCCCGGTGCAAGCACGCAGGGAGACACGCTCGATGAAGCCCGGACCAATCTTCAGGAGGCCGTTCAACTGGTCCTGGAATCTAACCGTGCGTTAGCGCAAGAATCTCTCGGGAGTAAGACCGTGATCCGGGAGCATCTCGCCTCTATTTCATAGAATGGATCGATCTGATTCGGCTCCTCAAACGCTTCGGTGTCCAGCTCCTTCGTGAAGGCGGAAGCCATAGTGTGTATGTGAACCGCTTTGCCGGCAAAACGTCAACCATCCCCCGCCATCGAGAGATCAACGATTTCCTCGTTTTTAAGATCTGCAAAGACTTAGAAGTTCCGAAGCCTTAACCCGCCCTCTTCATGCAGCGGCCTTTTTCACCCGAACTTCAGCGCGGTGGCCTGTTGCGGCGAGAACTCGGATGAGCACATCGGTTGAGACTCCGTGCGTGTTCCCATTTGCAATCGCGGTCACTCTGGTTCTCGATGTGCCGGCGCGCTTCGCAATCTCGGCATGGGTGGGCCGTCCTGTTTGAATGATTTTCGCCAGTGCGACGGTGAGCTCGGAGCGAAATTCCATTTCGGCCGTATCAGCCGCTGATAAACCCAAGGCGCGCCCAAGGTCTTCGGCTGTCCGAACGGTCACACGTTTGCGAGTCTTAGACGTAGCCATCCAATATCTCCTTTAGGCGCTGTTGGCCGACGGCGATTTCGTGTGCCGGTGTCTTCTGGGTTTTCTTTTGGAACCCGTGAAACACCATGATCGTGTCCGCCACTTTCACAAAGTAGAACACCCGTACGGTTGCTGTTGCGCTCTTTATCCGGAGCTCATGTGCGCCGGATGCTACAGAGGGCATCGGCCTACTGAGCGGCAGGCCGATGCTGATACCTCTCTGAACATCACGGAGTGCTTCGCCGACTTCCCGTTTGATCATCGGCGATTGACTTCGGATGAATGCCAGCGTCTTGGGGTGAAACGTGAGCGATTTCACGTGCTTAGTATGTCTTAAATTCAGGACATTGGCAAGGGGGGGGGCGACGAGGTCGTGGGCTAAACAGAGGGGATTCTGGTGAGGATGCTCAAACAGGCCATCCAACGAGGCCGCAGGCGAGTCAAAACCGGAGGCGTACCCTTCAGGGGGTACGTTGAGGATTTTGACGAGCTGAGAACGAAGTTGGGGGTCTGTTTCAGCATCCGATCAGAGGTGGTACTTCGCCATGCGATACCGTAGCGTATTGCGCGTGATCTTGAGGAGCCTGCTGGCTTCAGAAATGTTGCCGCCTGCCTGGTCCAGCGCTTCTTTCAAGAGTTTCTTTTCCATCTCCTGAGCCGAGAGGCCGAAGGCTAGGAGCGAGGTCTTTTCGCTTTCTCCGTTCGGTCCCGCTGATGGGGTGTTTCGCACAGAGGCAGGGAGTTGGTCCGGCTGGATCATCTCGTCCTTGCATGTGATCGTGAGTCCTTCAACCACATTGTGCAGCTCCCGCACATTGCCGGGCCAGTCGTGGGCTTGCAAGATGGTCAGAGCGGCCGGGGTGATGCCCTTGATGCGGCAGCCATGGTCGCGACGGGCAACATCTAAGAACGAGGTTAGGATGGGCTCGATATCTTCTGGCCGTTCGCGGAGCGGCGGGATGCGCAGTTGGTAGACGTTCAGTCGATAGTAGAGGTCCAGACGGAATCGTCCTGCTTTGATCTGAGCCGGCAAG
>JAPLLI010000013.1 GCA_026387615.1 Nitrospirota bacterium
AGTTCGACCGCCGCATAGCTAACCGACACCGCCATCTCGGCAATTTTCGTCTCCGTCCTCACACGCTTAGCGACGGAGATGGCTTTCTTCACGACCTTGTTCAAAATGATGCCGCTCGACTTATGGGTCAGGGCGGCTTCAAAGGCATCTTTAATCTGCCCCAGGATCTGCGACTCGCCGACGATCATGGAATCGAGACTGGAGGCCACGCGAAACAAATGGCTGATCGCCCGATCCCCCTGATGCCAATACAGATGGGGCGTCAGTTGCTCCGACGACAATGACAAGTGGGCATCGGCCAGAAATTCCTGGATGCGCCCGTATCCTGCGTCGATCTCATCGACGACGGCATAGACTTCGACACGGTTGCAGGTCGACAGCAAGATCCCTTCCCGCACCCCCTGATAGGAGCAAAGACGGGTCAGAGCTTCGCCCATCCGGCTTTCAGGAACCGCGAGCTTCTCGCGAATTTCCACCGGGGCGGTCTTATGGCTTAATCCGACGACGACAATATGCATCTTACGACACCGGTCCATGACTCTTAAGGACCACGCCAATGAGGGTCAAAACCACTCCGGCAAATCCGATGATCGTCAAATAGGCCGCGCGTTTGGCTCGCCAGCCCATCGTCAACCGCCCCATCAGCACGGCAAAGTAAAACACCCACGTCACCAACGCCCAGGTCTGTTCGGGGTTCCAGTTCAAGTACGACCCGCGAGAGAATTCGGCGGACAGCGCCCCCGTGATGATGCCGAGCGTCAACAACGGAAACCCCGTCACAATCGACTGTTGATTCAGATGGTCAAGAAAATCCAGGGCGGGCAACTTGGCGTAAAGGGTATTGAACCGTTTGGACTTGAGAAGTCCGTCCTGAATCAGATACATGACACCAGCCACAAAGGCCACGGCAAACCCGACGGTGCCGAGCATGCTCAGGGTGACATGGACCCACAGGGTTCGAAACATCGGAGTCAAGGTCGGAGCCGTGTCCGGCAAGGCCGCGGCAGAGAGCAACGAAACCAGCGCCAGAGGGACGATGAACGACCCCAGCACATGCAGGCGATGGCGAACCTCCACGGCCAGGAACACCAGAATCAACATCCAGGAGAAAAATGACAGGGCCTCATGGAACCCTGGAGGCGCAATCTCTGTCGCACCGACCATGCGGGCCACCAAGGCAATCGTATGAGCGGCAAACCCGACGGCCGTAATACCCAGCGAGACTTTTGACAGGGCTTCCGAAGGCCAGAGCAAATAGGCAAGAAAGGAAACGGTGGCCGCAAAATAGAGGGCCATCGTCACCACGAAAAACATGGCGGCCATAGAGGTCTATCCTCTCAACTTTTCAGGACAAAAAGACGGGCGTTAAACAAGGAATTATATCGATGGGGCGAGATGGGAGTCAACCAAACGATCGCAATGTCGCAGGCACGACAACCGGGTCTCGCGCACCCGGCACCCTCTACATCGTCGGCACGCCGATCGGCCACCCCGACGACATCACGCTTCGAGCCCTGGCGACGTTGCGCGTTGTGTCGATGATTGCAGCCGAAGACCCTCGCGAAACCCAGACGCTCCTGGCCCACCATGGCATCACCGCCACGCTCACCAGCTACGGCCCGCGCAATCGCGACGAAAAAGTTCGGCTTCTCCTGCATCAGCTCACGCAGGGGCAGGATGTCGCCCTCGTCTCAGACCACGGCACTCCCGTCATCTACGACCCGGGCAGTCTGTTGGTGGCGGCGGCCCATCAGGCAGGAATCCCGGTCAAATCCATCCCAGGCCCCTCTGCCCTGACAGCCGCGACCGCGCTCTCAGGTTTTTCCGGTGATGCGATCATCTTTGAGGGGCACCTGCCCTCAACCAGCCATCGTCTGACAGAATATCTCTCCCAATTCCGCAAGGAGCGAAGAACCCTCGCCTTCTACCTGGCGCCAGGATCTCTGACCAGGCTGCTGAAAGTCCTGGTGCAGATATTGCCATCCAGACACATCGCTCTCGCCATCAACCTCACGATGAGCGACGAAACCCTCGTGCGAGGAACGCCGGCGCTGCTACTCGAAACAATGGGACTAGCGCCCAGGAACGCAGCCGTAACGATCATGATTGAAGGGGCGACTGCCAGGAGTGGCATGAGGAGGAAAAAGAAGGAAACGCCGGGAGCTACTCGTCTTCGCGGCGGAGGATGAGCACACGATAGGATCCGTCGACACGATCCTGCGACAGAATGGTGTGGCCCTCGTTGCTCACACTGCGAGGGACATTCTGAATCGGGTCGCCCTCATCCAAGAGGATGGAAAGAATCTGCCCTCCTTCCATCGCTTCCAGCTTCAACTTCGTTTTAACAAAGTTATAGGGGCAGATGACGCCCCGCAAATCTAACTCGGTATCAGGCTGATCCTTCACTGTCGCGCTCCCTCGCTCATGTGCGTGCATTGTAGCGACCCGCTGCGCGCAAAAAAAGAAGGGGCAGCGAAACGCTGCCCCTTCTCACATCCTTACGGAATGTAGTTCGACTTAGTTCAGACCATTGACCAAGTTTGGCTTGGTATAGTCCGTCCCGTAGTCTGACTTGTTGCCGACTGCATTGCCCCATCCTGGTTGCGGTTCACACTGCCAGCAGGGAGCGGCACCGGTATATTCACCCACCGGGCTGGTGATACCGGAATCGATCTTGCCTGGGAGCACCGCTCCAGCGATACCACCGGTGATGGCGCCACTGTTCGTGTTAATCCCGCGCTCGGTCGCCGGATTCGGGCGCTGCCCAAGTCCGCCGTTACCAGCGAGCTTCTCATTCCCACGCATGACGGTGATCTCACGGACGATCTTACGGCCCGTGCCGAACGGCTGGGCTGCACTCGTTTCCTCGTAGGCCTGAATGGTCACATCGTCACCAGACTCAAGAATACGAATCTGATCGAAATTGGTCTTGTCATCAAAATAGACGGGGCGGTAGTTCATGGCACCACCACCCGCACGGCCCTCATCGTGAGAGCTTCCGCCGCCCTCAAGATGCATTTTCTTAGCCGGCAGATCGAGACCGATCACGCGGCCATAAATGGTTTCCGCTTGCGACAACCGATCGAGGAAGCTGCTTCGGTCGAAGGTGGTCACGCGAGTGCTCGACCCCGACACATCCCCAACTCCTTCGCCTACGCCTAACCCGGATTGGTTAGTTTGCAAGCGCTCCTGAGCGATTGACACACCCACGGAACCGACAAAAAGAATTGCCGTTCCTAGTGCCAACACTTTACGCATGTGCTGCCTCCTTGGTGAGATTAGAAAATGAAGTGATAATGACGGACAACAAGATTGGGACCAACATGATCAGGTTAAAATTTTCTCATCCCTGCTCTAGGGCGCGGACTATAGGCCACCCATTCCGCCATGTCAAGAGGGATATATTGCGATGATTTCGTTGTCGATTCCCGCATAATCAGCCAAACTGAACGAACCGCAGAAACCTCTTCTGGTCCCTGCTGCTGCAAGTGAATGATGGTGCCCAGAGGGAGGGTCGAACTCCCACTCTCTTACGAGAACCGGATTTTGAGTCCGGCGCGTCTGCCAGTTCCGCCATCCGGGCACATACATTCTACAACTGGCAAATCTTCATAACACGAAGCCATGTGCGGGTCAATCGATCTCCCCTCTTTTCTTAGCACGACCGCGGTGCTACAATCGGCCCTCACATTTATTTCTCTAGGCGGAAGGACCCTCAGACCATGGCAGATGTTCAGTGCGTGACGTGCGGGCAAGCAGGAGAAGTCATTACCGACACCCTTTTCATGGGGAAGCTCGAAGCGGAGATCAAAACCAAAGTCTGTAAACCCTGCTGGAAAAAGTGGGAAGGCATGCGGGTCATGGTCATCAACGAGTACCAGGTCAACCTGGGTGAAGAAAGCGGCCGAGAACTGGTCAAGAAACAGATGAAGGCGTTTCTGAAGCTCGGCGAACAGAGCGAGCAGGTTGATACCGCAAAGATCGACCAGAACTTTCGCCCCCAAGCCTAATCCTGCGCCACAGACCTCGCGGAGTTGCCAACCAGGTCTGTGGCGGCAGAGCCTCCCGTGAATTTCTCCAGCGATCTCGCTGGCTTCGTTGACAGGCCTGTTTCGGAAATGCTAAATTGCTCCCTTCTTGATCCATCCACCTGGATGATCCGCATCTCCTCACGACCCTAAACAGGCAAAAAAGAGGACGCAGTTTGTCGTGATTACACAGATGCATATAAAGGGGTTGATGTTCGACCCCTACAACAACGCGTACATCGTCGTGCTGCGCGACGAAGAACATTCCGACATGCTCCCCATCTGGGT
>JAPLLI010000136.1 GCA_026387615.1 Nitrospirota bacterium
GCTCCACCTCGGCCTCCACCGCCGCGCGGTCGCGGGCAATCGCGGTCTTGTCCCTTCCGCCCACGCCCAGCAATTTTGTTCCGTACTGCTCGCGCCAGGGCTTGATACTGGCGCCCCAGGTACCAACCTCGATCGGGAACATCGTGTTGACCCCGATCTCGAGCCAGATGGGCACCAGCGCGTCGATCTTGCCGTCGCAGTCCAGCGAAACAATGTGGATGTCGTGCTTCTTGAGCAACCGCGTGATCCGCGCGTAGTGCGGCCCCACCTTCCCCTTGAAAAACGCGGGGGCGATGAGCGGGCCGTTCTTGAAGCAGATGTCCTCCCAGAAATGTCCGAAGTCAAAGGGGATGCCACTCTGCAAGACCAGCTCGACGTTTCGGTAGGTGATGTCGGCCACTGTCTGGATGATCTCGTCGAACAGCTCCTCGTCATCCGCCATCAGGTAGCAGGCGCCTTCCACCCCAAGCATGCTGCGGATGCTGCCGTACAGGCTGCCGCAGTGCAGGCCGAAGAGTCCATCGCGCTTCCTCTGCTTCAGCCATTCGCACCCGCCCTGGTCAAAGCGCAGCGGCTGGCCGTCCACATGGATCATGCTGTGCGTCACCCGCTCGGGCGTCCATTGAAACCGCCACTTGAACTGTTCCTCCCAGGAGGCCCGGTCCTTGAGCAGATGGTCGATCTCCGCCGGGATGCCGGCGGCGCCGGGACGCTGCATCAACACCACGCCATCCCCGTTGAGAACGTGAGTGGTCCCGTCGAGGAAGCGTTTGATCTCCTTGGATTCGAAGGGCGGATCCATCCAGTGGTTGGGCCCGTACATGTTCTCCCAGCCAAAATCAAAACCCAGCGCCTTGCCCAGTTTGGCCGGTGAACAATTCGCCTCCACCGGCATGTGCCCCTCGGCCACCCATTTCTGATAGGTTGCACCCCATAATCCAAAATGCACGATGGGCAAACGGTCGTAAGACTGATAGTTCAGAACGGCCAGGGCCCGTTCCCGTGAGGTCATGGCTTTGACCGATGATGATTTGCTCATGGTGAATAATCGAAGGACTCTCAAACACTACTCCACCTGGACATTGACCGCTGCCGTGCCGCCCGTGATGGGGGAGCGCGCCTTCAGGGTATACCTTCCCGGCTTCTCGGAGAAGCTGATGGGGATTTGAACCGTTGACCTGGATCCCTCGATGAGGATGTTGTCGCGATACCACTCCAGCTCCTTCCCGGCAGGGTCGAGCACCTCGATGTGCACGACGTGGCCCAGCTTCCGGATGGCCTCGTCCGCTCCCTCCTTGAAGGGCACCTCGATGACGCACCGCAGGATTTCTCCCTGCTTCACGCGCGTCTTCTCGGGCGTGAGTTTCACGGCGCCAGGATTGGCGGGTAGGAGCGCGAAGAACTTGGGGTACAGGTCGAGCTTGATCTTGAAGTTGTCCACGAATCCGAGGTACTTCCCTCCGCGCACGTCCCAGACGTGACGCTTCTCCTCCAGCTGCACGACCGTGTCTTC
>JAPLLI010000057.1 GCA_026387615.1 Nitrospirota bacterium
TAAAACCCACCCCTCCCCACCACCATGGCTCTCAAGATTAAGTCGGCGAAGGAATGCGCCACCGGGTCTACGTCAACGGCAGCCTCTGCCCCCTGCGTGTGCTTGAAGAGCTCGGGGGCACCCTCGTCGATATCCATGGCCAGCATGAGCAGCAATCGTTGCTGGCCCCGGCTAAGCAATTGGATGCGCTCGATGCGTTCGGCCGCATTCAGGAATTACGCGGCCGGTATGAACAGGCCTACCAGAGCTGGAAGAATCTTCGCACACAGTTTGAGGCCTTGCAGGGCGAAGTCGTCGATCGCGCGAGGATTGAGGATATGTTGCGATTCCAGGCCCAGGAGATCGAGCAGGCTGGCCTGCTGCCCGATGAAGAAGAGCGGCTCAGGAGCGAGCGGCAGCGATTGGTCCATGCGCATCGGCTCCGTGAGTTGGCTCATGAGGTCCATGCGGAATTGCAGGAGGAGGAGCAGGCGGTCCTCACCAGGCTGGGGCGGATCGGGCGGGCCCTTGCCGAGCTGGCCCAGACTGATCCGGCGATGGGCGATTGTGAGCAGGCCGCAACGGAATCGGCGATTCAACTGAAAGAACTTGCCGGGCGGTTGCGCGACTATGCGCAACAGTTAGACGCAGACCCTGAACGGCAGGCGGTCGTCGAGGACCGCCTGGAGCTGATTCAACGGTTGAAGAAAAAGTACGGAGGGTCGGTCGAAGCCGTCATCGCAACCGGTACCCAGGTACAGGAAGAGCTCCAGCTATTGGACAGTCGCGACGAGCGATCCGCTGCATTGGCCGCGAGGCTGGAGGAGGAGGCGCGAGGTCTCCGAACGCTGGCCCACCAGTTGTCCAAGCAGCGAATGGAGGCGGCCAAGCGTATGACGACATTGGTCGGGGCGGAGCTTGTCGCGCTGAAAATGGAGCAGGCGGTGTTTCAGGTCACGCTCTCGAGCGATGAGTCGGCCGAGGGGCTTGGTCCGACCGGGCGCGATCGAGCGGAGTTCCTCCTGTCGAGCAATCCAGGTGAACCGCCCAGGCCGTTGGGACGCGTGGCCTCAGGAGGGGAACTCTCGCGCATCATGCTGGCGCTGAAAACGGTATTGGCTGAGATGGACCAGGTTCCAGTTTTGGTGTTTGATGAAATCGATACCGGGGTGGGCGGGGCGGTGGCTGCAGCTATGGGAACGAGACTGCGGAAGCTCGGCTCGTTCCATCAAGTGTTTTGCATCACCCACCTGCCTCAGGTCGCTTCCCAGGCGGAACATCATTTGTTGGTGGAGAAGGGGCAGGAGAGTCAACGGACCTCCACGTCCGTCAGGGTGCTCACGGGGGTGGGGCGTGAAGAGGAAATCGCCAGAATGCTGGGTGGCCTCACGATTACGAAAAAAGTGCGCGAGACGGCAGCGGAACTGATCGCCGGGGCGAAGGGGAAGCGACCTAAGTGAGTGAGGCCATGAGTCGGTCTGTCGGGGCGGTGGCCATCGCCATAGCAGGAAGGGTGCCCTGGGATGCCTGGATTGCTTCCACGAACAGTGCTGTTAGTTGCGGGTCGAAGCGGGTGCCAGCCTGCGAGCGGATCTGTCGGCAGGCGTCATCAATCGAGAGCGGCTTATGGTCGGGATGGTCTGTCGTCAGATAGTCGAATGCTTGGGCTAGGCAGACGATGCGGACCAGTTGCGGAATTCCCTCTTCTTGTAGCCCATAGGGGTAGCCTGCGCCGTCCCACCGTTCATGGTGATAGGCAATAATCTGTCCCACCTCAGCGGGAAGTCCCAACGGCAACATTAGTTTTGCGCCTTGTTCTTGGTGTTGCCGACTGCCGAACATTTTCTTGATCACAGCGCTCTCTTCGTCCGTGGCGTAATGCGGCTGGGGCCGGATCTTGCCGATGTCGTGAAGGAATGCCCCTAAGGCTAAGGATTGCTGCTCGGGGGGTGGCAGATTGATGCGGCGGCCTAAAAGGGTGGCGTAGGAGCTGACTCTGGTCGAGTGTTTAATCAGTTGGCGATCGGTGGATTCCAGCAGGTCGGAGAATAGGGGAAGAAGGTCTTGTCCCTCTTTCGCATGGGCGGCCTGGCCTGGCTCAGGTATTCCAACCTCCTGGTATCCGGCGAGTACGGCCTGCCACTCCTGCGCACAGGCTATGTCTGATTCCCAGAGGCCTGGTGATGTCTTGAGGAAGCTTCTCAGGAAATCGAGCCGCTGCTTCTTCCCGATCGTCTGTTTGACGAGGGCCAGCAACTCTGACACGTTGAAGGGCTTCAGTAGATAGCCGGCCGCGCCATGCCGCATCCCTTCCATGGCGTCGGTGACGCTTCCATGCCCGGTAATAATGATGATTTCAACGTCGGCGTGGTGGTGCGTGATTTCCTGGAGCAGGTCGAGGCCCTGACGATCTGGAAGGTGTTGATCGAGGGTGACGAGGTCGATCTGCTGGGAGTTCAGTATGTCCAGCGCGGCGCTGGCTGAATCCGCGGTCTGGATCGTGAAGAAGGGGCGGAGAATCGCTTTCAGGGCATCGCGAGGCCCTCTCTGGTCGTCGATCACGAGTACAGTCGGTGAATGTGTCACTGGTTCAGCAGCGGCCGATGGTGAATCGATATTACATGCTACTGTCAAGTACGTAGTGTGAGGCCAAGCAATTCCTGTTCCGATTCAGGAATGAAGGCGCTGGCTCTATGGGATGGGGCGTTGTGATTTAACTCGCTATATGTAGTTATGCTTAATGCGTAACTGCTATCGTCGCGGTGCAGTTTTGTCTGTTGCTGTGCAGAAAAGGACGCAGTTGGAGGAATCGGCTGTGTTATTCCTGCCCAATGGGCTGAGGTTCAGTCGACAGATCGTTGTCCGGCCGACCGATTCCCAACGTATCCATGCGGTATTTGAGTATCCGGCGGCTGATGCCCAGCAGGTTGGCCGCATGGGTTTGGACGTAGTTCGTGCGCTTGAGCGCGTCCAGGATGATTTCTCGCTCGAATTCCATGACCGCTTTTTCGAGCGACAGGCGGCCAGCGAGGGTGTCGTCGCGAAGGGAAGAGGCGCGGGTGTCGTTTTTGAGAATGGTCGGGAGATGTTCGGGGGTGATGCTGTCTGATCCCTTGGACCAAATGAAGGCTTGCTCGATGATGTTTTCCATTTCCCGTACATTGCCTGGCCAGGGATAACGGGATAGAAGATCGACGGCATCTTTGGAGAATTCTTGGGGCGGCCGGTTTTCTTCTTCGATCCGTTTCGCGAGAAAATGCTTGGCGAGAAGGGGGACGTCTTCGCCTCGTTCCCGGAGCGGGGGCAGATACAGCGCAATGACATTGATGCGGTAATAGAGGTCCTCGCGGAATTGCCCCTTGCGGACGAGCTCTTCGAGATTTTTGTTCGTGGCCGCAACAATGCGCACATCCACCTTGATGGATTGCACGCCGCCGACTCTGGTGAATTCCCGTTCTTGCAAGACGCGCAACAGCTTGGCTTGCGTCATGGGGCTCAGGTCGCCGATCTCGTCCAGGAAGAGCGTGCCGGTATTGGCGAGCTCGAATTGCCCGACCCGGCGGGCCGTGGCATCCGTGAACGAGCCCTTCTCATGGCCGAACAGCTCGCTTTCGATGAGGGTTTCAGGCAGGGCGGCGCAGTTCAGCGCGATGAAGGGGCGTTCGCGTCTGGCGCTATTGTAATGGAGCGCTTTGGCGACCAGCTCCTTGCCCGTGCCGCTCTCGCCGGTGATCAGGACGGTCGTGCGGCTGTCGGCCACTTGCTCGATTTTGGTGTAGATATCCTGCATCGGCTGGCTCTTGCCGATCAGGTTGTGAAAGGCATAGCGCCGAACGACTTGCGCGCGGAGTTGTGTGACTTCCCGTTGGAGCTCCTGGCCCGTGAGGGCGCGCTCGACGATGATGCGAAGCTCTTCCACGTCGAAGGGTTTCGAGAGATAGTCGGCCGCGCCGAACTTCATCGCATCCACGGCTGTTTTGACCGATTTGGTGCCGGTCAGCATGATGACCGGTGCCGTGCGGTCCTCGGCCCGGATGGTTTGAAGGACCGCGAGTCCGTCCGTGCCTGGCAGGATCACGTCCAGCAGGACTAGGTGGGGCGCTTCCTTGCGAAAGAGCTCCAGCCCTTCCTGGGCATCGGCGGCTTGGATCGTGTCGTAGGTCGGCTCTAGGACCGCTTTCAGTGAAGCTCGAACCCGGGCTTCATCATCAATCAACAGCACTCGTTTTTTCATACTGGCGTCCATAGGGTGTGGGTCGTTATGCGGGTAACGCGGGCAGGCTCACGGAAAATGTGGTGCCGACGCCGACGGTACTCTGTACCTGAATTTCACCGTGATGCTCTTGCACAATTTGATGGACGATCGTCAGTCCCAGGCCCATGCCATCGTGTTCGCCGCTCTCTTTTTTGGTGGTGAAGAAGGGGTCGAAAATATGGTCGAGGTTCGCTGCCTGGATTCCCCCGCCGGTATCCTGGATGTCGATCCGGACCCAGACTTTTCCTCCCGGCTTCACGAGCTTGCTGGTCTGAACGCGCAAATGCCCGCCCGCTCCTGTCATCGAGTCCATCGCATTGAGGAGGAGATTGAGCAGGACCTGTTTGATTTGCTGTCGGTCCAGCATGACGCGAGGCAAGTCCGGCGCGAATATTTTTTCAATCGTCACCCCGCGGCTGGTGGCCTTGACGTCGATGAACTGTATGCAGGAGGTGGCGAGATCGTTAAAGTCCTCATCCGTCAGTTTGGGTTCCATGTAGCGCGCGTAATCGAGAATGCGCTGGATGAGCTGTTCGATCCGATAGACATCGTCGAGCACGATTTTGCTGAATTCTTGAATGAACTCGGGATCGTCTTTCCGCTCAGGGGCCAATTGAATAAAGGTCTTAATCGAGGTGAGCGGATTTCTGATTTCATGGGCGAAGCCGCCGGCAATGGTTTCGAGCGACTTCAGTCGATCCGTGCGCTTCATGAGGGTATGGGAGCGCTGGAGGTCTTCAGCGAGGACCGTGGTGTCGAGCGCATTCGCCGCGGTTTGCGCCAGTGCCGCAAGCAAGGACTCCGTCAGCGTCTGGTCTCCGGTCGAAGACTGCGTTTCGCCGAGAAGCGAGAAGGCGATGAGCCGGCCTTTATTGAGGTGTGGCACGGCACGGGTGGCGTGCAGGGACTTCATGGCTGTGCGAGCGCCGGTTCCGGCGGCCGCTTCGTGGGCCTCTATCGGCACATCGGCCTCGGTCATGATCCGATTGGTTGCGAGCAGATGCTGGGGCAGGGGATGGTCCAGGGCGATCGTCGCGGGCATCAGCGTCGGTGCGGCCGGATCAGCCATGCTGGCGCGGCGGTAGCATTCATGCTCGCGATCCAGGAGGAACAGGGCTCCATGGGGCGTGGCGCCTGCCAGACAGAGTTCCTGAATAATGCGATCCCCGAGTGCCGTCAGTCCTGTCATCGCTCCCAGGTCCGACGCAAAGCTTGTGACGATGTCTAAGGGTTCGCGGGGGGAAGGCGGCATAATCTTTGTATGTGAAGCTTGTGATGTCATACCGAATTGCGCGCCTGCTGCTGTCCTTTGTCCGCTGATGGAGCTATCGATTGGACATGAAGTATTTACATGTTCAAAGATGTACAGATTGAAGTATACATGGCAAGGGTAGGTTGAGCTAGCGGATTTACTTTTTCGGATAGCAGCGGAGATGGCAGCGTGTAATTGTTAGAAATGTGCGGTGTGTCAATGACTTATATGATTAGTGCCGCCGCAATGTTGGAGCGCCGCGTCACAGTTTGGTCCAGCGCGGTGATGCGCGAACGACGGTGATCTGGTCTCGATCAGCGTCCTGGGGGGACTGGCGTGAGTCGTTTCCACTGGTAGGTTCCGCCATGTTCACGAGGAGGAATGTTTTTCTTGCTGCCAACCCGTGAATACCACCACTGGCCTTTGGCCTGAGTGCCATCCTCTGAGAGTACAACCTCGAAGCCCCCTTCACGATCGTTGCCTGGCTGATGCCAGGTGCCTTGCCAGAGCCGGTCTGCATACTTGCTGGTTACAAATTGTCCCCCCTGTTGGGTGTAGGGACCATTGCCGGTTTTGTCGAGCGTGGCCTTGTAGCGTTTGTCGTCCTCCACTTCGAGGATTTCCCATTCCCCGCTCAGGTCCGGCATCGGCAACAGTTGAGCATTGCCGACGAGGTGCCGCAGGGCCGCGGTTCGGTCATTGTCATGCTTCATGAGAGGCGCAGGAACCCGATCGCTGTGAACGCGAGTCAGGCTGCGGATGACTTCGTCTGGAGCGGCCGATGTATGGGCCATCCCGACGGTCCAATGCCCGGCGATTAAGAGCCATGAGATGGTGAATAGGATGCCGCGAACCCTGTAGGACATGGGAGCCTCGTTGTGTGGATCAAGCAATGGTTTCCTCTGTACGGCAGAGGCGCCGGTTGAACATTCAGGCTACAGAGCCAGTGATAGCCTGTCAACGGCGAAGCAGGGGGGTGCGTTCGTGATGATAGGCCACCACGATCACGGTCACATTATCTTCGCCCCCTCGGCTCAGGGCCTGGTCGACCAGGTCGTGGCAGGCCTTGTGGGGATCCCCGTTTGCGCGGGACAGAATGGAGGCGATGGCGGCATTCTCCAGCATTTTCGTGAGCCCGTCGCTACACAAGAGGATGAGGTCGTTGGGTGTCACGGCTGTGGAGGTCAGTTCCGGCTTCATCTCGAGGCCCATCCCCAGGCTGTTGGTCAGGATGTGCCGCTCAGGATGGGTGAGCGCCGTGGCTGTATTGATCAGGCCACGTTGCACCAGTGTTTCGACGAGGGTGTGATCGCGCGTTAATTGCGTGAGCTGTCCGGCACGATAGCGATAGGCACGGCTATCTCCCACGTGGGCGATATGGGCGACCGGCATCGGGGCTGGCGTCATGGCCAGGGCGACGAAGGTCGTGCCCATCCCTTGCAGGGTGGGCTCTGCCAGCATGAGATCATGAAGCCGTTGATTGGCGCTTATCGCGAGGTCTGCTACGAAGTCGGCAGCCGCGAGCTGGTGCTCGCGGAGCCGGGAGGCTCGTGCTCTTGCACGCTCTGTGGCGGAAGCCACGGCGGTTTGGGCCGCAAGATCCCCTGCCGGGCGGCTACTCATCCCGTCTGCCACGATCCAGACGTCGCAGTCATCCAGGAGGGCTAGCGCATCTTGGTTCGAGGTCCGGACATGACCCGTTTCGGTTCGACCGACTGAGGTCCAGGGCCGGGGTTGTGTCATGGCGAGACCTCGGCCGGCTCTTGGTGCCTGGTCGGTGGAAATCCGAGAGAAGCCGGGCCGAATCGTGCGACCATGTGGTCGTAGATTAAGGCCGCCAGCGGTTCGAGGTTTTCGGTATCGGCGGCGTTGTAGCGGAGCAAGAGATCGCGTGCGGCTACGTCTCCCGCACACCATTGGCGCCAGAGGCGAACGGCTTCCCATCCGTCGAGTCCCACCACATCGGCCGCGCGTTCAATGTGGAGTGCCTTCTCGATATGTTTCAGCCCGCCCTGCATGCCGAGCCGGCGCGCGGCGAAGCAGAGATCGAAGTGGGGCTTTTTGAAATTCAACCGGGGGTACTTCGCCTGGAGATAGGGGATGTCGAACCCACTGCCGAAAAATGTCACGAAGAGATCTGTCTGTTCCAGCTCTGCGTGCAATCGGTCTTCGGTCAAGGTCTCTCCACGGACCAGGCTCGTCATCTGTCCGTTGCGATACAATCCGACCACCGTGACATGCCCTTCGCGCGCAGACAGTCCTGTCGTTTCAATGTCCAGATAGAGCGTGCGAGGGCGAAACGTTTCGAACAGGCGCCAGTGCTCCCGACTTTTCAGGCAGGTGCCGAAGAACTGCGCGTCGCCTTCGTTCAGGCGCGTTTGGGCCATGGCGATTTCGCCGTCATACCATTCTTTTCTGGCCGAGGAGATGCCGGGCAGGGTCGGGGAACGGAGAAATGCCGCCCAATCGAGAATGCCCTCCTGCCAGAGCCGGCGTTCGGAACTTTGGCCGAGACCTTTGAGGAGCACGAAGGATGAGGTGAGCATAGGATGGGGGGGATTGTAGCCTTGATTTCACCGAATAAACAAGCTAAAGTCCGCGTCCTGAGCGGGTTTTCATCTTATGGTCGCCGAGAGGCGCCGATTGGAACACAATGGCTGATCTCCCCAACAAAATTCGCATCACCGTCGGCTCCGTGCAGCTCGAGGCGGAATTGAAGTCTACGAAGACGGCGCAGGAAGTCTATGCCGCCTTGCCGGTTGATAGTCCCGTCAATACCTGGGGCGAAGAGTTCTACTTTAAGCTGGCAGGGGTGAAGGACCATCGGGAGACGGCGACGAATCAAGTCAAGGTCGGCGATATTGCTTTTTGGGGTGCCGGGCAGGTTCTGGCCATTTTCTTCGGGCGCACGCCGATGAGTATGGGGCAGGATCCGGTTCCGGCCGACCGGGTCAATGTGATCGGCCGCATTCTCGGGGATGCCTCGGTGCTGCGGCGGGTGATGGACGTGCCTATGATTAAAATTGAACGAGCGTAATCATGCGATTATCGAAAGAGCGAGTTCGTCATATCTCAGAGTCGGTGGTCACCAGGCTGCAGCAGGAGGGGCAGGTGGCGATCGTCGGGGACCGCAAGGCGTTCGTCGAGCAGATCGATCATGCCATCGTCGAGGAACTGTCGGTCGAAGACCGTCTGAACGTCGAAGTGCGGCAGCTCTTGAAAGCCTACGAGCAGGACATCGAGCGGGGACAAGTGGACTTTCAACGGATGTTTACGATGGTCAAGACCAAGCTGGCGCGGGAGCGGGGCATCATTCTCTGAGAAGTGATCAGTGATGAGGCGGGAGTGCAGGCAGTTGTGACGCGGGGATCACTCATCACCCATCACCCAAGGATTAGATATGTTGAGCGAAGACAAAATCAGCCATCTCTCCCACATCATTCTTCAGGCGGTGAAGAAAAGCCCTTTGGTGACGGTCCAGGCCGAGGATGGGCGGGTCCTGAAAGAGATCAAAAAGGTGCTGGCTGCCGAATTGGCGCAAGAGGAAGACATCGATCGAAAGGTCAGGGCCAAGTTATCCTCCTACTCCCGCGGGATCGTCGAGGGCAGTTCGGAGTGGGACGTGCTCTATCGGAAAACGTTCGAGGAAGAGTCGCGAAAACATACGAAGGGGTGAGGTGCCGATGCCACGTGGAAGGGCGATGACATGTTTGGCTCTGTTGGGAGTGGTCTTGTTGCTTGTCGGAGCTGGGGCCTGTGCCAAGCCGAAGGTGAAGCCGTTGGTTCCGCTGGCGCTTGAGGCCGGGGTGAAGCCGCAAGCCGTGGCCCTGACCGAGCAGGGGACACAGGCGTATCAGGCGAGGCAGTTTGACGAGGCCAAGAATTACTTCTCTCAAGCTGTGGCAGTCGCCCCTCAATCAGGGCCGGCGCATTATAACTATGGGTTGGCCTTGAATGCCCTGGGCGAGACGGAGCAAGCGCGCCAACAGTTTTTGGACGCGGCCAATCTGGCTCCGGGCGATAAAGTGATTTGGGATTCGCCCGCGCTCCGTCCCTTCGGGAGCCCGGATTCTCCCAAAGTGCACAAAGAACATCCCATGGCGACTGGCAGGCCTGGCATTGGTAGCGGGCCGCGATAATCGCGGGCAACTGCAGAAGGAATGAGCTGAGATGGCAACGGAACTTGAAGTCGGTGATAAGGCGCCCCCGTTCGCGCTGCCCGATCAATCGGGCGCGCCGGTGAAGTTGAAGGACTTCATCGGGAAGCAGGTGGTCCTGTATTTCTACCCCAAGGACAGTACGTCAGGCTGCACCAAGGAGTCCTGCGACTTTCGCGATGCCATCACGCCGATCAAGAAGGCGGGGGGCGTGGTGCTGGGCGTGAGTTTTGACGGCCAGAAATCCCACCAGAAGTTCATCGAGAAATTTGCCTTGCCGTTCACGTTGCTCTGCGACGAGGACAAGGTGGCCGCGACGGCGTACGGCGTCTACAAAGAGAAAAGTATGTACGGCAAGAAGTATTGGGGCATCGAGCGCAGCACCTTTGTGATTGACAAGACCGGCAAGGTGAAGGCGATTTTCCGCAAGGTCAAGGTCGACGGTCATGTGGATGACGTGCTGGCGGCTCTGAAAGCGTGACTTCTTCCTTCTGGCTTATGTGGCTGTGCGGACTATGAGTGTTCTATTCCGCAGAGCTTGTCTCCTCACCGTCCTCCTCTTTGGGGCTGCGACCGCTAGCCTCTTTGCTGCCGATAAGATTCCCGGAACCTTGACCGTTTGCGATAGCCTCACCTCTCCCAACCAGCCTGTGACGATTGACGCGACGCTCACCTGGAAGGGTTTCCAAACGGAGACCGGCCTGGGAGGAGAGCCCCTCGAGCTACTCGTCGCAGGCAATGTCGTCGCCACTGCGATGACCGGGCGCGACGGGCGGGCCGCTTTCTCCTATACCCCGAAGGCCAAAGGATCGGTTCCCTTCATCGTGCGAATCGGAGCCAGTCCGAGAGTCGCCGCAACCGAAGCTGGCGCGAATCTGGCCGTGTGGGAACGGCGAGGCCCGATCATGGCGGTCGAGGTGGTCTCGCTCATGGCAGACCCGGTCGGACAGGGGCCAACAATGGTCTGGCCAGGGAAGGAGGCGGAGGGCAGGGGCCCGATGCCAGACGCAGCGGAGGAACTCGGCAAGGTCACACAGTTCTATTACAACCTGCTCTATGTGGTGACGCAGGATCAGGAGGCTGGTTCCAGCCAGGCGAGCGCCCAAGCCAGACAATGGCTCAAGGATCGAAAGTTTCCGGTCGGATACATTCTCGTATTGCCTTCTGGCTCAGAGGCGCTTGGAGTCAAGCTCGATGAGCTGCGAACCTCAGGATGGAAGACGCTGAAAATCGGGGTGGGGCGGACGAAGGATTTCGCCGAAGCCTTTTTGCAGCGGCGCCTCGATGCCGTGATGGTGCCGGAGCCGCCCAAGGGAATGGCGCCGCGCAAGGCGAAGGTGGTGAAGGAGTGGAAGGACGTGCGGCGGAAGTTGTAGCGGGCGACTGGACCATCCTTCTTGCTCGCAGAACGCGCACGATCAGAATGTGCTCGTTCGATGCGCGCAGTGAAGGACGGTCCAGTCACCCGCTTGTTGAGATGGCTTCCACTCTGGTGGAGGAGGGAAGGCGGGGATGGAGGCTGATGATCCTCTGTGCTCGCTCAATGCGCGGCCTCAGAAGGATAGGGAAGGGGAGCAGCCGGACCCTTCTTCTTGCTCGCTGAGGCCCCACGATGAAACGGTGGTCCCTCAATGCGCGCAGGGAAGAACAGTCCGGCTGCTCCCCTTGAGGAGTGACAGTCCAAGCTCTTTCCTGCCGCGCGTAGTAAAGGCAACCCGGTCACCCGCTTGTTGGGACGCCTTCCACTCTGGTGAGGGAGAAGGTGGAAGACGAGAGAGCCCTTTTGAATGCAAAGGGGATAAACCGGTCTTTGATGGGAAGCCCCCTTCAGAGCGTGTATACGGACAGAAAACGAGAGCCCCGCATCTTGTGCGGAGCAGTCTAATTACAGCTAGGTCCGCCCATGGCTACCCACGTCCGTATTGACCCAACGCTTCTGGATGAATTACTTGCGCTCTACGAAGAAGTAATGTGGCTTGCAGCGCGCCCGAAGGTCACACCGAGCATGGCGCGAGCCTGGTATACCCACGTCGTGGCTGGTCGATTCAGGCTGCGTATCCGTCACTTTTCAGGAAAGGTCTCACACGCTGCTGCATCTGACCCGTTAGCCGTACTGAGGCTCGAGCATTACAGCCGTATTCAAACAAAGTTGACCGCTCTCGTCGGTGCGCATAGAAAGGCCAAACGCCCTAAGCCCGAAGAGTTTATTCGTATGATCCTTGAGTGCGAAAAGGTGCATATCGTCACGTTTGCCGAGAACTACGACGCAATGCGTGCTGGCGGTGATTGTCGGAAAGCTGGCATTAGACTTCTGTCTTGGCATTCTATTCCGAGAGAACGTCGTCAAGTTCTCTGGTCGCGAATGCTTCGTAGTAAGGTGGCTAATGCGGGAGAGTTTTCCCTGCATGCCGAACCGCGGGCAGCTCATGCCAAACGTTAGAGATCCAAAACGTTCCAGGAGCCATTGGTTAGCTCGTTCGATCGACGCCGTGGGGACTTCCTGTCACGCTCGTTTGGTCCGACATGAT
>JAPLLI010000244.1 GCA_026387615.1 Nitrospirota bacterium
GTACGCTCCTCCCGCGTCCTCTTGAACTATCCGCCGGGACAACCGATCACCTTCTACGTGTCACACGACGAGCCGCGGCAACAGGGCCACCTGGAGCAACTCAAGCCCTACCTCGCCCATCTCGGACGAGGCACGGTCGAGTTGACCGGGACGGCAACTTGGCCAACCGGCCATCTCCTCCGGTTAGTCATCGAAGGTTTATCAGTCGGCATCCTGGTGGCGGGCGACGTGGATCTCCATAAAGCGCTGGATCGCCTGCTCAAGCAACAATCGGAGCAGACGAAGGAAATGGAACGGCTGGAAGGGAAATTGCGCAATCAGGAATTTACCGCCAAGGCCCCGCCGTAAGTCATTACCGACCACCAGGATCGCCTGGCCAGTCTGCGACGGGATCAAGCCATGCTCGCCAGCAGCGAGCAACAGTTACGCGCCATGCTGGGAGCCTAACCGATGATCAAAGCTCCGGTTGCCGACATCAGCCGCGCCGTCAGGCTGGCGCTCCAGGAAGACCTCCCGCATGGCGACGTCACGACCGCGGTCCTCTTTCCTGCTCCTGTTCCGGCGCGCGCCAGCATCGTCGCCCAGCAGACGCTGGTGGTCGCAGGACTCGCCGCGGCCATTCAGGTGTTTCGCGCCATCGATCCCTCGCTCGTCCTCTCCATCCACCGCCAGGATGGGGACCTGGCACAGGATGGAGACTGTCTCCTTCAGATCGAAGGGGATGGCCGATCCATCCTCACGGCGGAACGAGTCGCCCTGAACTTTCTTCAACACCTCTCCGGGATCGCCACCTTGACGAGCAAATTCTGCGATGCCATTCACGGATACCCGGTCAGCATCCTGGACACGAGAAAAACGACTCCCGGCTTGCGAGCCCTTCAAAAATGGGCAGTCCTCCTCGGCGGAGGCACGAATCATCGTCCGTCCCTGAGCGACGGCATCCTCATCAAGGACAATCATCTGGCCCTCCTGCGCCGCACGGCCACGCCCATCAAAACTGCCTGCCGCAAGGCCACCGCCAAAGCGCCACGCGGCATGACAGTGATTGTGGAAGTGGAATCCTTGGCGGAAGTAAAACAGGCCCTGACAGAGCCAGTCGATATCATCCTGCTGGATAACATGACCCCGGCCATGGTGCGTCGCGCCGTCAGGTTGATCAAAGGCCATGCGCTCGTGGAAGTCTCAGGCGGCATCACCTTGAGCAATGTGCGGGCGATGGCGGACGCAGGCCCGGACCGCATTTCTATCGGAGCCCTGACCCATTCCGCTCCCGCCGCAACGATCAGCCTGGAGCTCGAACCATCGAGCCGGACTCGCAAAGCGAGATAACCGGTGCAACCCTCGCCGCCACTGACCAGAGACACGATCCAAAGCACGCGATCCAGCAAGTGGCTCGGACGCCGCATCGAACTGTTCGACAGCCTCCCCTCGACGAACCGGGAAGCCTCTCGCCTCGCACAGGCAGACGTGGAACATGGCACAGTCGTCGTCGCAGACAGCCAGACCGCCGGCCGTGGGCGCTTGGCGAGAACCTGGTTTTCACCGGCTGGCGCCAACCTCTACTGCTCCATCATCCTCCGGATGAAACGTCCGGCTGAAGGTCTCACGGAATGGCTCTCTTGGCTGCCGCTCGTCTCGGCGCTGGCTGCAGCAGAAGCCATCGAGGCAATTTCGTCTCTCCATGTCTCCGTGAAATGGCCCAACGATCTCCTGATCGCGGAACGAAAGGTCGGCGGGATTCTCTGTGAAAGCGGTTCCGGGGCAGGCTCAATCCCGTTCCAAATTATCGGAATCGGCCTCAACGTCAACGTCGCACAAGAGGATTGGCCGGAAGAGCTCCGCGAATCTGCCACCTCGATCTGGCAGGAACAACAACGAACGGTGGACCGCAACCGGCTACTCGCCCAACTCCTCCTCGAACTCGAACAATGCATCGATGAATTGGCAGCCCACGGAACGAGCCGGCTGTCGTTGGCCTATCACCAGCGCTGCTCCACCATCGGACAGAACATAAAAGCCACGCTAGCCAATGGAGAGCAGTGCCTGGGGCGGGCAGAGGGCATCGGCCAGGATGGAGCCTTGATCGTAAAACCGGACAAGACGCAACCAGGCGCCAAAGAGCCGGAGATCGTTCACTTGCGCGTCGCTGACATCATCCATGTGCGGACCTAACAGGCTACTGGCCAAATCACTTACCTGAGACGTACAATAGGCTATGCTTCTCGTCGTCGATATCGGCAACACCAATATTGTCTGGGGCGTCTATGATGACCGCACCCTGGCGGCCCATTGGCGCATCGCCACGGACGTGAAAAAAACGTCCGACGAATACGGCATTCTCTTCGCCAACCTCCTCACGGCGGCAGGAATCTCCGCACAACGGCTGACCGGCGCCATCATCTCCAGCGTCGTCCCGGCCCTGACCGGAACCGTCGAGCAGATGCTCGAACAGTATTTCCATCTGCGCCCCCTAGTGGTGACCTCGGACACGGATACGGGACTCACCATCCGGTACGAC
>JAPLLI010000245.1 GCA_026387615.1 Nitrospirota bacterium
CCTCGGAGCCCCAGCATGGGATTGAACTCGTGGAGTTCTTCGACTCGGGCCAGCAGACGGCGCTTCTCTTCGAGCCTGGCTCCGTCGCGCCCGGTCAGCTCCAACTGCGCAATCTCCACCATCAAGTCTTCCCGCTTGGGCAGAAATTCGTGCAGCGGAGGATCAAGCAAACGAATGGTGACCGGGAAGCCGGCCATCTCGCGATAGAGCCCGATGAAATCCTGCTTTTGTAGCGGCAGGAGCTGATCCAGGAACTTCTCCCGCTCTTCTTTCGTCCGAGCCAGGATCATCTTCTGCATGATCGTGATGCGATCCTCGGCGAAGAACATATGTTCCGTCCGGCAGAGTCCGATTCCTTCGGCGCCGAAACCGCGCGCGATTTTCGCCTGATCCGGCACGTCCGCATTGGCGCGGACGTGAAGCGTCCGCACGCTGTCGGCCCAGGAGAGAATCAAGGCGAACCGCTGATACTTATCCGACTTCTTCGCATCCAACTTACCCTGGATGACTTGAATGATTTCCGATTCGACGACGGGCAGATCCCCCTCGTACACGTTGCCGGTCGAACCGTTGATCGAGAGATAGTCCCCCTCGCGGAACACCTTGGCTCCGATGCGAACGGACTCGTCGTCCAACACCTCTACCGCGTCGCAGCCGGCCACGCAGACATTGCCCATTTGCCGCGCAACCACCGCCGCGTGGGACGTCATCCCGCCCCGCGCCGTGAGGAATCCCGCCGCGGCATTCATGCCATGAATATCGTCCGGGCTCGTCTCCTGCCGGACCAAGACCACGCGAATCCCGGCCGCTTTCATCTCAACGGCCTTATCTGGCGTGAGGGCAATCTTCCCGGCTGCCGCGCCAGGGCCTGCAGGAAGCCCCTTCCCCAGCGGATTGGACTTCGACTCTTCTTTCGTGTCGAAAATTGGATAGAGATATTGCGACAACTGCTCAGGCCCGATCCGTTGGACCGCTTCTTTCTTCGAGATGAGGCCTTCCCGGACCATATCGACGGCAATCTTCACGGCGGCAATGCCGGTCCGTTTGCCGACTCTGGTCTGCAACATGTAGAGCTTGCCCTCTTGGATCGTAAACTCCAAATCGAGCATGTCCCGGTAATGTTTTTCGAGCTTCTTATAGGTGTGCTCCAGTTCCTTGTAGGCCTCCGGCACATTCTTCGCGAGGGCATTCACCGGAAGCGGAGTCCTGATGCCGGCCACGACATCCTCGCCCTGAGCGTTCATCAAGCACTCGCCGAAAAAGTTCTTATTGCCCGAGGCAGGATCGCGCGTGAAGGCCACGCCGGTGCCGCTCGTCTCTCCCATGTTGCCGAACACCATCGCCACCACATTGATGGCCGTGCCCCACGAATCGGGAATCCCGTAGAGCCGCCGATAGGTGACGGCCCGCGCGCCGAACCAGGACGAAAAGACCGCGTTGACGGCCAAGCGAAGCTGCTCCAGCGGCTCATCGGGGAACTCTTTCTTGGTCTCTTCCTTGACGAGCGCCTTGAAGCTGGCCACCAGCTCCCGCAGATGCCGCGCATCGAGATGCGTCTCATGCGCCACACCGACTTCAGCCTTCTTATACTTGAGGATCGCTTCGAAATGTTCGCGCGGCACACCCATGACGATGCTGCCGTACATGGACACGAAGCGCCGATAGCTATCCTGGGCAAAGCGATCGTTGCGGGTCTTGG
>JAPLLI010000006.1 GCA_026387615.1 Nitrospirota bacterium
ACCCGGTCGACAAACCGGGAGGCCAGGACGAGTCCCCAGCCGCCCGCCACGGCCAAGGCCGGGCGGGACAGGGTCGAGATTCCATAGCCCAGTCCCATCAACAGTTTGTGCCGGCCGAACCGGTCTGCCAGGACGCCGGAAAAGAGTTTCAGGACACTGGCCGAAGCTTCCGCGATCCCTTCGATCAGTCCGATGATCGATTTGTTCGCGCCGAACGCGGACGAGAGAAACAGGGGCACGAGGGGATAGACCATCTCGGAGCTGACATCCATGAGGAAGCTGACCCATCCGGCCACCCACACATTTCTGGGAATCCGTTCAGGCCTCATGCGGAGACTGAGCCTCGCTCCCAATTCCATCGCATGGGTCTGGAGTTGGATAGAGATGTTGGATCAGTCATGTGGGATGGTGTTTATGGGGCGGGAGTCAGCTGGTTGAGGACTTCTTTGATCTCATCCTTCGGTAACCCCTTGAGAGTCAGCTCCATCTTCTGTCTATCCTGTTTTACGCCGAGACCTTTGCCGTAGATGCGGGCGAGAATTTTCTTGGCCGGCATGAAACTGTCGCCCGCGGTGGTTTCAATGCAGGCCAGGATGTTCTTGTCGAAGGGAGGAAGCTGGGGCTCCCAGCCAGTCTCATAGATCCTGGCCAGTTCGGCCAGGGCCACGTCGCTGAGGGCGTAGCATTCTTGCAGCAGCACGGAGACGGCCTTGTCGGCGCGGTTTTGTTTCAGCAACGTGGTTCCCAGGGTCTCGTTGCCGCTGCGGGCAAGGCCTGGAAAATTCTCCCACAATGTTTCGCGATAGGCTTGAAAGGCCTTCTGGGTTTCGAGGCGGCTCTGTTCCGGCTGGACCGTGGAGAGGGCCAGCTGGCGGAGCAGGGAGAGGGAGGCGGCGGCAGGCTGATGGCCGAACTCGACCGATTTGCTCCACCAATAGATGGTGAGGGCTCCGTTCTTTTCGACTCCCTGGCCTGTGCGGTAGGCCTGGCCCAGAGCATATTGCGCTTGCGGGACGCCGCCCGCTGCCGCTTCTTTCATGAACTGGATGGACTCCTGGTCGCGATGGTTGAACTTCAATGCTAGAGCTAGGCGGTAGCGGGCGTCAAGCAGGGAGGGCTGTAAGGTCAGCGCTTGCCGATAGGACTCAATTGCTCCCTTGAGATTGCCGGTCGTGTAGTAGGCGGTGCCGAGATTGTAGTGGGCCTGAGTCAGCGCAGGATTGAGCCGGGCCGCGTCCCGCAACTCCGTCAGTGCGGGACGCCAGTCTTGTTTGGCCATGAGGGCGATGCCGAGCTGGAGGTGCGCCAGGGCGTGGTCCGGTTTCAGCGCGAGAGCCACACGACATTCGTCGATGGCTGTGTCGAGATCGCCGATCCGATAGAGGGCTTCCGCTAGTTTGAGCCGATGGTCGATGCTTTGTGGCGCGGTGCGGACGTGTTCACGCAAGTTACTCAGAGCCCTGACGGCATCGTCTTGCTCGTTGGGTGTCTCTGCGAGCAACGAAGGGACGAAGGGGAACAGGAGGAGGCAGGTAGAGAGGAGGATGGGAAGCGCGACTCGATGTGTGATCGGAGACATAGGATGCTCCAGACTCTGAGTATCGGGCGCATTATACACGGGATTGATCTGGATGGTAGCGGAGAGTCGTGAGGATCGTGGGTCTTGCCGAAGTGACCCCCTTAGGACTGAAGCTGCTGTTGAATCAAGTGAATCTGTGTCTGTAAGTCTGATGGCGCCAGCCGTACCGGTTCATGCTCGACCCGCCAGACTGGTTCCAGAGGGGCTGGGTCTGTGGCCAGCCGTGGAATGACATGCCAGTGGATGTGGGGGAGCTGGTTGCCGAGGAGTTCGTAATTGATCTTCCTGGCC
>JAPLLI010000278.1 GCA_026387615.1 Nitrospirota bacterium
TTCCAGATCGCCGCCCATTTCACCAACGATGACAACCGCCTTCGTCTGCGGATCGTTCTCAAACATTTCGAGATAGCTGACATAGTCGGTTCCCGGATAGGCATCGCCGCCGATGCCGATGGCCGTCGTGATACCGTCGGCAAACTGCGAGCAGATCCAGATGATTTCATTGGAGAGGCCGCCGGACTTGGTGATGACCCCGAACGACCCTTCGCGATAGAGCTTCGAGAGCACCAGATTATCGAAGGCGCCGCCGATGACACCCAAGCGGCAGGAGCCGGCCGACACGATCCCGATCGACGAAGGACCGTTGAAGACCTTCCCGAGCTTGGTCGCATGGCGGCCCAGAATCTTGGCGTCCTTCTCCGGCACACCTTCGGTGATCATCGAAACCACC
This sequence comes from Nitrospirota bacterium, assembly GCA_026387615.1. Lineage (GTDB taxonomy): Bacteria > Nitrospirota > Nitrospiria > Nitrospirales > Nitrospiraceae > Palsa-1315. Next base: position 398 of record JAPLLI010000278.1, read on the forward strand.
TTGATATGCGTATCGTCCAAGGCTTCCATCCCGCCCTTCATGGCCCGATCCGCGCCGATATAGACGAGACTGGTATTGATCTGGGGATGGTTCTTGGTGGCTTCCGCCACAGTCTTATAGATGGGAACGGCCACTAGGCCGCTGCCATAGGGGATCTCATGGCTCTTGCCTGCGTCGGGCGGATAGACGAAGGCCATCACGTTCAGCGAGCGTTTGATCAGGTAGCAGAACTCAGCCATCCGGCGCGCAGCGTTGACGCCGGCGACGCCGCCCTGAATCACCACATAGGTATCTTTATTCGCCAGGATGCTCATCGGGATCTCCCCTTTTCGAAAGCTGTGATAGGTGACGAGTGATCCGTGATGGGAAATTGCGTTTCCCGATCACGCATCACTGACCACTGGTCACTTGTTTTGAAGTGCCTTGTCGACGATATCGGTCAGCGGCGTGTTGCGATCGAAGACGTTGATGTCGAATCCTTCGTCCTTGAGCGCGCGCATCGCATCGAGCCCTTCCTTCTCACGTGGGCCACCGCGACGCACCCAGATCTTGACGCCCTTGAGTTTCCCCTCGGACTTGGCCTTGCGGAATCCATTGATGATGCCGCCGAACGTCTTTTTCACGTCGGTAAAGTTGGCAATCGCCCCGCCGACGATGATGTTCTTGATCCCGGGCAACGAACAGACCTTGTCGGTCAGGACTTCGACCGCCCAGTCCGGCGGATCGCCGGAATACTCGGCATAGTTCGCGAGCTTGCCGCCGCGGGCGACGACCGCATCGGAATAATAGACGCTCGCGCCGCCGCCGGCCGGGAGCATGGCCGTGTCGCCGCCAGGGATCTCGATGAACTTGACCGAGCCCTTGATTTTAGAGTCAACCGCCATGACTTCCATCTCATGTTTGGAGTAGGCGCGGCCGAATTCTGCGGCAAAGGCGAAGTTCCAATCGGGATGGCGAAACTTGGCGTCGCCGTCCAACAACGTGACCGCATCCAAGGCAATCAACTCACCATCCTGCTCGCGCAGGACGACAGGATTCACTTCCAGATACTGCGCATCTTCGCTGTCGAAGCAGGTAAACATCTTGCCGGCGAAGTCGGCCATCTTCTTAACCAATGGGCCGGTAAAGCCCGCCTCCTTGGCCACTTTCTCAAGCGCGTCGGCCGAAGGCTGCTGCCCGACTTCCAGGGCCAGACGCTTCACGCGCTCCCAATTCGATTCGACTTCGATGCCGCCGCAATTGGCGACCAGAATGTCCGTCCCTTCGCGGGTGGACTTCACGGCGCAATAATATTCTTCCTTGTGCGGAATCATTTCCGACACGATCACTTGCGTGACGGTGATGCTGCCCACCTGGCGACCGAGCATCTCCTTGGCCGCCGCTTCCGCCCCCTTGAAGTCCAAATCTACCTTGACCAGGCCGAGCTTGAACCGGGAACCAAGCGCTTCATGCGCCTTCACGACCAGCTTGGATTTCTTCAGCCATTCATTGGCTTGACCAAGTTTCGTCAGTTCGTCAACCGAGGTGACGACGACATAGTTGGGGACTGTAATGCCCCATTTCTTCATCAGCCCCATCCCGGGACCTTCGAGCACCTTCGCCATGACGTCACTCCTTCAGACAGAATGGTGAGGAACAAATTGTAAAGGAGGAGGATTCTAACGAAATCAGCTGGATGACTCAATACGCCAGAGGAACTAAACCCATTGGCTCAAAAGGCCTATCAGCGAGGACGACGAACGGCACACAGGCCTAAACGATTGAAACCATAGAGCAATACGCAACATACTGCCCGGAACGCCTCACAGGACCAAAATACGAATTATCCTGAAAGACGATTAGTCTGGCAAACTGGGCAAAAAAACGAGCTTCGTTCGCTTTGAAGACGGCGAATTACCCTCCCGCAGCGGTTCGGACAGAGCTGACCTTCTTTGCCGTAGACGAGATGGCGGCTCTTGTATTGGCCTACCGTCCCATCCGGCGCAAAGAAATCCTTGACGCTGGAGCCACCGCAGACAATCGCTTCCTGCAACACCAACTGCATGGTGTCATAGAGCACGGCTATCGTCGACTCGCGCAGCTTTGTCACCTCGCGGTTCGGATGGAGCCTGGCGCGAAAGAGGATTTCGTTCGCATAGATATTCCCGATCCCCGCGATCACTTGCTGATGCATCAACAACGGCTTTAGCCTTCCACGCCTGGCCTGCAGAAGACCGATGAACTCCTCGCGCGGCACCGTGAGGGGATCGACCCCGAAGCGCCGAGCCCGATAGGCATCGAGTCCCGCCCGATCGAACAATGACATCCGTCCGAACCGCCGGGGATTCCAATAGCGCAGCTCCGACTCACGGCCCCCCGTGAAGACCATGCGGACATGCACATGCTGCGGATGTCTCGTCTGCGTGGCATGAAAGAGCAGAAGCCCCGTCATACCAAGCTCCGCTACGACATATCGGAGCTCGCCCGCTTTCCGGAACCCCAGCGCCACACTCTTGCCGTATCGCTCCACATCGTCCAGTAACGCGCCCTGATACCACGGAAGCGTGGACAACCCTTCTCGAACGATATCCGCCCGCCCAACCAGACATTCGTTGAGCTGCGCGCCAAGCAGATGATTCCGTATCTGCCGGGCAACGACTTCAGCTTCTGGCAATTCCGGCATCGAAAGAGATCCTCCGTACAATGGCGCGCCCATCCCCAATCAAAGAGATTAGGCCACGAGCCACAGAGGAAAGGCAATGTGAGTGAACAATCGCTTAGGGAGAGGGAGTGCTGTCGATTCTGTCGTTACAAACCAGGAGTTGGGTCTGGGGCGAGATTCTTCTTGTCCGCCGCGCGAGCCTCACGAAGGCGGCACACCTGGGCGATGGTCTCTTCAAGTTTGGGAAGGGGCGTGGCGCCTGGCCGGCGCGCCATCACCAACTTCAGAACATCCGCGTACGCCAGCCCTTGAGCAGAGCAGAGATAGGCCATCACGACCGACACGGACCGGCCCATGCCGGCACGGCAACAAACCATAACCCGGTTCCCTGACCGGTGATGCTGCTCAACCCAGCTCACCGCCTGGTCCAGCAACAATGGCTCGACCTTGGCATATTCCACAAATGGAACCCTGCCGGACTGCACCCGATGGGGCGGCTGGACGGTGAACTCAGCAGCAACCTGCAGGATCGCCTGAATCTGTGGCGGCGGGGCGCTCACGTCGTTGATATTTCCAACCCAGAGGGTCTCGGTAATACAATGCATCGTGGCCCCAGTATAGCCAATGCCCTTGCCAGGTCAAGAAGAAGTCGGAACTCTGTCCCGTTGCGGTCGCTTCAACGTGAACGCTATACTAAACGAGTCCCGTCACAGAACTTCGCAGAAGGAGCCGACTCAATGCCCAACCTGACCGTTGAAGAAGTCGAAACCAGACTCAAGACCGTTCCCTGCGCTATTTGCAAGGAGTCAAGCTTTGGAGTCGATCGGCGGTTCATGCAATCGGATGGTGAATGGCGCGGCGTCTGCAGAAAGTGTCACTACAGCTTCCCCATCTATACGGACATGGAGTTCTACCAGCGCACGCAGCCTGATATTCCCTACCGGCTCAAAGAAATGTCCTGCCCGACCTGCAACCAGCGTGGCGTGAGCCTCAATTTCCGCATCACTATGTCCGTCCGGGAACCCATCTACTTCCTGACCTGTACGACGTGCCAGAACACATTCCCGGAGCGCTCATCCCTGGAAGCTTTTGAGTAACTCCCCTTTTTACTCTCATCCTCGTGTATACTTTACTTATGACTGACACACCAAAAACTCCAGCCAAGGCCCCGGAATCTCCCGCAGCCGAGAGCGCGCCGAAAACGAGAAAAGAAATTCCGCTCGTATCCGTGCCCAACGACCGCGACATGATCGCTGCGGAGATGGCCGAGATGTTCGACGAAGACCGGGTCTCGCATCGGCACGGGAACTCGGAACCGGAAGCGGATTAGCTGAGATTAAGCAGGCCGGATCATCTCCACTGTTCCCTCTGCCGGTATCCGTCCCAACGTTGCCCCGTCTTTCCGCTTCATCCCATCGAGCCGAATGATCGCCCCGCGATGACAAACATTCAATGCTGCATTGCTCGCAGACGATGCTCGATCGAGCCGCCCAACCTCCGACCGGCCCAGCTCGTTGCACAGCCAGGCCCTGGTATCGCCCTTTAATTCTCGCAGTTCGCTCACTACTCTGAAAATCTGCGGGCTCCTCGGCACAATCGTGCGGCCGTCTGTGCGCAACAACAAATAGGAAAACTTCAACGCGTCTTTAATGAACCCCACCTCTTGATCGATCGCGGCAATGGCCGGAGGCGTTTCCCAGGGTCGCTCCTCATGACACCAATCGTCCGGATGGTCTAGAGCAGGACAGGCGCCCTCGTGCAGGCAAGGGCTATAGACCGTACAGAGGCCCTGCTTAAGCAAGTGATTCCGGACCTGATGCAGTGCGCGAGCTGTCTGTCGCAAGGCTGGTTCGACGATCATGATGGTGCCGTGCGGTGCGAGAAATGGCACAAGCTGCCCAACAATCGTGGCTCGCTCTGCTGAGGGATCGGTCGCAGCAGAGCACAGCTCATTGAGACAATTCGCCAGGATAATAAGGTCGTAAGGTCCGCCCCGTACAATCTGCTTGCCAAGATCGCCCTTGAGCGGATGTTCCAGATTACCCGTGATGCAGCGGAGGCCGGCATTGGCTATTCCAATCTCCTGACAATAGGCATCCCACAGCCTCTTGCAGTCCTGCAATGGCGCAAGGGAGGTATCGGCCGCCAAAACTGACAGAGACGTTGCTCGCTCAGGACTGCGATGCCAGAGCCAATCCAGCACAGCCACAGCCCCAGTGCCAGGGCCGCAACCAAGGTCCAGCACCGCCATGGGGCGATCCGGCGCTCCCGTGCAACTATCGCTCGGCAGTTCGTCCAGGAGGACCTGAATCTTGGAAAGATTCACAGGAAGGAAATAGGATCGATAGGCTGCAGCATGGGCTGGATCGTCCAGGTACCGTGCCGGCAAGGTCGCCCGTGCCGTCGTAAAAAGACGGGAAAGATCTGCGACGGCCCGTGCCAGGGCTTCACCACGAAGCTCCCGTTCAGACGAAACCTTGGCCAGGCTTCTCATAACCTGCGGTGACAAACTTGAGGGCTTCTGCTCGTTGAAGGGTTGCATGGGCATAGTGTAAGCTGATGGTGATTAGGAGGACAACCATGACAGACGCAATTTTATTAGCCTACAAAGAAGTTGAGAATTCGATGGAGCGGTTTACCCTACTTCTCCAGAATCATGTGGAGACGATGGGTGCGACTCCAGCCAACAGTCCGGAGCAAGTCTTCCGTTTATCGCAAGGATCCAAGGCCATGAGAGACAGCGCGATGATCTATCTCTCCTACGCCAAATACGTGGCC
>JAPLLI010000168.1 GCA_026387615.1 Nitrospirota bacterium
GTATCAGCCTGCCCAAAATGCAATCAACTATACATGAACACGTCGATGCAGCAGCATGCGTTCATTTGCATTAGCAGCGACCGCCCAGGCCTCGGAGTGGCACGCGCAGGCCAGGTCGCCCCGGCCGCCAGGCGCGCGTTGAGTGGACCACCGCAGCCAATAGAGGCTACCTCCATGGATGATGACGTGGAGCCAGGTGAGGCAGGGCTCCTCGCAAGAACAACCCCAACGCTCCATTTCGGTGACCGCGTGGCCGACCTGGCCTCGGCCTTGGGCGAGTTCTCCCCGGAGGACTGCTTCGGGCTTCCAGGCGAAATCTTCAATGACCGTCTTGACAACGACATTGCGAAGGCACTTTTCAGTGGCATGCCGAAGGCAATCGTCATGCACATCAAGTCCACAGCCGGTAGCCGCGACATGGCGCTGCGAGAGAACGCATGGAAACTACTTGGCGTGATAGCTCACATCGCCTTGCCAGAACGGGGCGCCACGTGGCTCAATCTGCCCAGCGCAAAAATAAAGATGCCCGACGCGCGAGAGGCGAATATATCCTCACTAGGTTGCGTCGCACGCACGGTATATCTCCAGAAGGCTTGCAGAGTCGCATCAAGGATATGATTGCCAAGCGATCCGTTCCGGTAAAAAGGGGCCCGAAAGCCGAAGATTCCCCGGCTGACGCGCGAAACAAGCTAATTGTTCGTGCCCTGAAGGCGATTTCCAACAACGAAATCTCGCGTGCCAACGCTCCGCTAGAGGCTTTGAGCGCCATGGCCCATGACACCGGCCCCACACCCACTCGCTCCGGGCGAGTGATGCAGGTGAACGACGACCTGCTGAAGGCCTTACAAGATCTCCACCCAGCAGCCGTCCCAGGCGAACCACCCGTTCCTTCCGCTGGCCTACCACCCTTCAACGAAACTAGCTTGGCCACGCCATCCCTTGTCGACAGACAACTACGCAGCTTTCGACGCTCGACCGCCAGCGGGCCCAGTGGTCTCCCCCTCTTGGCCCTGCGGTCGGTGTGCTTCGTCGACGACGACGATGAGGAGTCCGAGGGGCTCAGTTCCCTGACAGATCTGGTCAACATCTTGCTGCTCGGTCAAGTACCGCCTTCCATAGCACAAGTCCTGGCTTCAGCCAAATTAATGGCTCTCACCAAAGACAATGGCAAGCCGCGACCCATTGCTATAGGCGAAATACTGCGTCGCCTCGCGGCCAAGTGCGCCTTGGCTATGATTATCGAGAAGCTCGCCCGGCGCCTTGCACCGATGCAGCGAGGTGTGGGAATCTCCGGCGGTCCTGAACAACTGGCTCACATCGTTGGTGTACTCCTCGAAGCGCATCCCACCTTTTGCGTCACGAAAATTGACGTCAAGAACGCTTTTAATTCCATCATGCGGAGCCTGATCTTGGCGGAAACGCTCGAGCACGTCCCAGAGGTAGCCCGCTTGGTCTTCAGCTGCTATGGAGGCCTGCCGCCCTACCTGTGGACTAGCGACAGTACCTGGCTGGAAAGCCTTCGAGGCGTGCAACAAGGCGACCCCCTGAGCAGTGCCCTGTTCGCCTTAGCCCTCCAGCCAGTGCTGAATCAACTGCGAGCCGCCTTCCCCGATGTCGTTATCATCGCAGGCCACGACGACCTTGCACTTATCGGCACGCCGGTGGACTGCCAGAATGCGCACGCGTTATACGTTGAGCTTGCGGCCAAAGCAGGCCTTCAAGTCGAAGCGGAAAAGTCGTTTGTATACGCTCGCGCGGCCGGAGTCCTGAAGCAAGACGCCGTCGACCCCACCACGGGACTCCCCATCCGCACGGAGTACCTTGGTTTTGCCAAGCCTTTGCCGTACACCAAGGGGGTTTCGATCTTTGGCACTCCTATAGGTGCAGCAGAATGGGTACAGGAACAGTGTCGCAACTTGGTGTCAGTCCACCGCGTGGTGGCCAGGGCCTTGCCAATCATTGGCAGCGCACAAGCCAGCCAACACGTCATCGCCGCCTCGCTCAGCACCCGCATCAACCATCTGCAGCGCACCATGACACCTGTTTCGTGCGAATCTATGTCTCGTCAACACGACCACGACATGTGGACCGCTACTGGCCACGTCACGGGCCACCTTACTGCGGACCAGACCGCGCAGGCCCTGGGGCCCATCACAGAGACCGGTTCATGGCCCGCCATTGACTCGCATTGGGCTCAACAGGTGATGGGCGAAACACCACACGTTCCCACCTACGGGGCCGACGCCTCCCCGGCGGATTGGGCCTGGAGACAGGCGCAACTGAGGCGCAAAGATGGGGGCCTTAGCATCGGAAACTCCTGGCTGAAGCGCGAAGCGGCCTACGTGGCGAGCTGGGCCACGCTTATTGAACAAGACGTGCTCAACGACTTTCCTTTGATGCGCATAGAATACGACAGGCCGGCCACGATGCGCACCCCCCAGATCGCGGCACTGTCCGAGGCTTGGGAAGAAATGTGTGTTTACATCGAGGAGGATTACTCTGATAGATGCACAGGTTTACCTTTTCCTCATAGCGACCACAGCGGCCTCTGCTGTCTGGAGTCCATGGCCCGTCTGTCTCAACTAACCGCATCAAAAGACGACGATGACTATCAGCCGTTGGCGGAATTCGGCAGGAACCTTCAGCGGCGACTCATGTGCAAGGTTCAGGACAAGCACGTGACTTCGCTACTCGACGATGCGTGCGATGCTGTAGAGATGGCCGCCGACGATTCGGTCAAGCGATACCGCCTACGGAGGTGGTATAGATTCATCGCGGTTTCGGGAAGATACGCACACTCAGCGTTCACGGCGCTGCCAGACCCACCGTGCAGATCCCACCCTAACGGTGCAAGCGAAAACACGATTAATGACCGTGCCATTAACCTGCTTACATGCTTTCGTCTCGGCCTACGACCGCCCAACTTACGAGACCGCGCCACGCGTAACACTTGCCCGCTCCACGAAATGGAAGCCGACCTCGAGGACGACTTGGGCCACCACTTTTGCCACTGCGGCCGCAGTGTACAGCACATCATGCACACAGCCTTGCTCCGCGGGTTCTCGCGCATAGCAGCGGAGGTCAAGGGACTTATTCAGCGGACGGAGGAACACTTTGTAGCTGGTTCCGGCATGCGCATGGACATTATCTTGACTAACTACTCCGCTGACCTTACACGAAAGCTGGGCGATGTCACCGTTGGCACAGCGATGAGCGACCTCACGTACGTACCGCACGGGCCGCGTAAGGGCGTTCGCAACGGCTGTGAACTTGCTGGCAAAGCAGCAAGGACCGAGGAGTCTGGGAAGATCACACGCTACGGAAAAGTCGTCGAAAAGTCTGGGTCCGGCTCTGTTGTCGGTGTCTGTGTGGAAGATCTTGGGACATGGGGGGATGGCGCCATCGAGTTCTTGGATTACATCGTCGACGCACGCTTTGGCCCCAAACGCGCAGGGCCCAAATACTCTCGTGCCTCCAACACCCGCTCCCGGTTCAAGTGGCTAGCGATTCAACATATAGGTGTTCAACTTGCTCGCGCAGTCGCCGAGGCCCACGACGACAATCTTCGGCTCATCATGCGCCTAGATCCCGCGGCCATGAGACAGGCCTACAGCGAGGATGCGCTTCATTCCATGGCTCAAGAGGCAGCGTCAGGCCCTTCTGACAGTGCCCAGCGCCTTCAGCGCGCCCCTAGCTACCGTTCGTTCCGTCCCACCGTAGGTGGCGCATATCATTCTGACCGGCGTACCCCGCAACTGCCTTTGAGCAACCACGAGGGTCTGTTTGATAATGCGTCCCCTCCAGCGGGTTCGGCGCGTGGCACCATGAGCGCTGTCGATGGGTTTCGTTTGGGACTGGCGGGCGAAGGTGGTTTCGGCGAAGGCGGGCAATTTCTGGAAGTGCAGTACGCCGCTTATGGGCGAGATTCTGATACTGAGGGACATGGTTCTGTTAGCTAGGTAGTTCCGATACTGTTTCCGTTTTCCGTCACGATGCTGTACATTTGTACATATAATGGCTAATATATATACCATTCATTAGATCGCGGCACTGTCCGAGGCTTGGGAAGAAATGTGTGTTTACATCGAGGAGGATTACTCTGATAGATGCACAGGTTTACCTTTTCCTCATAG
>JAPLLI010000116.1 GCA_026387615.1 Nitrospirota bacterium
CGGGCCGCGGCGTCGGCATGGACGTGGTGAAGCGTAACATTGAAGCGCTGGGCGGGATGGTCAGCATCAAGACGGCGATCGGCAAGGGCACGACCTTTACGCTCAAGTTGCCGCTGACCCTGGCCATCATCGAGGGCATGACGATCCGCGTCGGTCACGAAACCTACATTCTGCCCATGCTTTCGATCGTGGAATCCATTCAGCCGAAGGCCGACACGGTGAAGACCGTCGTGGGCAAAGGCGAATTGATGAATGTCCGGGGCACCTACCATCCGATGATGCGCCTCTACGAGGTGTTCGATCTGCAGCCGGAGCACAAGGATCCGGCCAAGGCCATTCTCCTGATCCTGGAAACGGAAGGGGAGCGTGTGGCGGTGATGGTGGATGAAATCCTCGGGCAGCAGCAAGTGGTTATTAAGAGCATGGAGCAGAACTTCCGCAAGATCGAAGGGATCGCGGGCGCGACGATTCTGGGCGACGGCACCGTCGGCTTCATCCTGGATGTCCGGGGCCTCTTGGAGTTGGCGAGACATGGACAGCCGGTGACAGTGTAACGGGAATGTGATGTGTGATGGGTGAAGAGTGATGAATGTCGGACACGAGAGTGTCCGACATTCGGATTGATTCACGCATCACCGGTCACTCATCACCCATCACGTATCGTTATTTTAAGGAGGGGGACATTATGGCCACGGCACTTGAGACAGCTACGAAAGAATCCGCGCAGCAGATCGGAATCGACACGGACGGGAATCAGTTTTTGACCTTTCAGCTCGGCGAAGAGTTTTACGGCGTCGATATTCTGCGGGTGCAGGAGATCAAGGGCTATACGACCGTGACGAAGATCCCCAACACGCCCGACTACATCAAGGGGGTGCTGAACCTCCGTGGCACCATTGTGCCGATCGTCGAACTCCGCACCACTTTCGGCATGCCGACGATCGATTACACGATGTTCACCGTCATCGTCGTCGTCGTGGTGCGGGATCGCATCATGGGGCTGGTGGTGGATTCCGTGTCGGATGTCCTCAATATCAGCAAGAAGGATATTCAAGCGCCGCCGGAGTTCGGCAGCAGAGTGGACGTGAGCGTCTTGAGCGGCATCGGCAAGTCCGGGGACAAGCTGATCTCGCTGCTCGACATCGACCGGCTGCTCATCGATCCGGCCCTCGCGGAGACCGTGGCGGCCACGGTTTAACGGAGACATTTCGCGCCCCGCGCTCGTCGCGGGGCACAGCGTTCGTATCGAAGAGTGCCAGGTCGTGCGCGCACCAGGGGCGCAAGACGCGGCACTTCTCTCAGGGAGGAAGTCATGGGCCTGAACGTCGATCTATTGGAACAGAGCTTCAATCTGGTCGCGCCACAAGCGGATGCGCTGGTCAGCCGCTTCTATGAGCGGCTCTTCCAGAAGTATCCCTCCGTCAAACCCCTCTTCAAACATGCTTCGATGGCGGACCAGAAGAAAAAACTCCTGGCCTCGCTCGTCCTGGTCATCCAGAACCTTCGCCGTCCCGACAAACTGACCGACGCCCTTCAGGCCATGGGCGCCCGCCATGTGGCGTATGGCGCGCTGCCCGCCCATTACGACGCGGTGGGAGAGAACCTGCTTGCGGTCCTGGGCGAATTCGCCGGCGCCGCCTGGACGCCGCCGGTCAAGCAGGCCTGGACCGAGGCCTACGGCGCGATCAAGACCCTCATGTTGCAGGGTGCGGAACGGCAGATCGGCGGCGCTCGCCGTCCCGGTGCCGCGCCACAGCGATCGACAGTTACATTATCATCGAATGCATCCGGACAAAGGAGCGCAGGCATGTTTACGTGGTTTGGCAATCAAAAGACCGTCACGAAACTCATGACGGGCTTCGGCATCAGCGGCCTCATCATGGCCGGGATCGCCGTATTTTGCCTGGTCAATAACATGAAGATGCGGGAGAATATCGAGAATATCTATGCGGTGCAGCTCAATCCGCTCATGACGCTCACGCAAATCCGTGGTTTGGTCCATCAGACTCGCGCCAATACGGTCACGGCGGTGCTGACCAAGTCGGCGGAGGATCGCGACGCGGCCATCGGGCGCGTACAGGATTTCACCAGACAGATCGACGAGAAAATTGCCGCCTTCCTGCCGACGATCAAAGCGGAAGAAGTGCGCAAAGCTGCGGACGAGTTCGTCAAGGTCTATCACGACTATCGGACCTTCCGCGAAAGCACCATCCTTGCCCATGTGAAGGCCGGCGATCAAGGCGCGGCGATTGCCGCGATGAAGGGGGAAGGGGCTGTCAAGTTCAAGGCCTCCGTGGAGGCCATCAATGCGGTGATCGATGTAAAGACGAAAGTGGCCAAGGGCCAGTACGAGAACTCGATCGTCACGGCAGAGGAGACGAAGACGGCCATGATCGTCCTCACCTCCGTCGGGATCGGGCTGGGGCTCTTGTTCGGCTGGCTGATCGCCCGGTTCCTGGTCCGCAATCTCGCCGACGTGATTACGGCGGCCGAGGGCCTCGGTCGTGGCGATCTCACGGCCCGGTCGGCGGTGACGACAGCGGACGAAGTGGGCACCTTGGCGTTGGCATTCAATAACATGGGGGAGAATCTTCAGGCGGCCTCGGCGAAACAGCAGGAGATGGCGGCGGCAGCCCAGGAGGCGGCGGCCGAGATCAAAGGGGTGACGAATGCCATCGGCAAGGCGCAGGCCGTCATCGAGTTCAATATGGATGGGACGGTGATTGTCGCCAACGACAATTTCCTGAACTGCCTGGGCTATCAGCTCCCGGAGATCCAGGGCCATCATCACCGCATGTTCTGCGATCCGGCCTATGCTGCGACCGGCGACTACCAGGCTTTCTGGCAGAAGCTCAATCGTGGCGAGTTCGACGCGGGAGTCTATCGCCGCATCGGCAAGGGCGGCAAAGAGGTTTGGATACAGGCTTCCTACAACCCGATCCTGGATGTGAACGGCAAAGCCTACAAGGTGATGAAGTTCGCGACGGATATCACGGCGCAGAAAAATCAGTCCGCCGAAGTCGAAGGCAAGATCAACGCGATCAACAAGGCGCAGGCGGCCATCGAGTTCAATTTAGACGGGACCGTCATTACGGCCAATGAAAACTTTTTGGAGTGCTTGGGCTATACGCTTCAGGATATCAAGGGGCAGCATCATCGCATGTTTTGCGATCCGGCCTATGTCAGTACTGGCGAGTATGTGGCCTTCTGGCAGAAGCTCAATCGTGGCGAGTTCGATGCGGGTGCCTATAAGCGGATTGGCAAGGGCGGCAAAGAGATCTGGATCCAAGCCTCCTACAACCCGATCGTGGATGCCAATGGCAAAGTGTATAAAGTGGTGAAGTTTGCGACGGACATTACGGCGCAGAAAAAGGCGCAAATGGAGCAGGAGCAATTGGTCGGAGAGGCGCAACAGGTGTTGGGCGCTTTGGCCGAGGGCGATCTGACACAGCCGATGGCCGGGACCTACCAGGGCGAATTGGAGAAGCTTAAGGACAGCATCAATCGGGCGCTGAAGAATCTGACGACGACGCTCACGACTGTGCGGACCGCCGCTGAAAGCGTGAGCACCGGTGCGGAGCAGATCACAAAGGGCAACGAGGATCTGTCGCAGCGGACGAGCGAACAGGCCTCCTCGCTGGAGGAGACCTCCTCGGCCATGGAGGAGATGACCAGCACGGTGAAGCAGAACGCCGATAATGCCAAGCAGGCGAATCAGCTGGCCATTGCGGCCCGCGACGTCGCCGAGAAGGGTGGCTCGGTCACGACGCAAGCGATCGATGCGATGGACGAAATCAATAAGAGCAGCAAGAAGATTGCCGACATCATCACGGTGATCGACGAGATCGCCTTCCAGACGAACCTCCTGGCCTTGAATGCGGCGGTGGAAGCGGCCCGAGCCGGGGAACATGGGCGCGGCTTTGCCGTGGTGGCGGCCGAGGTGCGGAACCTGGCGCAGCGGTCGGCGACCGCAGCCAAGGAGATCAAGGGCCTGATCAACGAGTCCGTGCAGCGAGTCACGGACGGGAGCAAGCTGGTCGATCAATCCGGCAAGACGCTGACGGAGATCGTGGGCTCGGTGAAGCGGGTGACCGACATTATCGCGGAAATCACGGCGGCCTCGCAGGAGCAGGCCAGCGGAATCGACCAGGTGAACAAGGCGATCATGCAGATGGACGAGACGACGCAGCAGAATGCGGCGCTCGTGGAAGAGGCGACCAGCGCCAGCCAGTCCATGAAGGAACAGGCCGGGGAACTGATGCGCCAGGTTGCGTCGTTCAAGATGGAGGGCGGCAATTCGGCGAGCCATGCGAGGCCCGGTGCGGTATCGCACAAGCCAGGCGCCTTCGTGTCCGGGCTGGCGAAGAAACCGATGCTCAAGAAGCCGATGGAGCCCATGAGGGCGGCAGCCAAGTCAGAGCCGGTTGCGGCAGGGAATGGCTAGAATCGCCTGAGCAAAGATAGCGAGTTCGAAGAATTCTAGGAGACGTGACACGTAAACGGTAAAACGTGAAACGTCAGATGTCGGATGCGTGAGACAAGCGGGAAGGGCGCGAGGCTGAGGGTGAGCCCCTGGTCTCGCGCGCAGCGCTCCAGGGTGTATGTCCGTGGCGATCCGGTTGGCATAGGATTCGGCCTGTCACAGACCGGAACAGGCCGGAGAGGGACGGCTCGATCCGGTTCAGGAATTCCGCACGATATCGGTAGTCAGGATGACTCCGATCCTCATGTTAACCCTAAAATCGTCCGATGAGAAGAACTGAGCGGGCTTGTTGAGCGTCACT
>JAPLLI010000264.1 GCA_026387615.1 Nitrospirota bacterium
AACCGACCCGCACATTGGCTGGGATGTAATATCCCATGACAGCGAGCCCGATAATATTAAAGTAGGCGCAACCGAAGAAGATGCCCATGAAAATATTGCCGAACTTCGACCAGGATACCGTCGAGACCTTATTGCCTCGCATGTACCAGACGAAGCTGAGAATGGTAGTGGTGATAATGACGTTGATACCACCATTCTTGGCCGACATGACGCCATAGTTACCCAGCACAGGATGCTGCTGCCCGCCCATCGCCTTGAGCTCAGCCGGAGTCATGACGATCGTGTGGGGGGTAATGAACACCAGGTAGCCGCAGCAAAGCACGAACACGAGATACTTAATGTACCGTTGATACTTCTCCGCACCGCGCATCCGACCGAGCGCCTGCCAGAGATAGTAATTGGTGCTCAAGAAGAGAATACCGATCATGGTGGCTTGAATGATGAAGAGCCACGCCAGGAGACCGCCCATGAGCGTAATCCCCATCTGTTGACGATAGGCATACACTTCGCGCATCAGCCAGTAACCGGCGAATGGCAAGGGGATCAAGAAAGCCACGCCGAGCGCCATGGCGATATAACCCATCCAATCGTAGTGCGCGCGATCCTCATCCGTCTTGGAGGCCAAGAACTTGTACGCCGCGTAGGCCGCCACGACACCGCCGCCGAACGCCATGTTACCCAAAATGCGATGCAGATTGAGCGGATTCCAGAGCGCGGTATGGATGACGTGCCAGATATTCCCGAGATACCGGCCTTGCTCATCGACGCCGGCCGGCGACATCATGAAGCCGATCCAGGAGTTGGCCAGGAACATGAGCAGGGTGCCGATCACGTTCAAGATCACGGACAGGCTCAAGTGAATCCACTTGAGGAACCCTTCCCTCATCTTGTCCCAGCCGTAGTAATAAATGTAGAGGGTTCCGCTCTCCGCCACAAACATCAATGCATAGATATGCATGACCGGGCGGAAGATACTGGATAAGTAGCCGAAGAATGCAGGGTAGAGCGTCAGGAAGGTGAAGATCAGGATACCGCCCAGGATGGCGGTCAGCGAATAGGCCGTCAAGCTGATCTTGATGAAGTCATAGGCGAGCTGGTCATACCGCTTCGCCATCGCTTTATCCTTCGTCACCACCCCCATGAACTCAATGACCATGCAGAAAATCGGAACCGCAAGCACGAAACTTCCGTAATAGAGGTGCTGCTGGTTCGCGAACCAGAGCAACACGCGGCTCTCGAAGTTGTACCGCGGATAATCCCGAGGACCATCGACGGTCTTCGGAGCAGGGGCACCAACCACGATACCTTCCGTCTTGTAATAGACGTCTCTCCCCTTCTCAACCTTCGCCTCACCCTCCTTCTTCACCGCGTCAGGCGCGTCCGCGCCCATAGCCAGCGACGGAAGCGATACGGCGATGGGGAGCAGGAGAAGGCCAATCATCGCGCCCAGCGCCATGATTGAGAACAACTTCTTCCCGGCTACTAAACCCATGGGATACCTCCTTAATGCATTCCGAAAAAGACTCATCGCGATCCCCGCAAACTCAACTCAACCCCAAACGACCCTCAAGGCCTACCTCCGGAACAGATACCAGAAGTCCAGTCCCTGCGAATCCATCAAAAAATGATCAACTCCCACGAAATAGGCAACGCAAATTACCAGCGATATGGCTACATAGACAATTGTCTGGCCCATCAGACACCCTCCTCACATACTTGCAGACGTTCAAGAAATCACAGAAAGACAGCGGCCCTCATTTAGCAGGGGCACTGAATTCCTGCGAACCAATAAAAAAACCAGATTCCTGCCGCGCACGTGATGTAAAAAATCATCTTGCCGACGCTGACCTTCAACTCGCTATCCACCGTTGCCGTTGCCATCGTATCTCCTTCTCCTGATGGAAAAAATAACTACCTGGATCGTATCAGCGAATTTCTTGACACACAGATACTCATAATGTTATTCAAAATTCTTTGCCGCACACGAAAAATCAGGGGAAAATCGATGATTACAAACTCAAAAGTGTTCGACATTATAGTTTTGGCTGGAATGGTTGTCAATATAATTTTGGTGTTCGACATTATAGTTTTGGCTGGAATGGTTGTCAATATAATTTTGGCCGTGTTCCTGATTCTCTATTACTTTGATTTCTTGTAGATTTATTAAGATTTCCCGCTTCAATTCCGTTCTCATTTCACGCCAGAAACCGCACAGCGGAACCCGATCGTTTCATCGCGAAAGTCGGGGACCATTTTGCTCCGGCTGGTGATGCGAATATCGGCCCCTGTTGTCGCATACCCCCCGCCTCGAAGCACCCGATAGGTACCGGAATCAGGACCCTGAGGATTTTGCTCGGATGCCTCGGTGAAATAACTTTCCGCATACCAGTCAGCCACCCACTCCATCACATTACCGGCTCCATCCATGACACCGTAGGGACTCGTATCGGTTGAAACGACGCCGACAGATGCGGCAACCTCATGGCCGTCCTGCACTCTGGCCCAATTTGCTCCGCCTGGCTGCTCCACATTTCCCCAGGGCCAGAGACGACCATCGGTTCCTCGCATGGCCTTCTCCCACTCCGCTTCAGTGGGAAGCCGCCTCCCCTTCCACTGACAATAGGCCTCCGCATCCTCCCAGGACACATAGACCACCGGCTGATTGACGCCGCGCATCCTGCTCATATTCTTCGCGTACCGAGACGGGGGGCCGGACTTACGATGGCCTGTCGCCTCCACAAACTGCCGATACTGAAAGTTGGTTACTTCGTACCGATCGATCGCGAAGGCATCAAGCGACAACGTGCGCTGCGGCCGCTCATCGAATCCGTCATGATCGGTCCCGCGGATGAATGGTCCTGCCGGAATCGAAATCATGTCTTCCTGGACCGGCTCTTCACGAGCAACCTGAGAGGAGTCGAGCGGCTCTGATGGGGTTGCATCGGTCGAATCAGCAGGAGCCCCCTCAAACGGCGTCAGCGTGGTGCCGCGGATGATTGCCATGATGGGAAGCGAGGCAAACACGAGGAGGACAAAAAGAAATAGGACCTTGAATTTGGTTTCGAGCATGTCTGTTATGGCGCCGCGGGGCTATCTCCAACCTCCATATCGCTAGCACAACGGAAACCGATGGTAATATCCGCCCGCCAATGTTTCGCAGCAAATCGCTTGGACAATCGCGCGTTATGCTCGGTCTCTCGCCACGAGCCTCCGCGCACAACTTTCAAATCCTCTGCGACCTCAGGCCCCTTCGGATCACGATAGGGCGCTTTCTGGTAATAATGCTCGTCGTAGGAATCCGCAACCCATTCCGCGACATTCCCGGTCATGTCATAGATCCCATAGGGGCTTCGCCCGGCCTCGAACGACCAGGGAGGCGCGAGATACCGATACCCATCTTCGCTCCCGTCCACATTGGCATTGGCGCGACCGCTCATAAAGGTGTCGCCCCAGGCATATTTCCTCTTCCCCTCGCCACGGCCGGCTTTTTCCCATTCCGCTTCTGTAGGAAGGCGCTTGCCCGCCCATTTGCAATAGGCCCCCGCCTCGTCCCACGTGACGCTCATCGCCGCGAACTCCGGCTTCAGCAGCTTGGATTGATCATCTTCAAACACTTCGATCTTGGGCAGCGGCCGCTTCGTCATTTTGGCAAACCGGGCATATTCCTCTTGCGAGACCTCTTTCTTGTCGAGGTAGAAGACCTTGAGAAACACTTGCCGCTCCGGCGCTTCGTCCGGATCGCCATCCTTGCTGCCCATGATGAACGGCCCTTCAGGGACCTGCACCATCTCGCGGCCGTCGTCGCCAATCTTCGTTTTATACATGGAGTAATCCTGCGAAGGAACGGCGCTCGGCGCAAGGCGGGTCTCACTCTTGATCGACAGGACCAATTCCTTCATCTTCTTCGTCTTGTACGACTCATAGACCAGCAAACCGATCAGCAGGAAGAACGACGCAAAGACAAAAATGATCGAGCCAATGAGGACCTTCTTATTCTCCATCGCGTCTCAGGCTCCTTCAGTTGTGCGTGACACAGAGGAATCAGCCGGTTCAGATTCGGCCTTCTTGGCCGCGCGCATATCCAGCAACATGGAGATCTGCACTCCGAGAAATCCACCCATGGCAGCGCCGGCCCCGGCGCCCACGGATATTCGCTCCGGCCCGGCAATGAACCAGGCCAATAGTCCGCCCAGCACCGTGCCCACTAAAATACTCACCAGAAAACGTCGTCCACCCATCAGGCCAATGACCCCGCCGAGCAGGAGTCCCGCCCCGCTCGCAACCGGCAGGATGCCGCCGCCCATGATGGCCCCGATGAGCGTCCCGACCGTCCCCATCACGGCCACGCCGAACAGGATATCAGGCACCTTCATCGACCAATCTTGCTCTGTGCCAGGCTCGGCCATGCTACCTACGCTCCATGGTTCTAACGTCCTGCGCTGGCCACCAGCGGCCCAAAATCGATTTCGACGCCAGGCCCGGCGATGATCGAAATGCCCCAGGCCTTAGCAGCCGGTTCATGCTTGTGGATCCGCTTGAAATCCTCGTAGACATTGACGCGCTCTTCAACCCATTGCCCTACATCCTTGGTGCCGCTCTGGACCACGATCTCCGCGCCGCTAAACATGCCCCCCTCGCTCAATACCCCTTCAGGCTTGGTGGCGCTCCAGATATACTTCGTGAAGACAGGGATGAACATCAAATCCGTATCCAGCGAGGCATAGATCGCCGCGATCGGCTCCGTGCCCGTCGCGGCCTTATTCAATCGCCAACGCCAGGTGAGGACGGGGAAGGCCTTCGGGTCCCACTCGATCTTCTTTTTCTTGATCCGCTGCCCCGCATCCTTCGCCGCCAGAAAACTTACGCCGTTTTCAGCCTGAATCTTATAGGCATCACGCCCCTTGGAATGGCTCCGTTGGTTTTCATGGTCCCAATTCAAGGGGAACCCGTCCGGATCTTTCGCCTGAAAATCCTCCAAGACCAAGGATGGGCTTTGCGCCGAGATCGCGCCCTGCATCATGAAACTTGCACAGAGCACCAGCCAGACTGCGAGATATCTCTGGATCATCACCCCTCGATTCATACTCCAATCCTTTCGCTGTTCAGGCCTCTTGCGACGATGACGGAGCCAGGACCGACGCAGCCCCCTCGGCCAACTCTTCCCCCATCACCGGCAACTGATCGCGCTGACACATCCAGAAAAGCGCAAACACCGCCCCCCAAAAGACCACCATGTTGAGGGTCACCATCTTCGCCGCAAAGGCAAAGTCCGGCGTAAAGGCCCAGGGAGACACATCGGCCATCACCTCACTCACATGCCAGGCCAACCGCCCGGAGGAACGGATATAGCCCATGAGACCCATGACCCAGGAGAAGGCGGCAGCCAAGCCGAAGAGGCCCACCATGCCCCTAACCGAAATCTTCCCCCATTGGACCGGCCCATGAACAAGCGCCCCCTTCAGCATCATGCGATTGATCACCAGCCCGACCACCAGCACAGTCAAGCTCGTCACAGCCTGCGGCGACGACAGTCCGACGCGGAGCTTCGCCGGCAAATAGAATCCATAGACCGAAAGGTAAATAATATTGATAGAGCCAAGCAGGAACAGGGCCCCGATAAGGAGGTTCCCCTGCTTGACCCAGGACACGACCATCGTGCGATTGGCGCGCCGGTAATAGATGAAACTCAGGGTGGTCACGAGGATCAAGATATTGACCGCGCCGTTCTTCGCCGACATCACGCCATAGTTGCCGACCACGGGATGCGACGAACCGCCCATCGCCTTCACTTCACTGCCCGACATCATGACGGTGTGCGGCGTCAGCCAAATGAAGAGGGCCAACATCAGCACCGCCAGCAGCGACTGATAGTAGGGCTGATACCGCTCCCCTCCTCGAAGACGCGCCATACTCTGCCAGAGGTAGTAGTTGACCCCAAGGAAGAGGGCGCCGATCAAGAGGGCCTGGACCACGAAGAGCCAGGTAAGCAGGCCGCCCATCATCGTCACGCCCATGCTCTGACTGAAGGCATAAACCGACCTCATCAGCCAATAGCCGGCAAAGGGCATCGGCAAGAGCGCGCAGACCGTGACAAACAGAAACACATAGCCCACCCAGTCGAAATAAGCGCGCTCTTCGTCGGTCTTGCTGGTGAAGAAACGATAGCAGGCATAGGCCAAAACCACCGCGCCGCCGGACATGATGTCTGCCAGGAATCGATGGACATTCAAGGGATTCCAAAGGGCCGAATGGATAAAAGCCGACCAGGAGTTCGCCAGGAACAGCAGGGCCGCCCCGAACAGATTGGTCAACACGCCGATCGAGGCATGGACCCACTTCAGCGTCGGTTCAACCAACCGGTTCCAGCTGTAGTAATAGAGGATGAGCAGCAGCGATTCCCCGACAAACACGATCGCATACAACGGCATAAAGGACTTGAACGTCCCGCCCATATACTTCATGAAGCTGGGATAAAACCAGATAAACATCCCCAGCATGAGGCTCCCGACCACCGCGGTCACAGACAGGGCCAGCAGCGCCACTTTGGATAAATCCCGCGCGAGGCCATCATAGCGAAGGGCCAGCGATGGCTTTCTGCTGCTCAACCCCAAGAACTCCAGCAGGACACAAAAAATCGGCAGGGCAAGGACGAACCCGCCGAAGTAGGTATGTTGCTGCGTCACGAACCAGACAAGCAATCGGCTATCGAACGATCCGATGCGCGAATAGACAGTCTCCTGCGGAGAAGGGGCCGGAGGCCCGACGGGAGTTCCAGGCGTTTTGAAATAGAGATCGGTGCTCTCCTCGGCAAAGGCCTGACTCTGAAGACCCCAGCCAATCCATGCGGCAGCCGACACCACCAATAGGAGGAGAGAAAACCACACAACGCCGGATGTTCGCTTCTTCATACCCATAGACTTATACCTTCGAACCGGCCGTCATGGAGACGCCTGCGCCAGATGACTTGCCCAGGATTCCCATGACGAAGGGACAACGAAGCAAGGCGCTCGACATCGTCTGTCCCTGCTGTTCTTCAACCTGCCGGCGAAACCCCAGATAATAACAATACAGAGCCATCATGCCGGTCACGAATCCGCCACTGGCCATCGCATAGACAGTAGAAATGCCAGGCTGCCTCAAGAGGAACAGCACACACCCGGCCGCCACTAGATAGTAGGTCGCAGCAAAGGCGAGTCCCGGCCACCACCAATATTTCAGCAATTCGCCCGCCTTCGTCTGAAACAGCCCTTGAGTCCATGACGAATTGGGACGAAGCCCGCCAAAGTAGGCAGAGAGAGAGACCAGCCCCCCCAACACCGATACAGAGGCCAACTGGACCAGGGCCGCTCCCTGGCTCGCCTCGACGAGCTGTCCCAGCGAGGCGCCCAACGCCCCAATGATGAAACCAACTGCAACCCACGGCGCCAGTTCCACCGCATGGCTGCCGACCATCGTGCGAAGGGCCAGCCCATCGGGAAACGTCGGAAAGGGACGGCCCAGGAGGGCCACTTTCCTTACATGCCCGATCTCAAAAGCATCGCGCGCCACAGCCGTGCAGGAAATAATGATCGCCATCATGGCAGGTCCATCCGGATGTTGCAGGTAGCCATAGCCAACAAGCCAGAGCAAGGCCAGCACCAGCAAGGACAGCTGAACTCCATAGACAAACCCGATCCAGCCTCCAAGCCAGAGCAACAAACGGCTCCTGTCCTCTCGAAAGATCGTCCCCCAAACAGCGGCGCGACCGACGCGATAGGCAAGCAACGATGTGACCACCGCGACCAGCCCACTGACCAGCAACAAGACGATCGGTTCGGACAGAGGCAGGAACAGCTTGGCCAGCCGATAGACCACAAAGGCCACCAGCCCCGGCACAAACATCACGATCCGCTTCTGCTTGCGCACCGAGTCTTCCGTGACAGCCAGACTCAAGCTGGGCAAGACTCGCAATGCCATTCGATGCAACATATGAAATTCAACGATGGACGTGGAGCGATGAACGATGAGCAAAAGAGAGAAATTCCAACGATTTCCTCCGGTCGTTCATCATTCAGCGCTCAGCGTTCTGCGTTGCTCTTAGAGGCCATTCCAAAGTAACGCGCCTTCACTTCTTCCATCAGCGCGACAGTGATGAGCGTCTCGCCGCGATCTGCCACGGTCCGCTCCAGCTCAATGCGGGCCATGGCACGGACCGGCGCCGGCACCCGCTCTAAGCGACGTTCTGCTTCAGGTTCCCACTCGATCCGTTCACCTGTCCTCGGTCGGAGCAACGTGTCATAGGCGATCACACGCTCGCCTCTGGTGCGCACATCCTGCTCGACCTCCGCACGGAATAACGGCGCAAGGTACGGAGGCATGCGATCCAGCCGATGCAATGCATCATCGGTCCACATCATCCGATCGACGAGCCCGCCGGTCTGGCCTGCAGGGGCATCAATGCCGACCTTCAAACCGCAGCCCAGGCATTCCGTCCTGATGAACCATTGAGGTGTCCCATCATCATAGAACCGTTCTTCAATCCCCTCTGTATGCATCCAGCGACCACAGCCGCAGGTCAACATGACGGGGCCTCGTGATCAGTGATGCGTGATGGGTGATGGGTTTCGGAGCCTATATCCATCAGAAATCCCCGTACGGCACACTCATCACGCATCACAGATCACCCATCACTTATCCGATCTTTCCAGGATACAAAAGATAGAGCATCGTATAAGTGGTGGTGCCGGTCAGAAACAGAACGCAATAGATCACCATCGTGAACAGGCCGAGCGCCCGATGGCGGCGCGCACCGTTCGGCCAGATCCGCTGAATCGTCATCTCGACCGAGAACACAATGGCGATCAGCAACAACAGGCTCAGATAGACTTCGAATTTCCGCATAGAGAAACCGGCGGTCGCGACGCGCGAGAAAAACAAGAGCATCACCAGCGCGGTCAGACTGCCGAAGACCAGCCCGACCTTCCTCCAGGTCGTCAGCAACAGCGCTTCCTTGAGCGATCTAGCCCCATCGACGACTTGTTGGGAGCGGAAGCCCAGCACGATCATGTAAATCGCCATGATCAATCCAAGAATGACCAGCACGATGTGTAACGTGAGGACAGGAATGAAGACATAATCGTAGAGGGCCTGCGACCCGCCAAATCCTTCCTTCCCCTCAAAGGCCAACACGCCCAATTGGCGGAATAAATAGTAGCTCATGAAGAAGGCCACCATGGCGATCATCCCGCCTAGCATCATCCAATGGTGGGCATCAGCCCGGCGTCGCCGCGCCTGGATCCAGCCGATCACGAAGAGCCCTGTGAAAAATGTCGCCATGAGCTGACTCATATCCGCCCCGACCGTGGCATGGGTGCCAAAAAAACCGGGCTGTTTGAGCCATTCGATCATGAAATTCCTTGCTGTTCGTATCCCGTCACTCGTATTTCGTCGCTCGCACCCTGCGCTTCACGAGAGACGCTTCACGCTTCACGAGCTTTCACGCCCTGCACCGCTGCTGCAGGCTCCAACTCCGTCACGGTCGCAAAGCCTGCGTCCCTCATCCACTGCATCGCATCGGTCGTCTTGTAGCAGCCGCCCCGTTCCGTGTTCACCAGAATATGGACCGCAAAGGCCGTAGTCCAGGCAGGACCGGTCCCTGCTTCATTTAAAAATCGATCCTTGATCACCAGCCGGCCGCCCGGCGCCAAATGGGCCAGCACCCTCTTCACCAATGCGGCATTCGTCGAAAAGTCTTGATAGTGCAGGATGTCGGACATGAGGGCCACATCGTAGGGTCCGCCAAGCCCATCCTTATTGAAATCGCCTGGGAGCAGGCTGATCCTCGATTCCAACCCGGCCTCTTTCACCGTTCGTTCCGTCAGGCGGAGCGTTGCAGGCAAATCGAACACTGTCGCGGTCAGCTCAGGATAGGCCTGGCAGAAGGCAATCGCGTTGGTCCCGGCTCCGCCCCCCAAATCCAAGAGCCGAACCGGCCCGCTCAACTGCAGCCGTGTGGCGACATCAGGCCCGCTCTGCTGCCCGATCCGATGGAGGACTGCCAGCACATTGCTGCCCAACTCAGGGTCTGTCTCGAACACATGCCGGTCGACCGATCGCTGGCCCGTGCGAATCGTCTGCTCCAGCTTGCCCCAGTTATCCCATTCTGCCTCGTGCAACAGGAGCAAGTGACCGATATATTGGGGCGAATTGCGAACCAGATGCGTGGCAGCGGCGGTCGAATTTCCGTACGAATCCCCGTCCTTACCCAAGAGTCGCATCGCGACCAGGGCATTTAGCAATAATCCTAATGTCTGCTCATGGGCGCCCAGGCGACCGGCTACTTCCGGGAGAGTCTGCCGCTTCCCATCCAAGGCGGAAAACACATCCAGCCGGACGGCAGTCAAAAGAATCTTGGTCTCCCAGTAGTACCCCAGCTGAAAGATTTCTGCGAGCGACAGTTCCCGTGACACAGGACCCCTTTCAAGCATTTTGAGCAGAAAACCCGGCATCTTACCCAGTTCAGAAAGTGAAAGGCAAGGTAAGGAGCAAGGCCCTGGTATCGCGAAAAACACGAAGG
>JAPLLI010000189.1 GCA_026387615.1 Nitrospirota bacterium
TTCCGGTTCAGAAAGGCCGTCGCATAGGATTCGGTATGGATCGTCTGGAGGTTCGGCAGCCCCGCCTCATAGATCCGCAGCGCTTCCCCCGGCAGATGCTTCCGCCCCTGCCGCATCAGATTGGACGTTTCCTCTTTCAAGCCCCGCACCGGCGTCAGGGTCCCCATCCAGAGCACGCAGTCTTTATTGATCGAGGAGATCAACGCCGCATCCTTCGACATGGTGTGCTCATCGAAGGCATAAAAGTTGGCCGAAGAGACCGCCGGCCCATCCAAGACTTTCAACACATGTTTGATGGAAGGCGCATGCGGCATGAGCTTCTGGCGATAGTCGCTCAGGGTGATGACGGACAGTTCGAAGTTGATCCGCCCTGGGAACTGCGCCACGAGCTGATGAATCTTCGGCACATGCACATAGCCCACGGTAAAGAACTGGATGCTCTTGTCCGTATAGGTGAGGAAGTCCTCGACCCACTCCATCGCCTTGGGATGGAGGAACAGATCGGTCCATTCCATATATTCGTTGCCGCCCAAACACCAGAACTGCTTCGGGTCCGTCGGCTTCTTGCTGATGTAGTCGAGGATGTATCTCCAATCCTCGTCGCTGGTCTTGGGGGGATCGAGCGTTTCGCGGTAGGAATGGTCCAGTTCGTAGCAGAACTCGCACTTCACCGGGCAATCGCGCCCCAGGCTGAGCGGAATCTTGCCCGCGTCCATTTCCTTACGCAGGACCTCACGATAGTCTTTGTTCGTGAAGATGGGAGTCGCTTGAAGAATGGGCAGTTGCGTCGGCATCGTTTGACAGGTTTATACCACGTTTGTCAGACTTGCCCTATGGCCGAGGTAACCCAAGAAGACGTGAACCATGCCTTGGAGGTACTGGGGCTGACCCTCCCCATCACCCCCGAAATCCTCGATCAGACCAGACGAGCGCTGCTCCATACCTGGAACCCCGCCCGCTACGCGAATCTGACCAACAACCCCAAGAGCTACATGCAGTCCTACAAAAAGGCCGAAGAGATGACCTCACTCATCGAAGCAGCTTATGCCCTACTCTCCGTCGTCCTCGTCCCCGACGAATCGTCGGAGGATCACCGTATCTCGTGAAGCGTATCTCGTATCTCGCATAAAAGTCCGGGCATGCGCTTCACGCTTCACGAACGACGCTTCACGACACCGAGTGGCTGACCACCCGACTCATCCCCTCTTTGCCATCTTCCCCTTCACTCACCGCCACAGGCCAGGTGACCAGGCCTGACACCCCGTCCGGCGAGCCAAGGACCTGCGTCTGCTGGGCGTAGATCTGCGGCAACTGGTTCGTCCCGAACTTCGAGATATACAGGAAAACGTGCTCGCGGCTATTCACCCGCACAGCCCAGGGCTGGAAGTCGTTCTTGTAGAATTCTTCGCAGAGCTGCATCGCATCCATGCAGTAGATGGTGCTCGGATCGTTCAACGTGTAGTAATAATCCAGGGGCAGATCGTAGTCCTCTTGCTTATGGATCGTAATGCCGAACTTCTCCGGATTCCGCACCATCGGCGTATGGCGATAGGCCACAAAATAGAACAGCTCCACCGAATGGATCACCGGCTGGTTGTCGATGACGAACTGGCGGGTCTCCAGCGCTTCATCACGGGTCTCGCCGGGGAAGCCGTAGAAGGCCATTACATGGTTCCAGATCCCGGCCTTGGCCGCCTGATGCAGATTATTCTGGATCACGCTCTTCTTGGCGTGTTTATCCATGAGGTTCAGCACCCGCTCGGTCGCCGACTCCATCCCATAATAGAGGGTGCAGCAGCCGGCCTTCGCAGCCAGGTCCCAAATCTCCTGGTCCTGCAGGGTCTCTTCAAACCGGATCAGAGTCGTCCACTTGATCCCGACGTTCTGCTCGACTAAGAGCTGCGACACCTTCTTGAACAGGGCCGGCGGATAGGATTCATCGGAAAAGAGGAAGTGCGTGCAATGGTACTTATCCCGCAGCGTCTTGATCTGTTCGATCACTTGCTGGGCCGGCACCCCGCGATATTGATCGAAGTAGCCCTGGCCATGATCGCAGAACGTGCAGCGGCCCCAATAGCAGCCCCGCGTTGCGAGGTAGGGAATGATCAGCTCCGGCACGAAGTACTTCTCCAGCGGCAGCCCCTCGAAGTCCGGCAGGGGCAGAGCCGTCGTCTTCTCCGTATAGACTTCCAGATTCCGATGGAGGCCTGACTCGTCGCGATACATCAAGTTGGGCACGGAACTGATGGGCCGCTCCCCGTTCAAGGCCTCGATCAGCCAGAGCAGCGCATGTTCCCCTTCGTAGAGGATCGCCGAGTCAAAGAGCTCTGTGAAAAACCGCTCCTGATTCGGCAGCTCTTCCTGCAATCTCGTGATGACATTGCCTCCCACCACCACATGGATGTGAGGGAAGGTCTCCTTGATCATCTTGCAAAACGTCAGGCCGGCCAGCAGCTGCATCTGGGTCCCGATCGAGATCCCGACCACGTCCGGCTTCTCTTTCGCCACAGCCGGCATGACCAACTGGTTGCAGATATCCCGATAGACGTTCACCTGTTCATCGTCCAGACAGGCAAAGACCTCTTTCGAGACGCCGGGCCGATAGCCCAGGTTGCTTTCCATCGGATAGAACACGATCGAGGCAGGATAGTAGGCGGCGGAAATGTAATGCATCACCTCGCGGAAGCAGTTCAGCGCCCCTTCCAGCTTCTCGGCCTGGTAGAACCGCTCGCCCCGCACGATCAGCTTGGCATCCTCGGCCCGCTCCGCCAGATCGAACACATCGACTGCATAAGCCTGCTCCACCACCGATTTCTGATGAGCCTGCTGCTCGGTCAGGGTCCCGGCCTTCTCTTTGTCTTGAAGGGGCTTGAGCTGCATCCCCAACCGGGCCTTCACCCAGATCAGGAACTCCATCGTGAAGAAGTGGTCGTACATCTCGATGTTGATGTCGCGCTGCACGACCCTATGGCCCGCTTCGCGGAGCACCGCCGTCAACGAAGGCAAGGCCAGATAAGGCGCCGTCGGCACCCACTCAGGTGGGAACAGCAGCATGACCTTGGACGACTTCCGATCCTCTTGCTTGATCGGCGCCAGACCTTGGATTTGTACGAGACCGGAGCTACTCATTGATGGTTTCTTTCATCATCCACATTCCCCTCCTTTATAAGGAGGGGTCAGGGGAGGTAGAGTCCGTGCCTCTACCCCACCTAGCCTCCCCTTACAAAGGGGAGGAACTCGCGCACCCATTCATCTCTTTCACATCACTCATCACGCATCACCCGTCACGTCTCGTCACATTTTCCCCGCGAGCGTCGGCGCTGCGCCCTGAATCTTCGCCGCCTTGAACTGCAGATCCCGCAACTTTTCCAAGCCGAACTTTGCGATGTAGAGGAAGATGTATTCGCGGATGAAGAGCCGCAGGTCCCAGCCAGGATTATGGTTCCGCTCGAATTGCTCGAAGACCCGCTCCGCCTCTTCGATGCTCATCCCGTTCTTCACCGTGTAGTAATAGTCGAGCGCCAAATCCCATTCGGGGTTCTTATAGGCGGTCACACCCCATTTCTCAGGGTTCTTCGCCACAGGGTTATGGCGCCCCAGGTCGAAGGTGCCGAAGGCCAGCGAATGGACATGGTCTTTGTTCTGCTCCAGAAACTCCACCGAAGACCAGGCCTCTTCCTTCGTTTCACCGGGAAAGCCAAAGAAGCCCATGCAATGGTTCCAGATGCCGGCCTTGGCCGTGAGCTCCAAATGCTTCGTCATGATCTCCGTCGTCGTGGCCTTGTCCATCAGCTTCAGCACCCGCTCGTTCCCCGACTCATAGCCGAAGTGGAGATACTTGCAGCCGGAGTCCTTCGCATCCTGCCAGACCTGATCTTCCAGGAGGCTCTTCTCGAACCGCATGTGGGTCGTCCAGACGATATCCATCTTGCTGTCGATCAGGCCACGCGCCAACTTGCGGAAGAGCGCCGGCGGGTAGGACTCGTCGGTGAAGTGGAAATGCTTGGCCCCGTACTTATCGCGCAGATGCCGGATCTCGCCGAGAATGTCCTGGATCTTCTTCGTCCGATAACCAGCCGTATAGCCCTCGCCATGGTCGCAGAACTCGCAGCGGCCCCAGTAACAACCGCGCGTCGCCAGGTAGGGCAGGATCTTCGTCGGGGTAAAATATTTATCCAGCGGCAGCCCGTCGAAGTCCGGCGGAGGCAGCGCATGCATATCTTCCGCATAGCTCGTGGCCGACACATGGACACCGGTCTCGTCCTTATAGATCGTGTTGGGCACGTCCGCCAGGCTCCGCTTGGCCCCCACCGCCGACACTAGCTGCACGAAGGCCGTCTCCCCTTCATAGACCACGGCACTGTCGAAATATTGGAACAGGGGCGACTGGGGCAGCACATCGCGCAGGCGTGTGACCGTGTTCCCGCCAATCGTGATGTGGATATGGGGGAAATGCTGCTTGATCAGGGCGCAGAAGGTCATGGTGGAGAACATCTGCTGCTGCAAGACGATCGAGATGCCGATCACGTCCGGTTGTTCCTGTTCGATGGCTGGCTTCACCAACTGCTCGAACACGTCCCGATAGATATTCACCTGAGTATCGTTCACCGCGTCCATCACTTCGGAGGAGACGAAGACCTTATAGGACAGATCCGTCTCCATCGGCGGCATGCAGATCCGCGCCGGGGCATAGACCATCGAGATAACCGATGTGACTTCTCGGAAGACTTGAATGGCCCATTCTAACTGATCGATTTCGTAGAAGACTTCTCCTCTGATGATGGCCTTGGCCTTCTCCGCCTTCGTGATCAATTCGTCGATCTTCTGACGGCTCACATCGCAGAGGGAGAGCTGCAAATCCATCTCAGCATCACTCAGATCGCGCTTCTTGGAGAGCTTGCGGAGCCGGTCGAGCTGCTGCGGCACCCGGCGCAGGACTTTCTTCAAAAAGTCCTCGCTGAAGTACCAGTCCCACATTTCGAGGTTGATGTCTTTTTGGATGACGGTATGGCCGGCCTGACGGAGGACGGCGGTGAGGGAGGGAAGGGAGAGGTATGGCTCGCTGGGGAACCAGTCTGGCGGGAAGATCAGCATGACCTTCATCTTCCGGCCGCTGGTGGCTTCGGAAGCTTGCCGCTGGAGCAGAATCAGCTCTTTAGAGGCTCGTTCGCCCTTCGAATACTCAATGCGCATAGGGATTGGTCCTTCTATCGCCCGGCCTGCGAAAGCGACCCGAATGCAGCTACCCGCCAAAAACTACTTGGCATCCAGCGAAATTCTCCGAAGCCTTGGCGAAGGAGAAACATTCAAAAAGCCAAGGGGTTACGGAAGTATTGTAAGGGGCAGGGAGAATGAGATGCAAGAGAGGGAAGGGAAGGCAGGGCTGGCCTGGCGATTCCCTGTGCTCGCGCAACGCGCGGTCGCGGACTCCCCTCGTTGGACGCGCGCACGATGGGAACCAGCCAGGCCGCCGCTTCACAGATCTGGAGAACCGCCACGCTTCGTATGCCAAAGGGCAAGGATTTCGACGGTCTTGAGTTCGGAGATTACGCGATAATAGAGATGGTAATGGACGCGGGGAAGGTGAATGCGCCGGACACCGGCAAGTCTGACGTTCCGGGCCTGAGACCCGATCGATGGCTGCGAGGCGAGAAGTTGGAGTGCCCGCTCAAGCTCGACGGCAAATGCATCCGGAGCCTTCGTGCGGTTGGCCACCCACCATTCGGCAGCTTCAACAATGGCCCTTGCCGCGCTGCTGACGATGCGGACGGAAAATGGACCGCTCACGATCGGCGAATCTGCTCCAAGACGTGAGACGCGCTTATCGTCTCTCCTCGCGCGGCTTCCGCGATAGCCGCGAGCAGCTTGGCCTCCTCTTCAGGAAGGAGCTCTATGGTTTCGTCCCCTTCCGAGGCTAGCACCGTCACAATCGTTCCTTCAGGCAGAGTCTTCGCATCGACCTTGATCGTCCCGCCATGGACTGTTCCAGTGGTAATCAGCATAGCGGCATCCTAGCATTTCAGGGAGAAGCCGTCCAACGTCCGATGCGATCTACCCCGTCCTGATTCACGATAAGGCCGCAGAATGCTCAAAATGGAGCAGAATCAGCTCCAGGTATAGACCTGCCAGGCCAGAAAACGTAACATGCCAAAAGCTCTTGGCCTTTGTGAAAACCATTAAGGAGTCCAACGATGCGTATGAAGAGCCCCCCCCATCCAGGATTGTCGGTGCGGCATGATTGTCTCGACCCGCTCGGACTCTCCATCACAGAGGGAGCAAAAGCGCTGGGTGTCACGCGGCAGGCCATGAATAACCTGGTCAGCGGCAAAGCCGGGATTTCCGCCGAAATGGCGATCCGTCTGAAAAAGGCATTTGGAGGTGGCGCGGAAACCTGGTTGCGGATGCAGGCAGCTTACGATCTGGCGCAGGTGGAGAAACAGGTTGGGAAGATCAAGGTCCGGCGCGTGAAAGACGCGTTGGCGTCGGCATGAAGCTGATCAGATTGGAAGGGGGCAGCCAGACGGTCCTCCGTGCTCGCTGAGGCCCCAAGATAAAAAGGGATGGAATGACCCCCGTGCCGATCCCTTGCTCCCGGAGCGCGCACGATCAGAATGTGCTCGCTCGACGGCCGCAGCGGGACCAACACGGGCGCCATTCCGTGAGCGGAGCAGCGAGCGAGCTTGAAGGGATCATTAATGCGCACAGTTGAGGACCATCTGACTACCCCCTTCCAATGTAAGGCGGGAGAGAGAGAGGGAAGAGGAAAGAAGCGAGGCCTGGCAATTCCCTGTGCTCGCGCAACGCGCGGTCGCAGACTCCCCTCGTTGGACGCGCGCACGATGGGAACCAGCCAAGCCGCCCCATCAGATAAGGCTTCCACCTCATCCACAGAGTGATGGAAAGGACTACGGATTTCCAGTAGACTGGCCCACAACAAATTACTGAGATTGCCTTGCGATGTTGCAGCGTCAAGCCGCAGCAGACTTGTTAATCGGACCTCAGAAACCGCCATGGGTCTTTTGCTACCAGAACGCCAGAAATGGCTAGAGCACGCACTTCAAGGGCTCGCCTTTTGGATCGGGCACCGACATTCTCTGTTCAAGGACTACCCCCTTTCCGAAGGTGCACTTGTCGCAGAAGCGTGCAACCTCATTCAAGCCAATCTCCCTCATGATCTAGTCCTAATGCCGGAATGCATGTACAAAAACCTTGTGGCCCCAGGTGCCACAGTCCAACGTGTCGGCGCCTTGGCTCGCGCTGATCTGGTGCTCTGCGCGTCCGCGGCAAAGGCTATTGGCAGAGAAGGCAACCTTGCGTCACACACAAAGTTCGTTATCGAAGTAAAGCGTGGTAACGCAACAACGCAATCATTGAACGATGATCTCACACGACTACACTCATTTCTAAAGGTTGCTACTGCAAGAACTCGGTGTTTCCTCTTCGTGGTCAGTGAAAGTCTTGCACCGAGGCGCTTCGTCAAAGATGGCAAATCCATTCTTGGCGCTCACCCTATTCCCGGCTGTACCGGCCACTTCAGGGTGCGCAGGTCCGTCAAAGCTGCTACTAGCTTCTCAGGAAAGGAAACGGCGCACTACGTTTGCCTACTGGAAGTATTCCTTGATGGTCAAAAGGCAGCAGAAATCTAACTCGCCGCTCAACCGGGGTTAAGGGGATAAGAAAAGGGGTCGGGAGTCTTTTCCTTGATGGGCTCGCCGTGTTTTCGGCAGAAGATTCACATGCCACGCCGATCATGTCCTGAACCGTCGAGCGTAATAAAATACGGCCTAGGACCCATTCCCGGCGCGTGGCGGTCAGGCGCGTCCCGCACCTACTTTCCCCGCCCAGGCTTATCCCCATTAACTCCGAGTAATGGATAGATTTCAAACTTCCTGATAGACTTCCTCGCACGAAACTTTCTCCGCCCGGGCCATTCAGAAGTGACTCGACATACACGGGGTTCGTGTTTCATGATCAAAAAGATCTTCCGATGGCTCCCTGGAGGGGCTCTGGCTGTCCTAGCTATAATTGTGGCGATGTTCCTCTGGCACGCCTTCCTGTTGCCAACTTCTCTGAACGAATACCTCTTTCGACAGAGACTCGAAGAAGCGGCACGGAGCGGAGCAAAGGATATCCGGTTTGCCGACCTCGCACGATTCGACTGGGAAGAGGTTTGCTTCCATCATCCCTATGATGGATATTGGCGCTACGACAAGTACCAACGCGTCTACCACGCGCCTGCGAGGGGCTCCCAGGATGGAATAGAAACGCTGCTGTTCATTAGGCAAGATGGGAGTCCGACATATTTTGTTGGCACCGCCGGAGTTCATGTTACGAGCAAGCGAAGGCTGTGTTGGCCGAGGAACGAGGCGATCATGACGCGTGTTACAGATTCTCGTGGAACAAGATACGAGATGAGAGACGACCTGCCGTGACGCAGAAGGAAAAAGGGTGTCAGAGTCTGAAGAAGAAAAGTGAGCCGGCTACATTCCTAGTGGCTTCCTTGGCCTCAGCCTCCCCCGCCGCCGAATCGCCGATTCCAATCCCAGCGTCGCGGTAATTTTCACTTTCCAATTTTCTCTTCCAATCAAGGGACAGGAAAAGGGGTCGGGAGTCTTTTTCTTGACAGGATTCTGACGATTTCGCTAGAAATTTCCCCATGCCACGCCGTCCACGCCTCGCTGCTGGAGACCTCGCCTATCACGTCCTGAATCGTCGCGTCGGACGACTCCCACTCTTCGACAAGCCCCCTGCCTCCGCCGCGTAGACCTCCTGAATCAGGCTTGCATTTTTGAATATCTGGGCATAGCCTAATCGCACGAACCAGCCGAGAGGAGACCTGCATGGCCAAAGCCAAAGCCGAAGCACTCGCAATGATTCAGCAACTGCCTGACAATGTGACCACCGGCGCGATCATGGAAGCGCTGCTCTTCAAGCAACAAGTGGAGAAGGGCCTTCAGGACGTGGCGGAGGGACGGGTACTCACACAGGAAGAGCTGAAGGAAAGAATCGCCCAATGGCGCAAGTCCGCTGGTCGCTGACTGCTGGAAACGATCTTCAGGATATCGAAAACTTTATCGCCCGCGACTCCGTCCTCCATGCGATCACCTTCGTGGATCGCGTCGTTGAATCTGCCGAAACTCTGCCAGGTCTCCCAGGATCGGTCGAATCGTTCCAGAGTTCAATCGCCCCGATATTCGAGAATTGATCTTCAGAGATTACCGTATTGTCTATCTCTTACAGAACGACGAGGCCTTCATCCTTCGAGTCGTGCATGGTTCACGTGACCTTCTCGCCCTCGTCCGCCGTGAACCCTGGAACATCAGCGGCTAGCGGACAGGAAAAGGGGTCGGGAGCATTTTCCTGAACAGGCTCACGCCCTTTCGATAAAAATCCGCATGCCGACCGTCCGTGCCTCGCTGCCGGAGACCTCGCCTATCACGTCCTGCCGCCGATCCTCGCTCGCCCTGGCTATCGGCTATCAGCCATACGCGCTTCTTCCCAGCGAGATACGCTTCACAAACGACGCATCACGGCCTTGCGCTACGCCGCGCCTTTGCGCGGTTCACGATGCAAGGCCTCGGCCACCGCGCGGGGGTTGCGCGCCGCGACACGCAGGAGCGCGAGCGCCGGGCCATCCGGCGTGCGACGTCCCTGTTCCCAATTGCGCAGGGTCGCGACGCTGACCCCGATCATCAATGCAAACTCGGTTTGCGACGCGTTGAGCGTTTCGCGAACGCTCTTCACGTCGGCAGGCCGAAAGGTGGTAACCCTGGCAGACTTCATAGTGCCGCGGCGGATCTTGCCCGCCTGCCGGATACTCGTGAGCAACTCCTGGAATGCGACATCCTTCATGAAAATTCCTCCCGAACTAGTTTGGCCAGCACCTTGAGTTGCGTGGACGTCAAGTCGCCCTGCTCGTTCTTCGCATAGAGATACAGCATGTAGAACATCTGGCTCGTCGAGTCCCAATAGTAGATCAGACGGACCCCGCCTCGCTTCCCACGACCCGGCGCAGACCACCGAAGCTTTCGCAGCCCTCCTCCGCCTTGAACGATCGGCCACTGCGCGGGACGGAGCACAAGCGCCAATTGAAGTGCGCGATACATCTCATCGCTGAGATGCCGTTTGAGCGCTGCGGTGAACACAGGAGTCTCAATAAACCGCATGGCCAATACTACGCCAATGACGTATACACTTGCAAGAGCTTTCGAGACACATGCCTGCCCTATCGCGCGATCCAGCATTTCCAGGCGCGTGGCGTGCCTGGGACTCCCTCCTTACCTCTCATGTCGTTGTTTTCCGTGAAACGTCACTGCCTGATTGACTTCGCGCTGACCGCTCCGTTACATGAAGTGCATGAACTGGGATGAGAAATATCAAAAAGGCGAAGCGTTCTGGGATAAGGGCGCGCCGGCGCCGGCAATGAAGCAATATCTGGCGCGTCATCCGGTGCGGGGGCGCGCGCTGGTGCCAGGCTGCGGGCGCGGGCATGAGGTGGCGCTGGCGGTGGATCAGGGGCTGGATGCCACAGGGCTGGATATCGCGCCGACGGGGATCGCGGAGGCGCGCGCAAAGTATCCCCATCTGGCGGAGCGTTTCGTGGCGGGATGTTTGTTCGATCCACCAGAAGAAATGCGCGGCGCCTATGATGTGGTGCTGGAACATACCTGCATGAGCGCCTTGCCTCCGTCGCTGCGCGCCGACTACCGGCGCGGCATCGATCTCACGCTACGGCGCGGAGGCTTGCTGATCGGGGTCTGGTTCATCAATCCGGCGCTCGACCCTGGCAACGAGGGGCCACCCTTCCCGTTCAGCGTGGCTGATCTGACGGCGCTCTTTGCAGAGGGCTACGACATCGTCGAGGATTATGTGCCGCATGGGGCCTTTCCCGGTCGCGAAGGCCGCGAACGAGTGCGCGTGCTGCGACGCGTGACAGGGAACTAGTCCCGCTGGTCTTTCCGGTTCATCTGGTCGATCCAGTCTACCCAGGTAGAGCGGCTTGACG
>JAPLLI010000220.1 GCA_026387615.1 Nitrospirota bacterium
ACTTCCTTCAAGGCTTCCGCGATGTTCTGTTCTGTCAGAACTCCAGAACCGCGCAGCTTCTTGAAAATCTTCTCAAACTTTTCGCTGAGAGAATCGAGCATACCGCCACATAGCAAAAGGCAATCGAAACCCCTAGCTCCAGATCTCCGATCACCTCGAAAATTCTAGCAAAAGAGCATCGGGGAGTCTAAAGGACTAAACGGGATGAAGTCAAGGGAGCGCGGGCTCTTAGAGTGAGCAGTTTAGCCCGTACATTTCATTGACATGTTGGAGACCTTTCGCTATGGTCCTATCGTTATCTCCCGAGACTACACAAAGACTTATGAGGCGGTTGGCGTGAAGAAATCACCCCTGATTTTACTCGTATTTGTGCTCATCGGTGGACTATTAGGCGGCGTCTTGGGGGAAATTCTCCGGGTCATGGCCCCGCAGGGCGCGATTCAGGCCATTTTCTCCAGCAATTTCAATCCCGGCATCAGCCCGCCGCTGACCATCGACTTGGTCCTTATTAAGCTCACCTTTGGCCTCATCCTGAAAGTCAATCTTCTCAGCCTTCTCGGGATGTTCCTGGGCATCTATCTCTACAAAAACGTTTAACAGGCTGCTGAAAAAGCCCGCCAGCAGGGAGGGGTGGCCCAGTGAATCCCCTGTGCTCGCGCAACGCGCGGCCTCAGAAGGCCCTCGTTGGACGCGCGCAGTGGGGGGACTACCAAGCCACTGGAAGGCAACAACCACGAACAGGCTCGGAAGAACACTCTTCCGCAACCGGCTAGATCTCCGAATTCAACTCGAGCGCCTGCAACTTCAACGCGCGAATCTTGTTTCGGATGGCTGCCGCCCTCTCAAACTCCAACTTCTTGGCGGCGGACTTCATGTCCGACTCCAGCCGTTTGATGACCTGTTCGGTGACTTCCTCCGCACCATAGAGGGCCGGCGACTCCGCCACCAAGTCCAATTGCACAACCGCCGTTTCTTCCGTGGCATAGTCGAGAGACCGCACATCCTTCGTGATACTCGTGGGCACGATGTCGTGCTTGGCATTATAGGCTGCCTGAATCGTGCGCCGTCTCCCCGTCTCATCAATCGCCATTTGCATCGAGGCGGTGATGGCATCCCCGTACAAAATCACGTGGCCCCGTAGGTTTCTCGCTGCCCGCCCGGACGTCTGGATCAAGGAGCGATAGGACCGAAGGTAGCCTTCCTTATCCGCATCCAGAATCGCCACCAGCGTCACCTCAGGAAGATCCAGCCCTTCGCGAAGAAGATTGATCCCCACCAGCACGTCGAACACTCCACGCCGCAGATCGCGAATGATCTCAGCCCGCTCCAATGTCTTGATGTCGGAATGCAGATACCGCACCTTGATGCCGAGATCGTGGTAATACTCGCTCAAATCCTCCGACATACGCTTGGTCAAGGTGGTGATCAATACCCGCCCGCCCTGCGCCACTTCAGCCCGCACTTCGCCCAGGAGATCATCGACCTGGCCCTTGGCCGGCCGCACCTCGATGACCGGATCCATCAGACCGGTCGGGCGAATAATCTGCTCAACCACTTCTCCCACCGTATGCCCCAGCTCATAGGGACCTGGCGTCGCAGACACGTACACCGCCTGCGCGAGACAACGTTCAAATTCGGCGAACTTGAGCGGCCGGTTATCGACCGCCGACGGCAATCGAAAACCGTACTCGACCAAGGTGCGTTTCCGCGAATAATCCCCCTCGTACATCCCGCCGACCTGGGGAATCGTCGCATGGGACTCGTCCACGATCAGCAGAAAGTCTTTGGGGAAATAGTCGATGAGCGTCGGAGGCTGCTCGCCTGGCGCGCGTCCGCTCAGATGCCGCGAATAGTTCTCGATGCCATGGCAGTAGCCCATCGCCCGGATCATCTCCAAATCGAATTTGGTGCGTTGCGCAATCCGCTGAGCCTCCACGAGCTGATTCTGTTTCTTGAAATAGGCGACGCGTTCATCCAGCTCTTCTTCGATGCCGGTAATCGCCCGTTCGTACCGGTCCGGCGCAATGAGGTAGTGCGTATTCGGATAAATCGCGACTTTCGGCAACTTCCGGAGCGACTTCCCCGTGAGCGGGTCGATTTCATGAATCGCATCGACCACATCGCCGAACAGTTCGATCCGGACGGAGACCGCATCATTCGAGGCCGGGAAAATCTCGATGACGTCGCCGCGAGCCCGGAAGGTGCCACGATGGAAATCCATATCGTTGCGGGCATATTGAATCTCGACCAGTTTGGCCAGAATCTTCTCCCGCCTGATCTCCATTCCCTCTTCAAGGAAAATCACCATCTCGTGATAGACCTCCGGCGACCCCAGGCCGTAGATGCAAGAGACCGACGAAACGATCAGCACATCGTTCCGCTGGAGCAGCGCAGACGTCGCCGCATGCCGCATCTGATCGATGGCATCGTTCA
>JAPLLI010000170.1 GCA_026387615.1 Nitrospirota bacterium
GTACGAGATCGCCCAAGCGCTCGGGGCCACGCCTACTGCACTTATCGAGCCAGACGACGAGGCCTCTTCGGCCTGAAGGCTGGTCATCGACTTGCCGCGCAAATCGCCTCGTGTGTCGGGTCGGAGGCACATCATGCTCGACGACGAAATCGCGGCTCCGGCCATCGAGCTCTTGGGCACGGCGATCGGAGAACTGATGGAAGACGCCCTGCCCGCCGCGCTGCGGCGCTCCGACGGCCCCCTGGAACGCCTGGAGCGCGCAGGAGCGCTGAACGTCGTGGCCGAGGACATTCAGGCGCTGACCGCCGCCATGGCCGTCTTGGCGCGCCTAGCATCCCCGCCGACCTAGTCGTCGAGGACGATCCATCCGTTCGGGATGGGGGCTTCGACGCCAACCGGAATGGTAATCACGCCCTCGTTGTCGGCCCGCAGTTCCGGGCCCCCGCTGATTTGCCAGGCGCTCACGCCATTGTGGGGCATGACCCGCACGGGGCGTGTCCGCCCACCTCCGCGGCGCTGAGCCTCACGAGCGATATCCTCGCGGATGTAGATGATGAAGTTCGGTTGGAGATCTGTGTCGCGCACCCACTCGAGGGCTTGAGAGGTAGAATCGACTTGATCGTCGAATTTCCCCTTCGGGAAAGTTGCCAGTTCGTGGAGGTAGTCTCCCAGCCAAGGGGCTTCCACGGGGATGTGCACGAACCCGTTCTCGATCATTGCCGCCTGAGTATGCATGCGGACGACCTTGTCCGATTTCGGCTCGAAGGCCAGCACGCTGGCGAAGGACTCGTTTCGTAGCTCCTGGACCAGTTGCGTGCCCGAGCCTTTATCCTCGATGATCACGGTCTTGGCGCCCCACAGCCCTGCCTGTTCGCGCACGCTGCGTTTCAGCTCGGGGTATTCAAGGCGCTTTCTCAAGACGTGTAGCAGATAGACATGCTGGCCTTTCTGGCCCCACGTCGTGCAGACGCTGTAGTCGTTGAGCTGGTTCGCCTTGCTCGCGGTATCCCAGCTTTGGAAAATGCGATCCATCGTCTCGGGCAGCTCGCGCGGTTCATAGGTGACGAACCAGTCGAGTTTGACGATCCCGCCCCCAAGCGGCGCCGGCGTCTGCTGGTACTGGGCCGCAAAGTGATACTCGCCCAGAGTCCTGCGCAGCACGTCCAGGACCTCCTTTGGCTCCCGCTCGGGATGGAGCACCTCGCCTTCCAGACGGACATGGCGATAGGAGCCCATAGCGCTCTCGATGAGGTGGACTTCATCCTCGACCGCGATGGCCGGAATCGAGACCACTTCCCAACCGCCCTGACTTATCGCGAAGCCGGGCAAGTCGTCCTCGTGAAGGCGCTGGGAGATGATGATGATGGCGCCGTTGACCTTGTCGTTGAGGCGGCTCAGCAGGGTGTGAGCGAACCAGTCGTTGACCGATTGGCGCTGGGTGTATGATAGCGCCTCGTCGGGCTTGAGCGCGTCGTCGATGATCAGGACGTCCGCGCCCCGGCCGGTCAGCACGCCACCGACCGACGTGGCCAGCCGGCACCAATTCTTCGAAGTCTCGAATTCGCTGACGGCCTGTTTGCCGCCGGTCAGACGGGTACCGGGAAAGACGCCCCGGTAGAGGTAGCTCATCATCAGTTGGCGGCAATCGCGCGCGAGTTTGTCGGCCAGAGGTTGGGCATAGCTCACGCAGATGATCTGCTTGGAGGGGTCATGGCCGAGGAGCCAAGCGGGAAACGCAACGGACGCGATGATCGATTTCATATTCCGCGGCGGGATGTTGATGATGACTCGTTTCACCTCCCCGCGGGCGACACGCATCAAGACCGTGGCTATCCGCTCGATGTGCCAGTTCATCATCAACTGGGTGCCTGGATTGAGGTGCCGGAAGGCCC
Source organism: Nitrospirota bacterium (assembly GCA_026387615.1). Classification (GTDB taxonomy): domain Bacteria; phylum Nitrospirota; class Nitrospiria; order Nitrospirales; family Nitrospiraceae; genus Palsa-1315. The sequence goes on from JAPLLI010000170.1 coordinate 1,893, forward strand.
GCTCCACGAAGGTCGTCAGGTCGGTTCGGCTGACGATGTCAAGATCCTCGAGATTCATCGTCATTGTTCCCCCTCCTTGGCGGTGAAGCGCTTCATCCTGTCGAGGAAG
>JAPLLI010000247.1 GCA_026387615.1 Nitrospirota bacterium
GACCGCGCTCCATACCCTGCACCTGGCCGGCATTCCCATTTTGATCAACGAGCACGACGGGCTCATGCATCTGAAGCAGGTCGTGATCGACGATGAGATCAATACCTCCGGTTCGATGAACCATACGACGAGCGGTAACCACTATAACGATGAACGGCTGGACGTCATGACCGATCACGCGATCAGCGTCAAAGCCCGTGAGAAATTTCTGGCCTTGTGGAACGATCACAGCCGGTATCGGGCCTGGGACGAGCATTGAAGAGCATGGCAGATGTACTGGCAGAGACAGATGTCGCAGTGGTGGGGGCGGGAGGAGGCGGAGCCGTCCTGGCCCTGGCCTTGGCCAAGCAAGGGATCAGTACCGTCGTCTTGGATCAAGCTGCCGGGCCTCCTCAAGGATTGCGGGGAGAAATCCTCCAGCCGAACGGACAGCAAGTCCTGGATCGCTTGGGCATCTTGCAGTCCTTGCCGGCTGAGGCCACGAGATCCGTGCGGCACTTTCATTTCTGCCGGGCCGGTGGCACGCGCCTCTGTAGCATCGACTATGGCGATCTGCCCGCTCCCTACAATCGCGCGATTGTGACCTTGCCGAACGTGGCGCACCAGGCCATCGTTGCGGCGGTGCAGCAGCAGCAAAGCGTGACCCTCCGCTATGGCACTTCGTTCACCGGTTTGTTGCGTGAGGGGAATCAGGTGGTAGGGCTCTCCACGACAGGGCCGGAAGGGACGACACAGATTCGCGCCAAGATCGTCGTCGGCGCCGATGGGGCTTTTTCAAAAGTGCGAGAAGCGTTGAAGATCCCCGCCGATCTGCATCTCTACCCGGACGGTTATTTGATCGCGATCCTCGAATCGGATGAGCCGGTCTCGGAATCCTTTTACTATGTCGGGCACAAAACGATTCTCGGTCTGTTTCCAGCGACGGGGAACAAGGTCTATCTCTTTTACATGATCCCCAGCGGCTCGATGGATGACGTAAAGCAGCGGGGCATTCCTGCGCTACAGCAAGTGTGGACGAAGATCGCGCCGCAGTTTGCCGGTTTGTTCCGGCGATTGAGCGATTGGAGTCAGACTGCCTATATGCCGACCGGGCGGGTACGGACTCCGACCTGGGTGGCGGATGGAGCCGTCCTGATCGGCGACGCCGCCCATGCGATGAATCCCCATGCCTCGCAGGGGCGCATGCAGGCGATGGTCGATGCGATGGCCCTGTCCGATCTCTTGCCTGGCTGTCTGGCCGACCGGGACTATTCTTTTGCCAGACTGAAAGAGTTCGAACGGATCAGGCGGCCGCATGTCACGATGTTGCAGCGCTTGGCAGACCAGCAAGTGTTCTATTGGAATACAGGCAACCCGCTGGTGGCCTTCCTGCGCGATCGCGTGTTCCAGACATTGGACCGGAACGAGCGGCTGCGCTATCAGGTTCTCTCCACCACGGCGGGATTGCGGACCACGGCCCCGTTCGATCTAATCGATCGCGTCATTGCCGCAGGGTTCCTGCCGGATTTCCGCACAAATGAAAAAACTCCACATCCGAAGTCTTCGTGAGGAATAGTTCATGACTGAACGTGTGATCGAGGGACTGCCGGGCGAAACCAGAAATCTATTGCAGGCCTATACGAAAGACGTCAAAGGCGTCTTCGGGGACCAGTTGGAAGGGCTGCTGCTCTATGGGAGCGCTGTCCGAGGGGAATTTCTTCCCGGCCGGTCCAATGTGAATATCCTGCTTCTCGTGTCGTCCTACGACAGTACCCTTCTTAAGCAGTACAGCGCCTTGCACCGTAAATGGAGCAAGGAACAAATTCTCGTGCCGCTCTTTTTGGCGGAAGAGGAGCTGCGCGCCTCGGCCGCAGTCTTCCCCTTGGAGTTTCTGGAAATCCAGGAACAGCACCGAGTCCTGGGAGGGCGCGATCCCTTCATCGGTTTGCATGTGCCGACCGACCGGTTGAGAGAATCAGTCGTGCAGGGCCTCACGAGCAATCTGTTACGTCTGCGTCAACGCTACGTCGAAGGGGGCGGGACCGACGATGCCACCACGATTCTGCTGCCGCTTTCGCTGACGTCGACCATTCCGCTGCTGCGCGGCCTGCAACGGCTCCTTGGCCGCCCGGTCCTGGTTCAGTCCGATGCCGTCATCGCAGACATCGCCGAACAGTTGAGGCTGGATCTGCAAGGGTTGCTGGATGCCTGGCTGCTCAAGCGGGGCCAGATTTCTCCCGGCCCGAGCGAAGTGCCCCGTCTCTTCGACCGTTATCTGCAGACCATGACGCAGCTCACTCGCACCGTACAGCAATTGCCTCAGGCGGGGCCGCGATGACGAAGATCGTGGTCATGGCCCTCTGTCTCGTCCTTGTGCATGGTTTGGCTCTGGCCGTGTCCTACGATCGCCCCAAGATCCAGTTGCCGGAGCCGCGAGGCTATGTGAGCGACCATGGGCAGGTGGTCGATGGAGAGTGGAAGGAACGCATCAGGTCCGTCTGTCAGGATCTGGAGCGGAAGACCGGCGTGGAGATGGTGGTGGTGACGGTTCCGAACATCAAACCCTTCGGGACGGTCAACGAATATGCGTCGGCCCTCTATGCCAAGTGGGGCATCGGGTCCACGCAACAGGAACATGGGGTGCTGGTGCTGGTGGCAGTGGAGGAACGGCAAGCGGCCATCACGCTGGGCCGGCAGATGCTCCCGGTGATTACCCCCACGGTGATGAATCAAATCGGGCACGAACATCTGCAGCCCTTGATCGATACGGGCCATTTCGGCGAAGCCCTCTATCGCACGGCCGTCTTGTTAGCGGCCCCTGCGCAAAACATCCGGGTCGGCACCCCCTCGAAGACTCATTTCAAAGGCGTTGGCTTCTGGATCACCCTCTTTACCAGCATCGGGGCCATTTCCTTCTTCTGGTGGATCAGCCGCCCGGACCTCCGGCATCCCTACAAGCGAATTCAAAAAGGGGAATATTGGGGAACGGGGC
>JAPLLI010000137.1 GCA_026387615.1 Nitrospirota bacterium
TCGCTCGGTCCTCGAAGTGGAAAAAGGTGTCGCTCCAACCTCGACCGGCTTGAAGGGGGGAGGACGCGGGCCGAAGTTGGATTTTGGGGATAAAAAGGCGTTGGAACCTCTGGGGCTGACCATGTGTCGCCCAAACCTCGAATGAGTGTCCCCCCACCCTCGAATGGGCCTGCGGCCGTAGGCGCTGATCGACTCGATTGGGGGAGTCAAGGGGGCAAGAGTGGAGGTTTGGGCGACATTTGAACGGGAGTCTCTGGTCGGTGGCAGGGGGCGGAAGCGGGAGGAGGCGGAAAAATTCGAGGGTGGGGCGACAGTTCGCCTTTTTGACGTGACCTGAGGACGGCGGTGCGTATCGTGAAGACCAAGGCGTGATCACGTCTGAGCAAAAGGGGGGTTCGATGGAATTGCCGACCGTTTCAGCCGAGATGTTTGACAGTCCGCTTCATGGCGCAGTCAAGAACGACCGGCGGATGATGGTTTGGAACTTCTTTTCGCTTGATACCTCACGCTCGCGAACAGAGACCATTCGCTATCAGGACGGTGATGTTTCGATTGAGGTTCGGGCTGGTCCCATGGGTATGGCAACCATGGCTGATAAAGAACTGCTGATCTACATTGCCTCTTTGATGGTTGAGAAGATGAACCGGGGCGAGACCCCGGGCCAGGTCTTTACCTTCACCGCCCACGACTTTTTCCGGGTCTGCGGAACTGCCGCTGCCGGTAGTGCTTATGATCGGATCAAAGGGGCGCTTGACCGGTTGCAAGGTACACAAGTGCGTACCAACATCGAAACCGGGGGAGAGGGGCGCGACGAGTGGTTTTCCTGGATTAAGGCTGCCCGTCTCGATTACCGCCGGACCGCCAGTGGCAAGAAAATGTTGAAGTCGGTGACGGTTGAGTTGTGCGATTGGCTACATAGGGCCATCCTCAAGGATACGCTGGTCCTGACCTATGATCGTAAGTACTTTGAATTGACGCCGATGGAGCGTCGGATTTACGAGATCGCCCGGGCTCACTGCGGCCATCAGCGCGGGTTCCGCATGAATTTGGAAAAGTTGCGTTTGCGGGTTGGGGTTGAGAGCGACTTGCGCCGGTTTAAATACGATCTGAAGAAAATCGCCGACGCCGGCAAAATCCCGGAATACGGCATCATCTTTAAAGGCGACCCGGCCTCGTTGGAGGTTAAGAACGCCCTCGAGCGCGGCACACTTAAGCGTCGGCCACGCAATGCCACGGTGCTGGTCGTGTTCTGGAATAAACGTCGCTATTTCGAAGAAGGTGGAATCAAGACCGCCGATGGTTGGAATTTTGACGGCTTCGAGGAAATTGAGTAGACGGAATTTGAAGGGAATGTGGGTGTCGTGGTGATCGCCTGATCGTTACTTCGCAATTGCCATTAGCGCCTCGGCGATACGCACGGCACCCAGACCATCTATCCGTCCGGCCAGTGTCTCGGCCATCGTTTGTCGGCGCGTACTGTCCGCCCACAACGTCTCTGCGGCCGTTGCGATCATCTCCACGGCTTCGGCTGCACGCCCGTCTATAACTGTTGCCAGGCCTTCTGCCGCCATCCACGCCGCCGAGTGCATCTGATTGTCGGACACAACCACCAACACCGCCGGTACACCCAAAGCCGACAGCTCAAAGATTGTACCGCCAGCAGCAGCGACAGCCATGCCCGCTGAATTGATCAGCGTCGCCATTGCTGACGTGTCCCGGTGCAAGGTGATCCGTCCAGGTTTAACCAGGGCCACACGTTTCTCAGCCACACGTTTTTCAAGGGCATCGGCCCGTGGATCTCCGGCTCCGATCGTCGCCGCCAGACGACAGGTTTTTGGCAACATTGCTGCCAGTTGGGTTAAGCAGGGTCCAGTTAATCCCTGTGGTTCGGTGCCACCGAACGTTACCAAAACGGTATCGCGCGCAATGACCGGCAAGGGGGCTTGCTCTTGCGTGATCAGCCGGAATTCACGCCGTAAGGGGGCATAGGTTGGACCAAGCAGAAGCCTGGCTATCGGGGCGATACGCCGGTATGGCAAAGCGAAGGCAGCTGGAGACGGATTGACCACAACATCAACGTCCAGGGGTGCATTCGGGCACTCAAACGCGGCCAAATCGTCGAACAGCACCAGCGGTACTCGTGGTGACAGTCGTCGGCCAGCCGCGAGGATGGCGCAATACTCAGTCCCGAAGTGGTAGCCATCAAGGACCATCGTCTGAGCAGGCAGGGATCGGACCAAGTGAAGGGTGTGGTTGGCGTCGTCGGCACTTCCGGCAGCCACCGGAAGGTCATGGACGATGCACCCAGCAGAGTCTAGCCGTGCCTTCAGCAACGGCGGCAGAGGGGCGCATAGGAAATGGCTCGCCAGCACTTGGCCTCGTTCCCGGGCCCAATCATGGAGTGCTTCGGCGACGGCCAGACAACGCATAACGTGCCCAGCACCGATTTCTGGCCCAGCATCGGCGCGGAACAACACGGAGTCTCTCACAGCAAGTCTTTCACAGCGGGATCATCCAGGGTTTGTCGCCGTTTGTGCGGCGATAATCCTTCGGACAACTGCGGTTAAGACAATCCGTTATAAGTCATGCCCAAGAATCGGTCGGTTGCCGATTGGCCGTATTGGAGACCGTTGATAAACCCAGCACTGGTGTTGAGCATCGTTGCCAAATTTTGCGTCGGAACAGAAGTTGCATAGGGGTTTTCACCCGCTTTTGGCTGTTTGGCGACTGTATCATAATCCT
>JAPLLI010000202.1 GCA_026387615.1 Nitrospirota bacterium
AATTGTTGCATATCTCGGACATGCTGGACCCGGTCTTTGGTTATGACCCTGATACCAAGGTCGGGCAAAATCCCGGCGAAGAAACGCTCATTCTTCATCGCTATCGTATTTTATGGAGTCTGACCGTCGACAGCCGGCTGACCGCAGCCGGCAAAGAGCCGATGCTCAGGAAAGAGGATCGGTTTAAAGAGTTTCGCTCCTGGTATCGCAAAATTCCTGCGCCACAATTGAAGTCCGTGTTTGAGGGGCTGTGGCAGACGAGCTTCTTTACCCATTCGGAACTGATTGAAATGGCTTCCGATACCTTGCGCGTGATGGACCGCGCCGTGGATGTCGAGGGCGGTGAAGTTCCGGAAACCGAAAACAAAGTCATGTTGATGCCGGGGTTCCCTTGTCCCCTGTGCCGTTTCCCGACCTATTCGTGGGTCGAGGATATGGGTAACAAGATTGAGGGATACGTGCTCGATTTTATTCGCGAGAATCACCCGGGCTGGGATATCGAGTTTGGGGCCTGCGACCGTTGCGTCGAGGTCTATAAGTTGCGTGCTGACGGCGTCATGTAAGGTCATTCTTGTGGCGAACGATCCGACATACGGCCGGCGCGACTTCCTGAAAGATTCGGTTGTGTCCGTTGCCAAGGCCGCACAGGAGTTCTCCAAACAACAAGAAGTGGTGCCGGAGCGGCTGGCGCCGCTGATGCGGATGGATTGGTTGCGTCCTCCCGGTGCGGTGGACGAGGCGCAATTTTTGGAGCGATGCACGAAATGCAGCGATTGCGCCACGGCCTGTCCTCACGGATCGATCACGTTTCATCAGCAGGACGGCACACCCGTCATTTTTGCGGATCAAATGCCGTGTTATGTCTGCGACGATGTTCCCTGCATCGCGGCTTGCGCGACGGAGGCGTTGTCCCCTGTCGAAGGACCTGGGCAGATACGCATGGGCGTGGCCATCGTGTCGCATCGCTTCTGCACGGCAGGGCAGGGCTGTCATGCCTGTGCCTCGAAGTGCCCCACGGATGCCTTATCGATGGATTTTGGCGCGCAACGGTTGAGTGTGAGGACTGAGCGCTGTGTCGGGTGCGGTCTGTGCGAACAAGTGTGCCGGACCGTGAATGATCAGGTGGCGATTCGTGTGACGCCATTTAGGTTATTGGCGCAGTCGCACTCATAACAGGCAAAAATGCGTCTCAATAGCAAGAGGGAAAATCGGAGAAAAAACGTGCGCATGAATATGGATAATCATTCGAAAGATCAGTGGGTTGAGTCGTTTTGTGACGTTAGAGCGTTCACGCTTGACAAGCCATGGGCCTTTACCTATCATACGCGAGCCTGTGCCAAAGGTTCGATCCCCAATGCCCAAGAAACTCAGGCGGGCTACAGGGGAAACCGAGGAGCTGATTCTCATGCCGAGTAAACAGCCGGTGCAAACAAATTCCTCAGCCGTCGCCGCGGTCATCCCGACACCGCCGGCCATTAAAGACTCACCTGCAGTCGAACGCGCCCTCAATCGCAGCAAGCTCTATTTGCTTGTGTCCTGGAGCTTGCTCTATCCCGAGGACGAAGAATTCCTGGATTACGTGCAATGCGGCGAATTCGTCGAAGATGGGCGAGCCGCGATTGATGCGTTGAACCTGGTCCTTGATGGGACCGGCGGCGAGCGGGCTAAGCAAAAGCTGGTGCTGCTGCGGAAACAGTTCGACCAACTCGAAAAAGTTGTGGCGTCGGAATGCGTCAACTGGCAGCTGAGCGATCTGCAGGCCGAACATCGCCGCGTGTTCAGTAACGTCATTACCCTCGATTGCCCCCCCTACGAAACCCTGTTTGGAAACGACCACGTCTTCGCTCAGTCGCAAGTCATGGGCGATATCGCCGGATTCTATCGTGCGTTCGGAGTGGAGTTGTCCAAGGATATCCATGAACGGCTGGACCATTTGAGCGTCGAATTCGAGTTCATGCATTTTCTGGCCTATAAAGAGTCTTATTCCCGTTGCCACGACGGAGCAGACAAGACGCAGATCGTCCTGGATGCGCAGAAGAAGTTCGTCAAGAATCACATCGGGCGATGGGTTCCGCTGTTCTGCCGGATGCTGGTCAAGAAAGCCGACTCAGGTTTGTATAAGCATGTGGCGGACTTGATGGCGGAATGGATGGATTTCGAGACCGCATTCCTGGGCGTCATCCCGCAGCCGTATTCCGAGACCGACTATCGTCCTGCGACGTTTAATGCGCCGGAAGGTCAGACCTATGAGTGTGGCGCGCAAGATCAAGGCAATGAGTTGAGCTTGTTGCTGAACGAAGTGGGCGCCGAATCATTTTTGGACAAAAAAGATCAAGGAAAAGACAAGGATGAGGGTGGGCCGGTTGGAACGGCCTAGGCATTGTTTGTACGTATGAGTGTTTTTATTTTCTGTTTGTCGTCAGTTATCTTGGGCCACCGTTTTTAATCTTTTAATCGAGAGGAGGAGTAGTCCTATGAGAGTTGTGCAGACACACAGTAAGCGTGTGGTGTTTGGCATTCTTCTCTCTGCGCTGGTTGTTGGCGTCATGCTGACGATCGGGCAGGTGCCGTTGGCTGTCAGCCAGCCGGTCACGATTCCGGCGAAGGCCATCAAGGGAGCGATCCCCATGGACGGCGCGAACCCAGTCTGGGAGAGCGTGCCAGGGGTGATCATTCCGTTGAGCGGACAGCTGATCACCACGCCGATGCACCCGAATATTTCGGTGAAGTCGGTGTTCGTGAAAGCCATGACCAACGGTAAAGAAGTCGGTATGCGTTTAGAGTGGAGCGACCAGACGAAGAACGATACGACCATCGGTCCTCAGGATTTCCGGGATCAGGTCGCGATCATGTTCCCGGTCAATACGGCTGGCGCGCCCCCCTTCCAGTGCATGGGCCAGTCAGGCGGCACCACCAACATTTGGCGGTGGAACGCAGAGTGGCAGAAGGATCTCGGAAAGGATAGCGCCGGTATGTGGGATGTGGACGATCAATACCCAGGCATTTTCTGGGACTATTACTTCGAAGAGCCTGCTGGCGGCGTGACCTATCCAGACCGGATCGGTCGCAGCCTTGGGCCTTTCAATCCTGGTATCTGGTCGGGCAACATCATGTCTGACCCGACGTTGCGCGTGAGCTCGGTCGAAGATCTGAACGCCAATGGCTTCAGCACCTTGACGACGCAACAGCATCAGGATGTCATCGGAAACGGCGTGTGGGAGCCATCAGGTTCCGTCAAGGGCGGTGGTTACACTGGCCCAACCTGGCGCGTGGTGGTGAAGCGCACGTTGGAAACCGGTGATGCCAACGATACCCAGTTCAAGGCGGGAGCCTCTGTG
>JAPLLI010000211.1 GCA_026387615.1 Nitrospirota bacterium
AATGGTTCCGGTTGCTGATCACGCAGCCCACCAGCGGCGGCTCGAACTCGATCATCATGTGCCACGACTGGGCCATGATGTTGGTCTTTCCCTTACCGGCAGTGGTGATCAACACGACCGGCCCAGGCTCAAGCAGGCGGTAGACCTTCGACAAGGGAAGGGATTTTTTCACCGGTCCTATCTTGCTGTCACGCTTCATCGGTTCAATCCAGATTGAACTGGTCTGTCTGGTCTGTCTGGCATCTTCGGTTCCCCTGATAGGGACTGAGGAGTCTTCCTCTGCGCGCGTCCAACGAGGTCCTGCTAATTCCTCAACCTCTCCAGAGGGAGCAGGCAAACCATCCTTCCCTGCGCGCATCGAGCGACCACTGCTTTATCGTGGGGGCTCTGCGAGCAAGAAGGATGGTTGCCTGCCCCCTCGCCCCTTCTTTATTTGCCCCGCAACAGCGGCGCGATACGCGCTTCAAACTCACGTTGTGCGATTTTATCCAGCTGGAGGCCGAGTGCTTGCGCGCGGAAAACATAGCCGAAGGCGGAGGCCGTTTCCTGCGGGTCATCGTAGATGAAGGACAAATCTTCTCCCTGATGCTTGGCATGGGCCAGACGCCTGATGATCGATGCATGGTCGCCGCTGTATTGGCTGAACCAGTCCTGTAACGCGCGATTTCCCGCCACCTTGTTGAGCCACAAGGCTTTGCCTGCTTCAAACGCGATCAAGTTTTCCCGGCGCGCGTTCGTGATGCCCTTGGAGAAGAAATAGTTGTTGAAGACGAGCGTTCCGTTCCCAGCCCAGGGGGAGACCATGCCCTGTTGCCCCGGGTCATCGCGCAGCTCGAACCGCACCTGTGCCGCGATCCAGTCCCGTATGGTGCTGTCCCTCAATCCGCCCAACGCCGAGCGGACGAATGCCTTTTCGTCACTCTCCCACGTGCCAGACCAATTGGCGACCTCTGGCGCCTGAGGCTCGGCCGGCTTATCGGGCTTGGCGATTTCATCTTTGTCCGCGCAATAATAATTATCCTTGTCCTCGCCGACCAGGACTTCGTTGGGCCCACATTGCGCGAACACCGCCGGCGCCTTGGCCCCCCACATCAACCCAACCGCGATGGCTGCTGTGGCGATGAGTCTGAACAGTGGCATGATGGTCCTCCGCCTCACAGGTTGCTGACGGTCGATTTCAACAGTCCGGTTTCCCGTCGCCATCGAAGTCGGGACAGGGATCCGGCAATGGCGGGTTTGGTTTGGGTTTGGGCGGGGGTTCCGGCTTGGGATCTGGCTTGGGCTCCGGCTTGGGTTCCGGTTTCGGCTCCGGCTTGGGCTTCGGAACCTTTCTGATGTCCTCTGTCTCCACAAGCAACAATGGCCTGTCCGGAGACCACAAGTCCTCTGCAGCAAACTTCCCGATTGTGAGCCGGTCGGCCAGCGGCGCATACCAGGCAGGGCTGGCATAACTGACCGATGCCCAGACCAGACAGATGGCCCCGCTCATGAATCCAAGCCCTGCTCGTGTCATCGCTCCTCCTTGTTGAGAGGTTATTCGCCTATCTCATGAGCTGCGAAGGGGCCGCGGCCTCGCGATTAACGCTGCGAGCCCCTTGATCCCAGCTGACCATCGGCGCCACCATTGTCGACACCGGCGGGAGCCATGTCAAGTACCACGTACGTGTAAATACTGCACATCGCGGACGAACGCACCAGCGCCTGAACGGGAGAAGCGGGAAACGCGAGACATGCAGGAAGGGATGAGCCTGTCTGATTGGCCGGATGGAAAACTCAGCCGGGGAGACCAACACACAGAATGAACCACCGCGACAAACGGCGACAGCCAAGACGAAGCGCGCTACTTCACGACGGGATGGCTCGCGGACTCGATGGCAGCGAGAATCCTCACCTGGCTATCGGCATTGAATTCATGCCCGTAGAAACGGAGGAAGAGGCCCTTGCGAACAGTTTCAGGTGTGGCCCGTGGGTCTTGTTCCAGAATGGAGGATTCAACGAAAGCCCGCGCCGTCTCACGCATCGCGCACCCCATCGTAAGCCGTTCTTCTCCGGACCGTTGCATCAGCATGGTCCGATAGCGGACATCCATGTCTGGCGGCGTATCCTTCATTGACGGACCTCCAGATACAGTGCGGTCAGCCCCAATCGGTCTGCCCATCGATTCAGATACGCTGCGTCCAGCTCCTGCACCGACCTGAGCAGATTGCGAACATCGTCCAGCTGCATCTGGGATCGGCTCTCCTTCGCCCAATCCAGCTTGGACAGGATGAGATCTTCGGGCGCCACGATGAAAATCTGCTGGCCGGCAACGGAAACTGCACGACGACGCGCAAACTCTTCGCGACGGTATTCCGTCTCTTTCCTTACGATACAGTCCACTTTGACCACCAGGACATTGTGAATCATATTGAACATGGCCTGGTCGCGAACGGCTCGTTGAACCACGTCGCGATCGATATAATATTTCGGTTGAAAGAGGCGGGTAACTCGATCCACATCCCGCTCGGATAGCTCAAGGACGAGGTCGATATCGCGGGTCATCCGAGGAACGGCATAGAAGTTCGCCGCCATCGAGCCGGTTACCATATAGAGGATGCCGGCCGCTTCCAGTTGTGCGGTCACAGATTTCAGAACGTCTAACTCGTCACTCACTAGCCGACTCCCCTCTTCGCCGTCATTGCCGCGAAGGATACGCTTTTCATAGCGAGAAATCACCCGTGGCACAGACACGATCTGATGGCAGAAAACCTGAGTACGGAGACGGGAGAGGGGGGACGGTCTGTCTGGTCGTCTAGTCTATCTGGTTGATGGGAAGCCGAGCGGGACAAGCGACACAGGCAAGACACAAGGGAAGGGACATCACGGAACCGATCAATTTTATGGTGAGCCGGCTGGGGGTCGAACCCAGGACCCTCGCCTTAAAAGGGCGATGCTCTACCAGCTGAGCTACCGGCTCACAGAGCGGAAGATGGGGATTCTAGCACTGACAATCGGTCTCTGCCTAGAGCGAAGATCCATTGCTTACCGCGCGCGGGAACGGGTCTTGAGCGGATTGCGCAAGATGATGGTTTCGCTGCGCTTCGAACCGGTCGAGATGATATCGATGGGACATTCGGCAATCTCCTCCAGATACTGGAGATAGCGCTTGGCCTCGGCGGGAAGCTGCTTATAGGCGGTCGCGCCGGAGGTGGAGCCGGACCAGCCCTTGAACGTCTTGTAGACCGGCTCGCACTCGTTCAAGGCCTGGAGATCGGAGGGCATGTCGCGATGGAGCTTCCCTTGGTGGCGATAGCCGGTACAGACTTTAAGTTCCTTGCAGCCGTCGAGCACATCCAGCTTCGTGACGGCCAGCGAGGTGAGGCCGTTCACTTTGGTGGCGTAGCGCATGACGACGCCGTCGAACCAGCCGCAGCGGCGCGCGCGGCCCGTAGTCGAACCGAATTCTTTCCCTCTGGACTGGAGCCCGCCCCCGACTGCATCGGTTAATTCCGTGGGGAAGGGCCCGCTGCCGACGCGGGTCGTGTAGGCCTTGACGATCCCGAGGACTGCGTCGATTTTCGTCGGGCCCACGCCGCTTCCCGTGGAGGCGCCGCCAGCCGTTGAGCTAGAGGAGGTGACGAAGGGATAGGTGCCGAAGTCCACATCCAAATGCGTTCCCTGCGCCCCTTCGAACAGCACGGTCTTTTGTCCATCGACCATCTTATTGACAAGCATGACGGTATCGACGATATGGCTCTTGAGCCGGTCGGCATAGCCCATATATTGCTGGAAGATTTTTTCGACTTCGAACCGCTCCATCTTGTAGAGCTGCTCGACAAACCAATTGACCTCGACCAGGTTTTCTTCCAGTTTGGTGCGAAAGGCCTTGGGATTGAGCAGGTCCCCCATGCGAATCCCGATGCGCGCAATCTTATCGGCATAGGAGGGGCCGATCCCTCGCCCTGTCGTGCCGATCCGGCGAGAGCCCTTCGACTGTTCCGCCGCTTTGTCGATGGCTTTGTGATAGGGCAAAATGAGATGGGCGCGCTGGCTGATGACGAAATTCTTGCCGATCTTCACGCCTTGCGTCTGAAGATGGTCCAGCTCCTCGATCAAGGAAGCCGGATCGACGACAACGCCGTTCCCGATCACACAGAGGGTCCCGCGATAGAGGATGCCTGAGGGGATGAGGTGAAACACGAAGGTGCCCCGATCATTGATGACGGTGTGCCCTGCGTTCGACCCTCCCTGATAGCGCACCACTGCATCGACGTCGGCAGCTAAGATGTCCACGATCTTGCCTTTGCCTTCGTCGCCCCACTGCGCCCCGATGACTACGAGATTTCCCATCGCCTGAAATGCTCCCAAAAAAAGAGCCCTGGCCAACCGAGGCCAGAGCGGAGGGGCCATGGTAGGGGTGAGTCTCTAGTTTGTCAAGAACCGTGACGGTCAAATCGTTCGGTGCGGGCGGCGAACGAAGACCGTCTTCGACCGCGCGTGGCGCGAGCACGAGAGAGGGGCTGGGCCGGCTCTCGCTCCTTTCCTTGACTGCCGGGGGAAAGCCGTGGTAGCATCACCGCTGTTTCACAAGGATTTTCGCTTATTTCCAAGCCAATCGACGTGGGGCTGTAGCGCAGTTGGGAGCGCGCGTGAATGGCATTCACGAGGTCGCCGGTTCAATCCCGGCCAGCTCCACCAAAATAATCTCGTAGGTTCGGCAAACCTCGACATCCACCACTAATCACCGAATGACCATCGGCTCCTCCCGATAAGCGCGATCCGCCTGGTTCACGAAATTTCTCATGCTCCAAATCGAATCTGTCAGTAAACAATATTCCACGAGAGTGCTCCTTGAGAATGCGACGGCGCATCTCCGCCCCGGCTCGCGAGTCGGCCTGGTCGGACCGAACGGCGCCGGCAAGACGACACTCTTCCGCATGATCTTGGGCGAGGAGTCGCCGGACGAGGGCACCATCCGCAAGCGGCCCCGGCTCCGCATCGGCTATCTCCCGCAGGAACTCGAAACCATCACGGGCAAAAACGTGCTGGACGCCACGCACCGGGACATCTATCCCGAGCATGAAGCCGAACGCATCCTCATGGGATTGGGATTTTCGGAGCTCGACTTCGGACGTGAAGTCGAAAAGCTATCCGGCGGCTATCGGATGCGCGTCGCCTTGGCGCATCTGCTGCTGAGCAAGCCTGACGTGCTGATGCTCGACGAGCCGACCAACCACTTGGACAAACCGACGCAGCGCTGGTTCGAGCAATTCCTGCTGGAATCGGAAATGACGCTGCTGATCATCAGCCACGACACGGAATTCCTCAATCGCGTCGTCACCCACATCTGGGACCTCCGGCACCATAAGATCGAAGAATATCGCGGCAGCTACACCTCGTTCCAGAAAGTCCGCGCCGAGCGTGACGCGCAGCAAGAAGCCGCCGCGGGACGGCAGGCCAAAGAAGTCGCACGGGTTCAAACCTTCGTGGATCGATTCCGCTACCAGGCGAACAAAGCCAGCCAGGTCCAATCGCGCATCAAGCAGCTTGAGAAGGTCAAGATGATTGAGGTGAAGCGCGACCCCAAGCGGGTGAAGTTCAAATTCCCCATCCCCCCACCGAGCGGCCGGCAGGTGCTGGAGCTCCAGGGCGCGTCCAAACGCTATGGCGAAAAAGTGATCTACGAGAAAGTCGATTGTTCGATCGAGCGGGGCCAGCGCGTGGCCTTGGTCGGAGAAAACGGGGCGGGCAAAAGTACGCTGCTCAAAATGCTGGCCGGGGTGCTGGAACTGGACAACGGCAAACGGTCGGTCGGCCATGGCGTCACCCTGCACTACTTCGCCCAGCACCAGGCCGAAACGCTGAACCCCGAACATACGATCCTGGAATCGCTATCCGAGGTCTCCAACCAGGCGGAAACAAATTTCCTCCGCGGGATTGCCGGCGCCTTTCTATTTACCGGCGACGATCAAAAGAAGCCCATCAAAGCCCTGAGCGGAGGGGAACGCAACCGCGTCGCGCTCGCACGGATGCTGGTCGAACCGGCCAATACCCTGCTGCTCGACGAGCCGACCAACCATCTCGATCCGGCCTCGGTCGATATGCTGACCGATGCGCTCTCGGAATTTCCCGGCACGATCATCTTCATTTCTCACGACCCGACCTTTTTGACCAGAGTCTGCACGCGCGTCATTGAAATCGAAGAGGGCAAGGCCCGCAGCTTCACCGGCGACTACGAGTACTACTTGTGGAAGAAAGCGCAGGAAGTCGAATCCATCAAGGAATCGAGTGAGGACTTGAAGGGCGCGGATCGCGGGAAAACCGCCGGACCGACCAAGGCTATGCTATCGCAGACCCAGACCAAACCCTCAGCCGGAGAACGCCGCGATTTGAGCAAGACCCAGGCCCGCCTGGAGAAGCAGGTCGTGAAGGCTGAAGCAGAAATCGCCGACTGTGAAACCAAGATCAACGCGCGAGATCTCGAACTGGCCAATCCCGCACTCTACAAAGACGAATCCACCAAGTGGAGCACACTGCAAACGGAATACGACGGGTGGAAGAAGGATCTGGTGCGGCTCACCGCCCGGTGGGAAACTCTCTCAGCGGAACTGGAAGAGGTTAAACAAAAGCTGACGGCTTACGCGTAGCAGGATAACGGGCGAGACTAGCGGAAAGAACGAGACGCGCGAAAATAAAACTTGCTTGTCGCGCCTGTCGCGCGAGACCTGCCCGTCGCGCATTGAGTTAGATCGGGGATTTGACGGCTTCTTCGAGGTAGTACGACAACCAGCGGTTCTTCTCTTTCGTGACCAGATCGTCCCAGACAACTCCGACCAAAAATCCCTTTTCCCACGGCTTAACCCAGGCCACTTTCCCGGCGAGCCGTTCCATCTGCTCTGCGCGATCCGCATCGAGAAACGCCAAGGATACGGTTACCGCTTGGGCCACGGGCAACTTCTCTTTCGTGCGTAACCCCGCCCCGACCCTATTCACATTATCCAACACAGCCGTCGTCGCCTTGCCACCGTTCTTCGGTGAAATCAGCGCAGAACCAACCAACGTGGCCCGAACAAATTGACGTCGTTCGCTTGTCGCTGCACTGGACCCATTGGTCTTTTGGCTCTGCCGCTTCATTAGCTTAAGTATAACGAATTAGAAATCTTTGTCCAATCCTCTTTTTACGCACCAATTACCGGTCTTTGGGCCGATAATAGCGACGGCCTTTAAGTGGTTCCGGGAGGTGTTCCTGCCCATTGGCCTGGGGATCGTCATGGACATAGCGGTAGCCCTTCCCGTAGCCAAACCCCTTCATCATCGAGGTGACGGCGTTCCGCAGATGGAGCGGAACCCCTAGATTTCCTTGAGCTTTTGCATCATCCATGGCCTCCAGAAGCCCGACATAGGAGGCATTATCCTTGGGTCTAGTCGCAAGGTAGGTCGTCCCATGGGCCAAGTTGATCTGCGCCTCCGGGAGCCCGACAAACTGCACGGCCTGAGCGACCGCTGTCGCCACCACCAACCCCATCGGGTCGGCATTGCCAACGTCCTCAGAGGCGAAAACCACCAAGCGCCTGGCGATGAATTTCGGATCCTCCCCCCCCTCTAACATCCGGGCGAGCCAATAGAGAGCGCCATCCGGATCGGAGTCGCGCAGGCTCTTAATGTAGGCGGAGATGACGTTGTAATGTTCTTCGCCGGACTTGTCATACCGGATCGATTTCTTCATCAACGCGGCTTCCAATGCCGCGCCATCGATCAGACGAGTCCCGTCAGGCCCGGCCGGCTGCTGCCTGACCACAAAATCCAACGCTGTCAGGAGCGCCCTGGCATCGCCGTTGCCATAGGCAATCAACCTCGCCCGGGCTTCCTGCGAAAGGCGGGCCTGCCACTGCCCCAATCCGGTCACAGGATCCGTGAGCGCCCGGTCCAGGATCTGTCCGAGCGCCTCCTCTGACAGGGGCTTGAGCACGATGACCAGGGATCGAGACAGGAGGGGCGAGATCACTTCGAAGGAGGGGTTCTCTGTTGTCGCGCCGACCAGGATGATCGTCCCCCGCTCCACATGGGGGAGAAAGGCATCCTGCTGCGCCTTGTTGAACCGGTGAATTTCGTCGACGAAGAGGATGGTCCGTTGGCCGTTGATCGCCTGACGTTGCTCGGCGGTCTTGATGATGGCCCGCAGTTCCGGCACCCCGCCTGTAACCGCCGAGAAGGGCACGAACTGCGCTTTGGTATGGCGCGCGACAAGATGGGCCAGCGTGGTCTTGCCGGAGCCCGGCGGCCCCCAGAAGATGACGGACGAGAGTTGGTCCGCCTCGATGGCCCGCCGCAAAGGCCGATCGGGCGCGGTAATGTCCTCCTGCCCGACAAAGTCCGCAAACTCGCACGGACGCAGACGCTCGGCCAACGGCGCCTCAACGGACTTCCCCCCCTCGGGAGTACCGAACAAATCGGGAGTCTGATCGTGAGCAGTCATCATCTCACAGGCTGCGGGAAAACGAAGTCGGCGCGCCGTGACTTCACTGGTTCACCCATCGAGGACACCTAGTCTGAATCACCGACGCTGCCCCGGCGGATGAGCTTTAAGAACTCCAGGCGGGTTTGCGGCTGGCTCCGGAAGGCGCCCAGCATGGAGCTGGTGACCGCAGTGGTGTTCTGCTTTTCGACGCCCCGCATCATCATGCAGAGATGTCGCGCTTCGACAACCACGCCCACTCCATGCGCATTGAGCTTGGACTTCAGCGTTTCGGCGATCTGAACGGTCAACCGTTCCTGCACTTGCAGTCGCCTCGCGAACATGTCCACGATACGCGGAATCTTGCTGAGCCCCACCACCTTTTTATTGGGCAGATAGCCCACATGGACCTTGCCGTAGAAGGGCAACAGGTGATGCTCGCACATGCTGAAAAAATCGATGTCTTTGACGATGACCATCTCGTCATACTCGATCGGGAAAAGCGCGCCGTTTAAAAGATGGTCGATGTTCCGCTGATACCCCTGAGTCATGAAGGCGAGGGCCTTGGCCACTCGCTCGGGAGTCTTGACGAGCCCGTTCCGTCCCGGCTTCTCGCCGAGGGCGAGCAACATTTCCGTCACCAGCGATTGCAGCACCTCCAGATCCGCTGGTTTGCCGCTCCCGTTGACGTCTTCACTCTTCTGCTGAGCCCGCCGCTTGACTGCCTGCTTAGCCATGCCGCCCCTCTCTATACCGTAAGGCTCAATGTTAAACGATGAATGTTGAATGTAGCATGTTGAACAATCATCAGCTCGCCAGCGACCCTTCCGATTCCGACAATTCCACATTCAATATTTATCATTCAACCTTCCCAACGCCCCCCGCATACTCGAAGTAATTGTCGCGTGTTTCGATCAACCCGACCTTTTCCAGCTGCCCGCTTGGAAGGTGTTTCACGAGAAGATCCCAGATCAGCAGCACCAGATTTTCCCCCGTCGTGGTGCAGTCGGCAAATTCAGGATCCCGATTGAGATCGCGATGGTCGAATCGCGAGACCACCTGCTCGGTGACAATTCGATCCAACCGGTTCAGATCCAAAACGCGACCGGCCGCGGCCGGCGCCCCACTCTTCATGGTCACCAGCACAATATAGTTATGCCCATGCCCGTTGGGATTATTGCACTTTCCGAACGCCGCCCAATTCTCTTCGGGAGACAAATGATCCGTGTGCAGCCGATGGGCCGCGCAGAACCGATATCGCCTCGTCACGCTCGCCTGTGCCATTGTCCAGTCAACTCACAATCAACGAACAAATGGAAAAGCCAGGACCGCCCAATCCCCGGACAATCCTGGCTTCCCTCTCACTCAACGACTTAACGTGCGCCACGCCAGCGCTCATGCCTTATGCGCTAAACGAGCTGCCGCAACCACAGGTCGTCTTCGCCTGCGGGTTCTTGATCGCGAACCCGGACCCCTGCAAGCTATCGACGTAATCCACCTCGGCGCCCTGCAAGAGCGGAGCGCTCTGCGAATCCATGATGACCTTCACTTCATTCTTTTCGAAGACCGTGTCGTCATCGCCCATTTTCGACTCAAAGGCCATCCCATATTGATAGCCATGGCATCCGCCGCCCTTGACATAGACGCGCAAGCCAATGATATCTTTCTCTTCCACCATCAATTCTTTGATCTTTTGCTCTGCCACCGCGGTAATCGTCAACATCGGGGTCCTCCTCTTGTGACCAGGCCGTCATTCGAAAACCTGCCTGGAATGACTTAGTGTAACATCTCTTTACCGAATTTCAACACCCTGCGACTCCGACTGCCCCGTCGTGGGAGCCACCCACTTGCCCTCTGGCACCAGCACCACTACGTCTCCCAGCACCTTGGCCTGACACCCGAGGCGGTGCCACGGCTCGCTGAGGGCCTCCCGATCGAGCAGATCCTGCTCGTCAAAATCGATCTCCGACAGGTTTTCCGCGCCGATCTGCACTTCCACACGACAGGTGGTGCAGGAGGCATTCCCGCCACAATCGTTATTCAACACAAACCCGAGCAGCTTCGACGCCTCCAAGAGGGATGTGTTGACCTCGACCTCTCCGCTCTTGCCCTGAGGATGGAGAAACGTCACACGCGGCATCGCGACTCCCTCTCAATGCGCCGTTGCAACGGCCGCCACCGGCGGGAAAGGGCAGCGCTGCAATCGGATATGCTCATCGAATTCGTGACGGAATAGCTTCACGCTGCTCTGGACCAGCACGGCTGCGCCGGTCACCAAGGTGCAATAGCCGGTCCCCTTCACAAACCCGCAGAGCTGGAGAAGGCTATCCATATCCTTCTGCGTCCCCTCGCCCTGCTCGATCTTGGTCAAGAGCGCGGCAAGATTGATCGTGCCCATCCGGCAGGGCGGGCACTGGCCGCAACTCTCGCCCTTGAAGAAGTTCGAGAAATGCAGGGTCTTGGCCACCATGCAGGTCGCATCATCGACCACGATCATGCCGGCTGATCCCAGTCCTGTGCCGGCCTTCTTCAAGGAATCGAAATCCATCGTCAGGTCAAGCTGATCGGCTGTGACCATCGAAAAAGCCGGTCCTCCGGGAAACACCGCCTTGATCTTGCGCCCGCCCGGCACACCGCCACCGCATGTCTCAATCAATTCCCGGATCGTGATCCCCATCGGCCGCTCGTACACGCCCGGCTTGTTGATCGCGCCGCTCAGCGAGAACATCATCGTGCCGGGGCACTTTTCCGTGCCAACCTGCGTGAACCAGGACGAACCTTTCTGAAGGATCCGCGGAATATTACAGAGGGTTTCAACGTTGTTGACCAGAGTCGGCTTTCCGTAGAGGCCGAAGTCCGTCGGGTAAAACGGCGGCTTCTGTCTCGGCATCGCCGGACGCCCCTGCATGGATTCGAGCATCGCCGTCTCTTCACCGGCCACGTAGCTTCCGTAGCCATCGAAGATTTGCAGATCGAGATCCATGCCGCTGCCCATGGCATTCGGACCCAGAAATCCCCGCTCCTTCGCTTGGGCCAGGGCCTTCTTCAGATTCTCCCGCTCTTCTTGATACTCATGATTCAGATAGATGAAGGCCGCCTTGGCTTGCACCGTATAGGCTGCGATAAGGCAGCCTTCGATGAGCTGATGGGGCGCATGCTTGAGCATGTAACGGTCTTTGAACGTGCCGGGCTCATGTTCGCCCGCATTGCAGACGAAGTAATGTTCTTTGACCCGGTGGTTAAGGACCTTTTCCCACTTGATGCCGGTGGGAAAGCCTGCGCCCCCGCGGCCACGGAGTCCGGCCTTCTTCAGCTCAGTAACAATATCCGTCGCACTCAGCTCTTTGACGCACTTCTTCCAGGCCTCGTAGCCCCCGATCCTTACATAAGCATCGATATCCCAAGGATTGCCGTCAAGCGTTTGAAGAACTCGTGGGTCAGTCGCAGTCGTCATGCGCCCTTCCTTACCGGTTTGGCTCACAATGCGGAGCGTTACTATAAAGTGCCAGGCCGGTATTCGTCAAGGCAATGACCCGATAATAGGCCTGAATCTCAACGACTTAGGGCCACTGCCCCTTCCGGGACTGGGCCTATAGGCCATCTGGCAGGCGATTGGGAAAACTTAGAAGGTGCAAACAGAGGCGGGTCATGAGCTGACCGCCGGCGGGCTCTCCCGCCGGCAATCAGGAATTATCTTACTTGATGTGGCTACCGAGTCCCATGAACAACAACATGGGGATCGACAACATGAAGTTGACCCGCGAGGCGAGCAATGCGGTCCGGCCCCACTGGGCCATCTCCGCCGGTGCCGGGGTCCCCTGGGCTGCGGCCGTGACCGCCGCGATAATCTTCTTCTGGTTCGGCCAAATGATCGCATGGACATTGGCCATCATGATGATGCCCAAGAGCCCACCGATACCCAGCGCCATCGCACCGGTGCCACCCTTGGCATAGAGATAGAAATACAGCGCAATACCGGCCAGCACCGTGACCGTCGCACCATGCCGGAACCAGCTCAGGGAGGCCGGCATCAGCTTCGGAATCACGATGTTCTTGGTTGGGCCGTCCAAGCTCTTTAAAAATGC
Source organism: Nitrospirota bacterium (assembly GCA_026387615.1). Classification (GTDB taxonomy): domain Bacteria; phylum Nitrospirota; class Nitrospiria; order Nitrospirales; family Nitrospiraceae; genus Palsa-1315. The sequence goes on from JAPLLI010000211.1 coordinate 12,520, forward strand.
CGCATTGATCAGATTGAAGAAGTACAGCAACCCGATCCAGGTGATCCCGGCCAAAAAGTGGACCCAACGCAACAACAGGCCCACCCAATCGGCGTCACCGGCCCCAATGCCGGCCACACCGAGATACCCTACGAACAACACTGCGGCGAGCGCGAATCCCGCGCCCATCGTCTGCATCGGATTTTCAAGAAATTTCATTGCGTCTCCTTGTTCAGTGAATTGCTAAGTTATATTTTGCCCTGAGGTCCGCTTCGCTTGTCAAGCGAACCTGAACGCTGATCGCGTTATGCCATCAACCGATCGACCGTTGCGCAAAGTTCGCGCACCGCACGAGCCGAGTTCTCCAGCCCCGCCTGTTCTTCCGCCGTCAGCTCATATTCGACCACCTGCTCCGCCCCACCCCGGCCCAGCTTGACCGGCACCCCGACTACGACATCTTTCAATCCATATTCGCCTTCGCAGAGCACCGCACAGGGCAACACTCGCTTCTGATCCTTCATGATCGCCTCGACCATGTCGACCGCCGACGCGGAGGGGGCATAGAACGCGCTGCCGGTCTTCAAGAGGCCCACGATTTCTGCGCCGCCCTCGCGAGTCCGCTTCACGATCGCCTCTAACCGCTCCTTCGACATCAACTCAGAAACCGGCTTCCCCTTCACCGTCGTGTAGCGGGACAGGGGCACCATCGTATCCCCATGCCCCCCTAACACCATCGCATCCACGTCGGGGCCCGGCACATTCAACTCAACGGCAATGAAGGCACGCATGCGGGCGGAATCCAGCACTCCCGCCATTCCCAGCACCCGCGATTTCGGCAGGCCGCTGACCCGACGCGCCACATGCACCATGGCATCCAACGGATTGGTCACAAGGATCAAGATGACATTCGGCGAGCGGGACACCAGTTCCGAGACGACCGACTTCACGATCTTGGCGTTCGTAGCCAGCAACTCATCGCGGCTCATCCCCGGCTTGCGAGGAATACCGGACGTGATCACCGCCACCGCCGAACCGGCCGTTTCCTCGTAACCGTTGGTGCCGACAACGCGGGTGCCATAGCCGCAGACCGGCCCGGCCTGCGTGATATCCAATGCCTTGCCTTGCGGAACTCCCTCGACGATATCGACGAGTACCACCTCGTACTCGTCCTTCTCCGCTAGCCGTTGCGCCGTCGTGCCGCCGACGTTCCCCGCACCCACCACCGTGATCTTGGGTCTTCCCATCATCTACTCCTCACGCTGAATGTTGAACGATGAGCGATGAACAAAAATAGTTCCGCGTTCTGCGTTCTGCGTTGACTAGTGTTCGTGCTCCGTCCAGCCCGCGACTTTGAAATTGATCGTGCAAACGAAATTTTCACCGTCGTAGAAATTGACCTTAATCTTCTTTTTACCATAGGTCTTAGCCAGAAAGGCATCGGGATCATCGACCAACTCCTGATAGCCTCCCGCCGGATATTCGCCGAGGTCGTGAAAGACCACGATCATCCCCACTTTCACTTCCTGCAGCAGCTTGGCCCAGCAACGGGGATAGACCTCCCAAAACTTGGCCTCGATCATTTCCTTCGTCGGCTCAAGGCGATCCTCCCCCGGCTTGGTCGGCTGCGCAAATTTCGCCAGCCGGCGGACATAGGGATACTGATTGCCCGTAAACAGCTTATGCAGCCAGGGCGGCACTGCCGGTCGTTCAGTTTCGTTGCTCATGTGTGATCTTTCGTGAAAAATGAAACGTAAAACGTGAAACGGTTGACTCGGAATTACGACGTGACACTGCTCTTACTTCTCACCTTTCACGTTTCACCGTTCACGTCGTGAGCCGTTGATAAATCTTCGGCAATCGCTTCGGCAGGGCTTCGATGTGATCGATGACCGCGAACTGCACATCCCCGTACATTCGCCGGACATAGCCATCGGCCTCCCGATCGATCGTGATACAAAACGGATGCACCCCCCGCTGTCGCGCCTCGCGCAACGCTGCCTTCGTGTCTTCCAGCGAATACTCGTCTTTGTAGCCGTCGTCGAGCGGACGGCCGTCGCTAATGAGGACGAGCAGTCTCGTCCGCGCCTCTCGCTCCAGCAATTTGGCCGTGGCATGGCGAATGGCCGCCCCATCGCGGTTCTGCTGCATGGGAGCCAGCCCGCCCAACCGCTGCGCGGCCTTCCCGCTCAACCGGTCGTCGAAATCCTTAATCACCAAAAAGTCCACTTGCCCGCGACCCTGGCCCGAATAGCCATAGAGCGCATATTGATCTCCGACCGACTCCAGCGCTTCGCACAAGAGCACCAGCCCCTCTTTCTCCAAATCGATCACGCGGCGCCCGCTCTCCAACTGGCGGCTGGTGGACCCGCTTACATCTACCAGAAACGCCGCCGCGACATCCCGCTCTTTCCGTTCACGTCTGACGTAGATCCGGTCCGACAGGTCTGCTCCCGCCGCCCGCTCCGCGCACATCCGCACCGCCGCATCCACGTCCAGTTCGTCGCCGTCCGCTTGGCCCGGCACCCGCCGCAACCCCGGAGGCCGCAACCCTTCGAAGAATCGTCGCAGGGCCGAGACCTCGCTCCGATGCTCGCTCAAGGTGGCGCTCACGATATCCCCGCTCCCCTCCTCGGCAGCACGTTCGACGACGCGGCACCAATTGAGGCGATAATCGTCGATCCTCTGATCCCATTCCGGATAACGTATCGCACGATCGCCAGGCCCTGCCTGATCGACCGGCGCCGGCTGCTCGACCTTCAGGTCCAGGAGTTCTTCCACATGGGAGGGCAACTGCCGGCCCCCGGCCAGCCGGTCGCCTTCCGTTTCCGTACGCGTGCCCCCCCGATTCTGCTGACCCTGCGACGAGGCCTCCTGCGACCCGCCTGCCGCGCTCGCCATACGCTGGATCTCTTCCGACTGTGGCTGATCGTCCTGATCCCGTCCGTTCTGCTCATTCTGGCGGATGAACTCAGGATTCATCGACCCACGATAGACCCAGTTGGTCACGGGGCGATAGTCCTCGCCCGTCTGTTCGGACGCGGAAGGCCCCACGCCCAGCTCCTCTGATACATCATCGGCCTGCTCCCCCTGGATCATGGCCCCCTTCGGCGCCAACAACTCTTCCAGCCGCACGTACAGTCCGTGGGCCAGACGCACCGATTCTTCCGCCGTCGCCGTGGGAACCAGAATCGCCTGGCACAGGGGCCAGAGAATGGCGATCTCCTCCTTGATGGCCTCGTGAATCGCGACAGGCTGCGAAGCGGCAGTCGACAATTGGAGCAGTTGATCGACGACGAGTTCCTTGACGGTCAGCCCATGGGTCAGGGACCTGGTCTCGATCGACTCCCGCGCGAATTGCTGCAGATCCCGCTGAAGCCCCGGATACTCTTGCTGCAACAGAAACTCCACCCGCGCATCCTCCACGAGCATCCATAAATCCTGGATCAGACCGGGGTGGGGATAGAAACGAAAGAGCGAGGCCAAACTGTCCGGCTCAGCCTGTTTCGTGCGGCCATACGTCTGCCGCAGGGCCAGGACTAAGTCTGCCAATGGCTCAAGGGTCAGCCGGTAGGTCCCGAACTCCACATGCCCCGCTTCATGAGCCGCCATGACCAGATACAGGCGCGTATTTTCTTCAGCCGTGGGATAGCGGCGGAGGAGCGATGGCAGCGAAATGGTGCGCCCATCCTGGCTCACCGTCGCCCGCGCCGTCGTCTCCTGGCTCAGCGAATCGGGAAGCGCCTGAATCGTCATGTCTGCACCACAGAGCCCCTGCACGAAGAGCTTCACGGTCCTGGCCACCTGCCTGAGCGGCACACCGCTCAAGGCTGTCTCCACCGAGGTCAGGGCCTTCTGCGATTCCAGAGCAAAATAGGCCCTGGCCCCTTCGACGCTGTAGGCCAGGACTTCCATCCCGGCTGTGAACCAGGCTTCGAAACGGGCCTTCGCCTCGGACGATTCGCCGATCAGGCTCACCAATTCAGGCGCGCGCCGCAAATAGGCCAGCGCCGTCTCCGCATCACGCTCTGCCAGCAAGGCGCCATATTGCAAGACTTTGAGCCGCCAGGCCTCATTCGGCACGACACGCAACAGGCAGGGCGACTCCGATAGCCAGGCAATGCCAGCTCCGGCATCCCGCTCCGCCAGCAACGATCCAACCGTGATCACCTTGGCCCGCACCGACTGGTCTTCGAGATCGCCGAGGATGAGCGGACTGGAGCGAAGAAATTCGATGGTGCCGAAATAGTCCGTCTTGCCGAAACTGTTCTGAGAAATCAGTTTCAGCCCGAACGTCGCCCAGGCCCTCGCCTCCTGAATCGGCAACACGCGGGCGACTGAGGGAATTTGACGGATGTACTCCAGCGCCACGACGAAATCGACCTGGGTCAATTCAAACCCGACCTCCAGCCAGGCACTTAGTTGATCCGGCGCAATAACCGTCACCACTTCCGGCGAGACCCGGAGGAACTCCAGCGCGACATTCGCATCCTGCTCCGCCAGCTCCAGGGCGGTTTTCAGCACCAGCGACCGAGCGGCTGGCAGCTCGATTAGGCCCAGGACCAGCGGGCTCTCTTTGAAATACTTCAACCCGATCGCGCCGGAGGATTCGGCCAACGCAATCCCCAGATCCAGCCAAGCCACCGCATCACTCAATCGATCCCGCCGGTGCAAGTCCGGGAACGATTCGATGGCGGCACGAGTAACTTTCGCCGAAATATCATCGAGCTCATCGAGCAGCAGCAACACGCCTTCCACCTGATTCGGTTTCGCGGCAGCCCCGGCGAGATCAGAGACCAGCTGCTGAGCCGAAGTGGCTCCCAGCTCCTCGGCCAATTTCACGATCAATTGTTGATGCGTATCCGTCATCTCGGCTCTCGGTCCATTCAGGCAAATGTAGAGGAAGTAATGAGAAGTACAGGATTGTAAAGGACGCCCTGGCGCTTGTAAACTACGCCACTGCGGCGCAGGCCCTCTCTTCAACCCCTCGCCCAGTGCCTTTTCCCAAAGGAGTGATGATGGCCGAGCCCAAGCCAGAGAGTATCGAGAAGATAGTGAAGTTCGTGAAGGGATTCGCAGAGAAAAGCGGAACCTCCATGCACCCAACTCCCGCCGTCACCGAAGCCGTGGTCAAAGGCCTCGCGATGCATATCGACGAGCTGGGCAAGCCCCTCTGCCCCTGCAACTTCTACAAAGATAAACAGGCCGAAGCCAAACTCCGCCGCTGGATGTGCGCCTGCGACGAAATGCAGATCTATAAATATTGCCACTGTCTGCTCTTCGTGAAAGAAGACGGCATGCCGATTACGGAATATCTTCCGGAAGGCCACGAAGGGCGGGAAATCTACGGCCTCGTCACAGACCCAACCCCCGACAAAGGCCGGGCGCTGAGACACAAAGCAACAGAGGCCGCTGCGCCTCCATCCGACACAGACTCAAAATAAACCCACGGCGATTCTTACTCCGTCACTCTCTCAAGTCTCGCAGCCAGGGCAATCCCGACTGCGGCCGTCGAACGAGCACTGTTTCATCGTGCGCGTTCCGGGAGCAAAGGGATGCCCTGACTGCGAGACCGTCCCCGCACGACTTCTACTGCCCCAGGTTCAAGCGAGCCAGCACCAGCTGCGAGGTGACCCCTTTAAGCAAAACACGTTTGTGCCTGCCGCTCGCACCAGATTGGATCTGCACCGAGCTGGAAGGGATCGAGACTTGGCTGGCTAAGAACCGGATCAATTCGTCGTTGGCTGCGCCATCGACCGGAGGCGCGGCCACGCGAATCTTGATCGCGTCGCCATGGAAGCCCACACTTTCAGTGCGGGAAGCTTTCGGCTGGATATGAACGGAGAGGACCGCCCCGGCTTTGCTATCCTGCACAATCGACGCATGTGTCCGCGACGGGGAGCTGGCAGCCATGGGATTAGAAAATGGCCTTCACCAATTCGAGAATGCTGCGCTGCATATCGGGGTCGTCGGTGATCGGGCGGGCAATCGCGACATCGCAGGCCCGGTCAGTGGCCACGCCCTGCCGGATGAGGGTCCCGGCATAGATCAGCAATCGAGTGCTGACCCCTTCTTCCAACCCATGATTCTTGAGGTTCCGCACCTTGCCCGCCAACTTGACCAACTTGGCCGCCAGATCGCGATCGACCCCCGCTTCCCGCTCGACCACGGTGGTTTCAATATCGGGCGCCGGATAGTCGAACTGAATCGCCATGAAGCGCTGCTTCGTGCTTTGCTTCAAATCCTTGAGCACACTCTGGTAGCCGGGGTTGTAGGAAATCACGAGGAGAAAATTGTCAGCCGCTTCGATCACCTGCCCTTTTTTTTCGATCGGCAATAGACGGCGATCGTCGCTCAGGGGATGAATGATGACCGTCGTGTCCTTCCGCGCCTCGACGATTTCGTCCAGATAGACGATCTCGCCATGTTTCACGCCAAGCTTCAGGTTCCCATCGAACCAGACCGTCTCCTGCCCCTTGAGCAGATACCGTCCTACGAGATCTGAGGCGGTGAGATCTTCATGGCAGGCTACCGTGATCAAGGGACGACCAAGCCGGTAGGCCATATGTTGGACGAAGCGGGTCTTGCCGCAGCCGGTCGGCCCCTTCAGCATGACCGGCATCTTGCTGTTCGCCGCAATCGTAAACAGACCGATCTCGCCATGGACCTCCGCGTAGAAGGGCTCCCGCTCGATCCGATATTGCTCAACGTCGACTTCGCGTGACTGCTGGCTCATGGTTTCTGCCTTTGTTGGTTGACACGATGTGGCACTGTGCAGGGCACGATAAACGGAACCGAGGCTGAAGATCAAGCAATCAGGCAGGGATATCAGAACGATGAACGAGGAACAATAAGCGAGGAACGAGGAACGCTGAGAGGATAATCATTTCTTGCTTCATCTCTTGCTTCATCGCTCATCACTCACCGTTCAACATTTCCCGGCTGGCGAACATGTTCAGCATCCTGCTAGACGACCGTCACATCGTCCAAGATCTCCCGCACCTTCTTCGCCAGCACGCTGGGAGAAAATGGCTTGGCCAGGAACGAGGTCTCATGGCTCACGCCGCCCTGGTTAAACGCCGGATGGTCCGGATAGCCGGACATATACAGCACTTTAATCCCTGGTCGAAGCGCGATGAGTTTTTCCGCCACTTCCGGTCCGCTCATCTGCGGCATAACGACATCCGTCAACAATAGATGGATCGGCCCGACGTATTTCGCCCCCGTCAACAGCGCTTCGATGCCATGGCGCGCCTCCAGGACGGTATAGCCTTGAAGCCGTAACGTTTCCTGTACAAGCCCTCGCACGCTCGGCTCGTCTTCGACCAAAAGAATCGTTTCGTGGCCACGTGCCGGCTCAATGGCATCGCCCCCACCCGCTGCCCCCTCGACCTCTCGCTCAACGAGCGGGAAATAGATCCGGAAGGTCGTGCCTCGCCCGGGGGCACTCTCCGCAATGATGCTGCCCCCGCTCTGTTTGACGATGCCATAGACGGTCGATAGGCCCAACCCCGTCCCTTTCCCCTGTTCCTTCGTCGTGAAAAATGGCTCGAACAGATGCGACTTGGTCTCCGCATCCATACCCTGTCCGGTATCGCGAACGATCAGCAGGACATACGATCCAGGCGCCACCCCTGCGGCATCCCGCGTCACCTTCTCAACCGTTACATTTTTCGTTTCAATCGTCAGGCTCCCGCCCTTGGGCATCGCATCACGGGCATTGACCACCAGGTTCATGATGACCTGCTCGATCTGTCCTGGGTCCGCCTTAATCGCGCCGGCCTGCGGATCCAGCTCGGCACAAAACTCGACGATATCTTCCCCGATCAGACGCCGCAACATCCCGTCCATATTGGCAATAAGGGCGTTCAGATCGAGAACTTTCGCCGCAATGAACTGACGGCGGCTGAAGGCCAGCAATTGACGGGTCAGCCCGGTGGCCCGGTCCGCCGCCTTCTTCACCTCTTCCATATCCTTCCGCATGGGATCACCGGCGGGCAGGCGAGTCAGGAGCAGTTCGCTGTATCCGCGAATCACCGTCAGCAGATTATTGAAATCGTGCGCTACACCGCCGGCCAACCGCCCGACGGCTTCCATTTTCTGGGCCTGGCGTAATTGCGCTTCGGTCTCTCGCAGCACCACTTCCGTCCTGGTCCGTTCACCAAATTGGCCGATTTTGAGACCGATGTCTTCGACCATCTTCAATAATTCGTCATCGGGCTGTTGCACCTGACGGCTAAAGAGTTCGATGACCCCCTCGATCTCAGTCCCGACCAGAATGGGAAATCCAAACGCCCCGTGGAACCCCACCTTTTGAGCCACTTCCCTCCTGGGGGAGGTATCATCCAACGCCACGTCTGTTACCCAGGCTGCCTTGCCACTGGCCCAAATACGTCCGGGCAAGCCCTCATCACGCCGCAGCACATGCTGCCACGTGGCCATGAGGAACGCCTCTGCCTGCAGGGATGGCATCTGCCACTGATCGAGACAGCGCAACACACCCGCTGCCTTGTCCACCCGCCAGAACACACCCAGTTCCCACTCCAAACTCTCCCCGATGGCCTGGATGATTTTCGGAACAGCCTCTTCCAGAGACGTCGCCTCGACGAGCACCCTGGTCACAGCATACTGAGAGGCCAGGCGCCGTTCAGCCCGGCGGCGATCCGTGATGTCCCGGATAAAGGCGCTGAAAATATAGGCCTCGCCAATTTTGCCGGCGACACGGCCAGCTCAACGGGCAGCTCCCTCCCATCCTTGTGGCGGGCAGCCACTTCGATCCGGCGGTTCAAGACCGCGCCGGACCCCGTCCGAAGCACTTCACGAATACCCTCTTCGTGCGCCTGGCGGAACCGCTCAGGGACGATCGTTTCGACCAGAGACCGGCCCAGCGCTTCCTCCCGAGACCATCCGAAAATCACGGCAGCCTGCGCATTCCAATCGGTCACAATCCCGGTCGAATCGATCGTGACCACCGCATCCAGGGCCGTATCGACGATAGCACGGTTTCGCTCCTGGCTTTGGAGCAACGCCGTCTCAGCGGCTTTCGCCCAGGCACTTTCTTGCTGCGCCTGGCGATGTTCTGAGCGCAATCGCGCCGTGGACCAAAACAGCAACACCAGCATCGGCCCCCAGACCACTCCGCCAATGATCCCGATTTTCCACAAGAAGGCGTGAATCGGCGCCAGGATGTCCTGCCGATCCATGCGCACCAGAACCGACCAGCTCAGCCCGACAAATTCGCCAAACCCCTTAGTCTGCGCATAGCCCGTCACGACCTGAACATGCCGGAGCATATGCTCTTCCACGACAAACCCCGGCACGCCCCCCTCGCTCAGCCGCGCCGAGGGGAGCCCCAATTTCTTCAGATTCGAACCAACCTGCGGGGCCATCGGCGAACTGACAAACACATCGCCCTGCCGCGTCAACATTTGATACTCGACTCGCCCGCGCCCTCCCTGCCGGTCCTCAAGCCCGCGGATGGTCCGCGTCGTCACTTCCTCCAAAAACGGGATCGACACCCGCGTCGTCACGACGCCCAGGAAGGTCCCTTGTGCGTCCAGAATCGGGGCGGTAAACGCAATGGTGTCGACGCCATTGTCCGTCTCATGCACCGCCACATCGGCGACGTCGAGTCGCCGCGTCGCACGGGCGGTGGTAAACCAGGAGGCCTGACTATTGTCCTGCCCCACCAGGGAGGGCTCGGTCGCCGCCACAATCCTGCCCTGCTGATCCGTAACCGCGAGCCACAGGTAAACCGGCGCGTAGGCCGTCTTCATCCACAGCAGATAGTCGGTGAAATATTTCTGGTCGGAGGCGCGCACGGAAAAGGCCCGGGCTATCATCAGGGCATCGCCCTGACGTTCGAACAACATCCGGTCGGTTTTCTCCGCCACTTCTGCGGCCGCCAGCGTGAGCTCTTCTCCTGCCGCCACCACCAGACGAGACTCGACAAACTCAACCAGCCTGCCGCCGGCCGCAAGCGCAAACAAGGTCATGGCGGCAATGAGGTAGGGCAGCCACCGATAGCGGCGAAGATCGAGGAAGGACAGAGTGGTCGAGGTCTTCATGATTCGCCCACGCGGGACGCAAGGAAGTTAGGAATCAGCATGGCCGGGTGATACGCTTCTTTCGACGCGCGCAACCCGGGAAGATCGGCATCATCCATCGCATTAATATACGCGGCCCCTTCCGCCACGGCCGTCCGGCAGGTCTCCCGGAACAGATATTGCGCCAGACCGGGGAAAGTCCGATCAGTAATCTCTACTAGGACATAGAATGTCGTATTCGTCAACCAATAGCCGAATGTATAGGCGCAAATCCGGCCATGAATCCTGACCACCGTTCCCACAACCCCAAGGGCCGCCGCCTGCGACCAAATGATCTCATGCGCCGACTCCGCATCGGCCAACAGCATCACCCCGAACGGGTCAAGCCCGTCCCCCTGCTTCTGCCGTGACCAATCCTTCAGGAGCGCGCGGCAGCCCTGACGATCCCCGGCCTGATAGGCGCTCACCTGAAAAGACTGCTCCCGCTCGAATCGATTACACAGGGCTCGTTGGGATTTATACCGGTCACCCGCCAAGGCCGCAAGATCTGTGGCGCGATACAGATAATCGGGGTTCTTCGGCGTGAGTCGATAGCCCAACCGCTCCAACTCCGGCACCAATTGCGAGGGGACATTCTCCACTCGGCTCACCGGCGAGTCGCCGTTCCAGCGCCGCAACAACTCCATCGCATCACCCAGGGGTGCCTCGATCGAACCGGCCCCGAGCGGAGGAAGGGCCAGGAACCAGCCGTCCGGCGATTGCGCGAAGAGACAGACGGCCCCCTGCAGCTCCATCCACCAATAGGCGAGCAAGCCATTCCAGATGTAGTGGTAGACCGCAGAATAGGCGGCGAGCGATTGCGGGCCACAGAGTCCGGAAAGATCCAGCGCCCTGGTCACATGCGGAAGATCCTCTAGCGTGAGGCGATGCAGCGGCGCCCCCCCCCACTGACCAGCCAGCGCCTCGGTGAGGCGCGGGAGGCCAGCCAGCACGATCACGTCCTCTTGAAACCGCCCGATGAGACGCGGATGCGCGCCGAGGTGTTCGGAGACGCCTGGTTGATCGAGCAAGGCCATGACCCGGTCGGCATGCTGCTGAATCTCATCAGGACGCGCCTCTCGCATGAAGGGGCATTTCGTATCCCATCCCAACACGATATGGGTGTGCGCCTCATCCCACATCAGCGCCAATGGGTAGAGCTGACAATCCAGCGGACGCTGCGCATAGATGCGACATTGTGAGGTCGCTGAGTCGAATGCCGGACAGAAGTACCCCTCTCCCTGGGGATCGGGAACCAGCATCACCTGTGACCCTTGGCGATTGGGAAAGGCCGTTCCCTCAAGACCCCCGTCCAGCGCACAGGTGATTTCTTCTTCGGTAAAATAGGGACGGAGGGCGCTATCCGGATCCGGAAAGCGGCAACAGACCTCACATTGGAGGCACGTGCGGGTCGGCACGAATTGTGGCAGTGCACTCGGTCGCGTCACGAAAACGCCTGACCGCCTATTGGCAGAAACAAACATGGAAGGATTCCAATCAATATGCCGCTCATACTACACCATTCTGCACGAGCGCCACAGGGGGAGGATCGGGTGACACCGGCTGCCCTCTGCCCCTTGTACGACCCTCAAAGCCCGTGGTAGAGTCGCGGGGCCTCGCATGAGGGGCTTTCATTGACATGGATACTGCCTCTGCCTGACTTGTCTATTTCTGACCTCCTCCATCGCTGCACGATCATCCGTGACCAGCTCAGTCGAGCTGGCCTCTTTCCTCCTGTGCCTGGACAGACCCAGGCCCCCGGAGCAGTTTCTGTCACGACCACCTGGCGCATTGCCGCCACACCTTTCCTGCTCACGCAGGACCATGTCGATTTTTTTCACCGGCTCGGACCGCAGCTCTTCGCCTTCTATCGGGCGCTGAACCGCCTCTATGCTGACAGCCTGCGAGGCCTCCAACCGGCCTGGGTCGCAGGCTACCTCGACCAGGGCAAACCGGAAGGCCTGCTCACCTATAGTAGGATGAAGCGGTTTCGCGACCAGCTGCCCTCGGTCATCCGCCCGGACATCATCCCCACCCAGGACGGCATGGTCATCACGGAGCTCGACTCAGTCCCAGGCGGCATCGGGATGACCGCCTGCCTCTCATCCCTCTACGCCAATCAGGAAGCCGAGGGGCTGTCACTCGTGGGAGGGCCCGAGGGGATGGTCAAGGGCTTTGCGGCCATGCTGAGCGCCCAACTGGCCCAACGGACCGGCTGCATCGCCATTCTGCTGTCGGAAGAAGCCAAGGACTATCGGCCGGAAATGACCTGGATCGCCACCAAGCTGCGGGATCTCGGTCTCGACGCCTACTGCGTGGAGCCCCGTCACATTCGATTTACCGAAGAAGGCCTCCGGCTCATCAGCGAGGGCATGGACCAACCAATCGCCCTGATTTACCGTTTCTATGAATTATTCGACCTCCTGAACATTCCCAAAGCCGAACTCGTCCAATATGCGCTCAAGAAGGACCGGGTCGCCGTCACGCCTCCATATAAGCCGGCCCTGGAAGAGAAGCTGGCCTTTGCCCTGCTCCACCACCCGGTCTTGCACCCCTTCTGGAAAGAGACCTTGGGCCGGGAAGTCTTTCTGCACCTGACCAGCATCATGCCGCGCACCTGGGTGCTCGATCCTGCGCCGGTCCCTCCCTCCGCCACGATTCCCGGACTGACGATCGGCGGACGGGCCGTGACGAACTGGCGCGATCTGGCCACGGCCACCCAAAAGGAGCGGCATTTGGTGATCAAACCCTCGGGATTCTCCGAACTCGCCTGGGGCAGCCGGGGCGTATCGGTCGGGCACGACATGCCGCAGAGCGAATGGACCGGTGCCCTCGACAAGGCCCTCGCCTCCTTTCCCCAGACGCCCTATATCTTGCAGGAGTTCCACAAGGGCCGCCTCTACGAGCTCGACTATTTCGATCCGGCGACCGAAAACATGAGCCGGATGTCCGGCCGCGCCAGACTCTCGCCCTATTATTTCGTGACTGGCGAAACGGTCGAACTGGCTGGTATCCTGGCAACGGTCTGCTCGGCAGAGAAGAAAGTGATCCACGGAATGAAAGACGCGATCATGGTGCCCTGCGGAACAATGATGAAGGCAGAACGCTAAACGATGAACGCCCGGAACTCTTCTGCTCAGCATTCATCATTCATAGTTCATCGTTAAGGATATGCCGATCACCCTCTATCATGTGTCCTGGTGTCCCGACTGCGACGTCGTCCGCCAGAAACTGGCAGACCTCCAGGTCGATTACGAGCCGATCCTCGTGCCCGATATCCGTCCGCTGCGAAAAATCGTCCACGAGGTCTCAGGTCAATACTATGTTCCAGTCCTCAAAGCTGGAGACCGGGTGTTGACGGAAACCGAGGACATCCTCGATTATCTGGACAAGACTTACGGCCAGGAACGAATCGCCGACAGCTAAGTGCCCCAGCAAGATTGCTGCTACTGCTTCACTCGACCAGCAAAGGAGACCGGCATGGAAGCATGGAGACGCATACTCGCCGACAGTATCGTAAAACCGAAAGACCTGGCGGAGCGGCTCGGTGTCGACGCGAAAGAAATCGAAGCCATCGTGGGCGACTATCCGATGCGCATCACCCCCACGGTAATGGCGACGATTAAAGCAAAAGGCGACGCCATCTGGAAACAGGTGGTCCCGGACATCGCGGAAATGGACGACTTCGACGCGGAAGACGATCCGCTCGAAGAAGACCTCATGAGCCCGGTCCCGCATCTGGTCCATCGTTACCCGGACCGCGTCCTGCTC
>JAPLLI010000026.1 GCA_026387615.1 Nitrospirota bacterium
GTGGTGGCATGATTTCACTGCTCTAGGCGCAGGGTTCTAGCAAAACGCCCATATCTTCCTTTCTTCTTTCCTGTCCTTTATCATAGGGGCTCAGGTTCCCTTCTTGTGCTTCTTCGTTGAGGTCGTCGTAGCTTTCATTCGTCGTGCTGAGGTGGTTGCTTCGTGGGGCTTATCCTGATTGTTTGCAAGGAGGCATTATGCGCTACCGCATCGCCGTTCATCAGTCGGAAGAAGGATTTTCCGTTTCGGTTCCCGGTTTGCCCGGGTGCTGGTCGCAGGGCGCGACCGATGTCGAGGCGGTTGAGAACATTAAGGACGCGATCCGTGAATATCTTGCCGTAGTCGAAGAGCAGCTTCGGGGCGAAGAGATTCGCGAGATTGAAGTCGCGGTCTGACCGTGTCAAAGATTCCTGGCGTCAATCACCTTGATGCGGTGCGCGCTCTGCAAAAGGCAGGATTTATCATCGCTCGTCAGGGGAAACATATCGTCATGTCAAACGGTGCGCGCATCCTGACCATTCCACGCCATAATCCAGTTAATGCCTTTACCCTTGGTGGTATCGTTCGTGATGCCGGGCTGACTGTCGAACAGTTTCGGGATCTTTTGTAGCGGAGCATATCGAGCACGAGGCAAGCCAAGGATTTGTGCGGCTGGCGTGGCGTCCCTCTCTGAATGATTCGCGGCCCCCGTATCTTCCATTCACCCCCTCTATCCTTTACTATAAGCCTTCAGACTTTAGACTTTGGACCTTCGACTTTCCCTTTTATCGAGGCCCCTTTCCATGAAAGCGAAAACGAGTTTTTCCTGCCAGGCTTGCGGGCATCAGGCGCCTCGATGGCTTGGTCGCTGCCCTGATTGCAGCGGCTGGAATACGATGAAGGAAGAACGGCAGGCGCCGACTGGGAAGGGCCGGCCTGCTGCGATGAAGATTGCCCAGGCCAAGGCTACGCCGATTGCCGAGATCGAAGTGGTCGGGGAGGACCGGAGGCTGACGCATATCGGCGAGTTCGATCGGGTGCTGGGCGGGGGAGTCATTCCCGGCTCGGTCATTCTGATTGGCGGAGACCCGGGGATCGGGAAGACCACTTTGTTGCTCCAGGCTCTTCCACGCCTCTCGTCGAAAGACGAGCCGGTGCTCTATGTTTCAGGAGAGGAATCTCCGAGGCAGATTAAGATGCGGGGGCAGAGACTCAGCATCGAGCATCCGAATCTGTTGATCTTGGCAGAAACCTCCCTCGAACAGATTCTCAAGGCAGCGCAGGAGATCCAGCCAGCCGCCGTGGTTATCGATTCGATCCAAACGGTCTACACGGAACAGATTACGTCCGCGCCAGGCAGTATCAGCCAGGTGCAGGAGGTGGCAGGCCAGTTGATGTGGTACGCGAAGCGCAGCAGCGTGCCGGTTTTCATCATCGGCCATGTCACGAAAGAAGGGGCCATTGCCGGGCCGCGGCTGCTGGAACACATCGTCGATACGGTGCTCTATTTCGAAGGGGACAAGGGCCATTCTTTCCGCATTCTCCGCGCGGTGAAGAATCGTTTTGGCTCGACCAACGAAATCGGCGTGTTCGAGATGAAAGACTCGGGGCTGGAGGAAGTGAGCAATCCCTCCGAGTTGTTTTTGGCGGAACGGTCCCAGCGCACGACCGGGTCGGTGGTGGTGTCGAGCCTCGAAGGGTCGCGGCCGATTCTGGTGGAGCTGCAAGCCTTGGTGTCTTCCACGAGCTATGCAATGCCGAAGCGCATGGCGAACGGCGTAGAGCAGAACCGGGTCTCGCTCCTGCTCGCGGTCATGGAGAAGCGGCTGGGGATGCATCTGTCCGGGCAAGACGTCTATGTGAATGTCGTCGGGGGAATGCATATCGACGAGCCGGCCATCGATTTGGGCATTGTGGCGGCAGTCACATCGAGTTTGCGTGAAGTGCCGATCGAACCGGGACTGTTGGTGTTGGGCGAAGTGGGGCTCGGCGGCGAGGTGCGCGCGATCAGTCAGGCGGAGATGCGGATTCGCGAGGCGGCGAAAATGGGATTCAAGCGCTGTCTGTTGCCGGAACGGAACCTGGCCAAGTTGGAACCCATCGATGGGATTGAATTGATCGGGATCAGGGAAGTGGGAGAGGCGTTGGATGTGGTGCTGGCCTAGCCAAGTGAAAATGCACAATGCACAATGCAAAATGGTTGGGCGGAGTCTTGTTGCATTTTTCATTTTGAATTGTACCTTCGCGCTCCTTGCCGGTTGCGCGCTATTTGCGCCGCGGGAGGAGGTTCGTTACCCGGTCGCGACGGTGGAGGGGCTGACGGCCTTATTGAGTCAGCGGGAAGCGGCGATTCAGACGATGAAGGGGCTCTTCAGCGCGAAGGTGCGGGGCGGGATACTCCCCATCGCGTCACGGGTGGAGGGGGCCCTCTATTATCGCCGTCCGGATGCGATGCGGCTGCGCGGATTTACCGCGATCGGCAGCGAACTCTTTGAATTTGTGCAGACGGGTAAGCAGTTTACGTTGCGGTTGCCGACGATGCGCCGGGTTTTGTCAGGCAATCCCTCCGACATGGGCGAGATGGGAAAGCTGGCTAGGCCGTTTCAGTTGAGTGTCTGGGCGATGGGTGGCGTATTGGGTACCGGCACGATTGCGAAGGGCGAGACGGCCGTCTTGGTGGAGGACGGAGAGCGGTACAGGCTGGAGGTTTCCGGCCCCTCTCCCAATGGAGTGCAGCGGGTGCGCCGGCAATTGTGGTTTGAGCGGCAGACATGGCTGGTGGTGCGGGACGATCGGCTGACGGAGTCCGGTGCCGTGGAAGCGACGATTCAGTACGAGGACTTCCGTACGATCGGTGGAGCCGAGGCGCTGGCCACTGCCAGCGAGGGGCGTTTGGTACGGCCGTTTAAGATTTCATTGGTCGATGGGAAGGGGCAGGGGAGCGTGGAGATGACGTTTCACGAGATGATCCCGAATCAGCCGATGACCGCCACGGATCTCCCGCAGTTCTAACAGGATGCTGAAACCGTTCGCCAGCTTCGTTCTCGGCTCATCGAAATCCTCAACGTGCCCCTGAGGGTACGCCTCCGGTTTCGACTCGCCTGCGGCCTTGCTGGACGAACGGTTTGAGCATCCTGAGGGACGCAATGTAGTTTTTTTGTAGAACGGGTAGCAACGATGAAGGTGCTAGCAGTTGAAACGGCGACTTCCTGGCAGAGTGTGGCGATCCTTGATGGGCCGCGCGTCCTGGCCCGGCACGACCAGGATGCGGCAGGCTCGCATGCCAAATTATTACTGCCTGCGATCGACCGGTTATTCAGCGAGACCGGTTTGACGCTGAAACAGTTGGATGGGCTGGTGTTGTCGATCGGGCCTGGATCCTTCACGGGGCTGCGCGTCGGCCTGGCGACATTGTTGGGGTTTCGCACGATCACTCAGCTTCCGTTGGCGCTTGTTCCGACGCTTGAAGGCATGGCGTGGAATCTCCGGGGAACCTCGACCCCCCTCTGCCCCATTCTTAACAGCCGCCGAGGGGAGCTTTATTGGGCTTTGTTTCGTTGGACGAGCGAGGATCGGTTGGAGCGGGTGGTGTCAGAGCAGGTCGGTACGCCCGTCATGCTGGGGGCCAGCCTCGCAGGATCGGTTCTCGTATTAGGGGAAGGCTGGACGGTTGAAGCGTCAGCCATTCGTTCGTCGATTCCTGCCTCTGTCACGATTATCGAGGCCCCCGATCATGCCATGAAACCTTCGGCTGTCTCGATCGGTCTGGCAGGGATTGAGCGGCTCCAGCGAAGCGAGCATGCAGGGCTTGGCATCAGTCCTTTATATGTGCAACGGACCACCGCAGAACTGAAGTATGAAGAATCCGGCGGCCAGTCCCCGGTGGCGCTGCGCCAGGAGCGGGTGGCGAAAAAAGTGCAGGCGCGAGCGGCGGTGGTGCGGACTCGGGTTGCACGAGGCGGCGCAAAGGCGGGACGTGACGATGCCGCAAGGTGATCAAGGCGAGTGGGTGATTGAGCCGGCGACGGTTGAGGCGCTGCCGGACATTCTGCAGATCGAAGAGGCTTGCTTCTCCTCCCCCTGGACGCGCAAAATGTTGGAGGCGGAACTGAGCGGTAATCGATTCGCTTATTTTATTGTGGCCAAACGAGTGGCGGCTGGCGAGGGTGGCTCCGCCTCGATTATTGGATATCTCTGTTTCTGGGTTGTCTTTGAGGAAGTACGGCTGATGAACCTGGCGGTCATTGAGTCGATGCGGCACAAGGGCATCGCGCGAGCCTTGGTGACAGAGGCGTTGGCGTCAGGGGCCGCACAGGCAGGGACGCGCGCCCTGCTTGAAGTCCGGGCGTCGAACCAGGCCGCGCATGCCCTCTATCGAAGCCTCGGGTTTCGCAACGTGACGACGCGACCAGCGTACTATACCAATCCCATAGAAGATGCGTTATTGATGGAACTGGACCCGATTGTATCGGAGCCAGCTCGATTGCCACAGGAATTCGGTCGCGACGGAGGACGTTTCACGCCACTGCAGTAATCTCATAACCAGGAGGTGCGACATGCTGACAGACAGTATGATTGCGGAACGGCTGCGCCAATCCAGTTACGAATTCCGTACATTGGAAGAGTCCCATCACCGTTTGGACCTGGAATTGACTGACTTGCAGAAGCGCCACGTGCTGACTCCGGCCGAAGAGCAATCGAAGAAGCAGTTGCAAAAAGAGAAACTCGCGAAGAAAGACAAAATGGCCGAGCTGATCCGTGTCCATCGGGATCAGGAGCTGCAGGCCACTATACGCTGAGGAGCATCGTCGCGGGGCTGGGGCAGACCAGCAACCGGGACCGGAGTCATGGCACAGATTCTTAATCCCCTTGCCGCGCATATCCGGACCGTCAAGCATCGCCTGATCATCATCGGAGCTACGCTGTTGGTGGCCCTGATGGTGTCATTTACCTTTTCCGGCGAGATGGTGGCCTGGCTCAACCGCCCCTTTCCCAATCAGCTGGTATTCTACGGACCGACGGAGGCCCTGTTTGCCTCCATTAAAGTGTCGTTTCTGGCGGCGATTCTGGCGAGCATGCCAGTCATCTTCTATCAATGTTGGAAATTTATTGAGCCGGCGTTGCTTCCCAAGGAGCAGCGTTGGGGCATTCCGCTGTTCGCGCTGGCCGGGGCGCTTTTTGCGCTCGGTTTGATTTTTTGCAATCTCGTCATCCTCCCGCTGGTCATCGATTTTTTCGTCAGCTTCGGCATGGATCATGACGCGACCCCGTTGTTGAGCGTCGGGACCTATATCGATTTCAACGTCAAATTTCTGTTGATCTTCGGCTGTGCCTTTGAATTGCCGTTAGTGCTGACCATCTTGGCGCGGGTCGGCGTGGTCACGGGCCAGACATTGGCGCAGTATCGGAAACATGCGATCATGGCTGCGTTGATCATCTCGGCTATCGTGACGCCAGATGCGACTCTCTTTACGATGCTCTTGATGGCTGTGCCCTTGATGGTGTTGTACGAAATCGGGATTCTTGGCGCCCGTATGTTTGGGCGTGGTGGCCCAACCGAAGTCAGTTTGCCGCTCGATCCGGATTTGCCGATAGGACCGGCCGGCCACCGTGTCCGCTAGCAGGATGCTGAAACAGTCCGCCAGCATCGTTCTCGGTTCATCGAAATCCTCAACGTACCCCTGAGGGTACGCCTCCGGTTTCGATTCGCCTGCGGCCTTGCTGGACGAACTGTTTGAGCATCCTGCAGTGATTCAAGCCTCAAGGCCAAACGGTGTAAGATTGTCGCGCTTGTTGCATATGCCGATTTTTTTGCAGCCCGCTAGAAAGCGTGAAGTGGGAAGGATTGAGATGAAGCCTGTTGGAATGTGGTTGGTCATGTTGTGTCTCTGTGCAGGCACTGCCTGGCCTGTGTTTGCTGCTCCAGCTGTGCCGCAAGAGGAGCCAGCCGGGCGGGAGCTGACCAGCATTCAGGCCCTCACGTCAGTCGGGAACGATCTGGTCTATGCCGGCTCGTTCGGCCATGGTCTCTTCCGTAGCGAGGATCGCGGCGCCACCTGGACGAGATCCGGCCAGGGCGTGACTGACCCCTTCATTCTGACCTTGACCACGGGGAAAGACGGAATAATTTATGCCGGCACCTTCCGTGGTGGGGTTTTTCGTTCGCGCGATCGCGGGAAGAGCTGGCAGGCGATCAACAGCGGGCTCAAACATTTGGAAATCAAAGCCTTGCTCTCGACGGGGGATGGACTGTATGCAGGAACGGCCGATGGCGTCTATCGGCTGAGTGCGGCCAACGATCACTGGTCGGTGGTCACGACCGGCTTGAACGACATTTTGGTCCATGCCTTGGCCCTCTCGTCAGACGGGACGCTTTTTGCCGGCACGTCTGGAAAAGGTATCTTGCGGTTTAAGGCTCAATCGGCCGGGTGGGTGCGTCAGCAACAGGGACTCAAAGACCATGAAGGCATGACGGAGAACTTCATCCGTGTGCTGACGATCGATTCCGAGGGGAGCCTCTATGCGGGCACGTTCGATGGCGGGGTCTTCCGCAGTGCGGATGGAGGGGTGACCTGGCGTTCTATCAGCCGGGCCTTGCCGAACGACTCGATTCGCGGGATCCTCTTCAATAGCCGCGGTCTGTTCGTGGCGACGGGCCATGGCATTTTTAAAACGATGGACAAAGGGAAGCAGTGGGTGCCGCTGAACAAGGGGTTGACCAGCATGTCGGTCCAAGTGTTGATCGAGTCAGGCGCAGGATCGCTCTATGCCGGGACGAGCGAGGGGGCCTTCCGCAGCGACGACGACGGACAGACGTGGCATTCTATTAATCGGGGTCTTGAGGGAGGGGAGTCTCCGGCTCCCTTCCGTTTACGCTAACCAAGAAAGGGTAGAGGACGATGTCAGAGCCGACCGAGAACACGCGAGCCACCATTACCGTCAGCAGCAAAGGGACCCAGCTGGGCGAGATCGTCCTGCGATTTTTCCATGATGTCGCGCCAGGGCATGTGAAGAACTTCATGAAGTTGGCCCAAGAGGGCGTCTATAAC
Source organism: Nitrospirota bacterium (assembly GCA_026387615.1). Lineage (GTDB taxonomy): Bacteria > Nitrospirota > Nitrospiria > Nitrospirales > Nitrospiraceae > Palsa-1315. The sequence continues at coordinate 7,029 of JAPLLI010000026.1, forward strand.
GGCACGACCTTTCATCGGGTCATTCCCGGTTTCATGATCCAGGGCGGCGATCCTAACAGCAAGAATCCCGATCGTGCGTCGCACGGCATGGGTGGGCCTGGCTATCAGATTAAGGCCGAGTTCAACAGCAAGCCGCATAAGCGCGGGGTTGTCTCCATGGCGCGCTCGAACGAGCCGGACAGTGCGGGCTCGCAGTTTTTCATCTGCGTTGCGGATGCGAACTTTCTCGATTGGCAGTACACGGCGTTCGGCGAAGTGGTCAGCGGGATGGACGTGGTCGATAAGGTCGTCGCCATGAAGCGTGATGGCCGGGACAATCCATTCGAACGAGTCGAGATGACCGTGGCGATCAGCGAGAGCTGATCGTCACAATGTAAAATGGAAAATTCAAAATGAAGACTTTCACTGGCGGTATCCGTTTTTCATTTTGCATTTTGACTTTTTCATTCGCCGTTCTGGCCGTTGGCTGCACCATTCCGGTGGTGCCCTATCGTGCGGTCTACGAAGATCCGGTCAATTACGTCAGGCTTGAACGGGATGAAACCGTCCTGCCGGAATGGCCGCCGAGTGCGCATGCGCATCCCCTCGTGCTGCGGTTTGAGGACGTGGCTCGTATCCTGGACGGCATTTCGGTGAGAGAGCATCGGGTCTGGGTGCAGACGTGGATGCAGGGAGAGGCGCCGCTGATGGCGGCATTTCGTCCGGATGAGCTGGCCCTCTTGTCCCGGCAGATTGCCGCGGCCTTTGTTGTGGCCCAGCCGGACGAGCGCGTGACGTTTTATCTCAGTCAACCGCAAACGTCCGTCAAGCGCATCATTACGTCAGGCGGCCTCTATCTCCATGGCACGGAATTGCATATCACGATGGGGAATTGGCAGGTCCTGTATGGCATCCCGACCTATGGGATGATCTATGATCGGCGCTATCCCATGCGCCCGACGGCGGCGAAGGACTTCGATCTTTTTTTCGATCCCAGCGAGGCGATCATCGACCAGCAGCACAGTCTGTTGGACATCATGTTGGCCAACGCCAGGGATGAACTCGTCATTGACCTGACGAAGGTTATTCCTGGCGTTGGCGTCTCTTCATCAGGACGCTGAAAAAGCCCTCCAGCAGAAGACTGTCGCTCGTATTTCGTGAAGCGTATCTCGTGGGGAATAAGAGCGTATGGCGAATGGCGTATAGCTGAAGCAACGCCGTCCACTCTTCATTCCTGACCATAGGCTATTGGCTATACGCCCTATGCTCTTTTTTTGGACGAGATACGAACGACGCTTCACGAGCGACGCGGTCTAGTGCAGCGTCGAATCGGTTTCCAGGTGGCTCCGTCCCCCCGCTGAATAGGCGAGCGTCACTTCCGCGATCTTGTAGTCGTATTGCGCTTCCGCCAGCCTCGTTTGCGCCCCTGTGACGGCGACTTCAGATTGCGTCACTTCCACCACGCTGCCGAGCCCGAGTTTGTACCGCTGCTTCGAGAGCTGGAGCGCTTCCAGCGCCGTCTTTACCTGTTCTTCTGACAACGTGATCTGTTGTGCGAAGGTGAGGGTGTCGAGGTAGGCATTCGTGACTTGTTGCGTCAACGCCTGTTCGATATTGAGGCTGAGGGCTTGTGCCGCGACTTGTTGCGCGCTCGCTTCGCGCACCTGGTTTTCAATCATGAACCCTGTGAAAATCGGCATGGAGACGGAGGCGCCACCGGCCCACCAGCCGCCGGTCGCGACGTTCCGGCTGGTGTCGAAGGTGTCGTATTGGCCGCCACTGGCCACGGCGGAAATCGTCGGCAGATATTGTTTCTTCATGGCCCGGAGCTTGGCTTCCGCCGCGGCGCTCTGTTCTTTCGCCCGTTGCAGCTCAGGATGCGTCAAACTGTCGGCGATCAGCGAGGGCAGCTCGCGCGGCCTGCGCACCTCCACCGACACATCTTCGAGGACATAGTCCGCCGCGCCGACGACGCCCATCGCGCGATTGATGTCGGCGAAACTGGCCTTGAGGTCGTTCCGGCTCTTGACCAGGAGGGATTGCGCATTGACCGACTCGAGCCTGGCCAGGTCGAAGTCGAGCTTCGATTTCAACTGTTGACGGTAGAGGGTTTCGATCTGACTGGTAATGAGCCCCCGTTCACGCACGGTTTCTTCGGCGATCTGCACCAGTTTGCGCCGCTTTAAGCTGTTGAGGTAGGCGCGTTGGATGTTGACGACAATCAGCGCGCGGCGGGCTGAGACATCCTGCACGGACGCGCGTTGCGACAATTCAGAGGACTGCACCAGATTTTGCGTGTACCCGAAGTCGTAGAGCCGCTGGCTTGCCAAGATGCCGGTCGAGTAGGAGCTCAGATTGGGTTGCAGCAGGCCGCCGGCCGGCGTGACAAAACGAGGATTGATCCTGGCTGAACCGTTGGCCGCATCCATGTTGGCGGAGACTTGCGGATAGTACAGCGATCGAGCCTGCTCGGTCCGCGCTTCGTTCATTTTGAGGTTGGCCCCTCCCTCTTGCACGAGCGGATGGCTCTTGAGGCCCACCTCAACCGCCTGTTGCAGGGCCAGGAAGCTGCCTTGCGGGAAAGATGGCGGAGTGTCCTGTGCCGGTTGCGCGAATCCTGAGTGAGGATCGACTGAGCCGAGCGTGACGAGCGCGAGGCTTGCCGCGAAGACGAGTCTGGTGCTGAGTCGTGTCATGGTCGTGCTCCTGATGATGGGCGTGAGATGGTACGACAGTGATTACTTGCTGCTGGTTGGGGGCGTGGCCCCTTGGCTGTTTCCCGACGACCGCCGTTCGAATTTCTGCTGGGAAGGCTTGGCCTCCGGTAGATTGAACGGCGAGGACGTGACGGGGACGCCTTCCACTAATC